>JBJKQI010000079.1:0-3377 GCA_046705565.1 Candidatus Pacearchaeota archaeon | reverse complement strand
TTGTTCCCCCTTATTTTTATTATTACAGATTGTTTTATTGGCTGCTTGTAAGCAATAATTGCCAAAGTTTCCTGCTCTGCTTTTGAAAATTCAGCTGAACCTGTCGCAAGTTTATTTATAATTGAGTGATATTCCGGTTTTACATCAACTTTTAATAAATTATCACGTTCAACAATTTCTAAGGCCGAGTCGTCCTTTTCGTAACGTTCCTTTAGTTTTTCAATTGATTCTTTTATCACAAGAGAATTTAAATTTGACAAATCAATTAGCTCTTGCATTGATAAAAAGCGACCTGAAATAAAGAGAATCGCCTCAATTAATTTTGTACTCTCTTTTTCCTTTGACCAGTCAATTTCGTCAATTGTTTTTTTTGTTAACTCCATTCTACAGAGAAGGTTAAGGAGTTTTTAAAATTTGAGTACTTATAAAAACTTAAAAATGGTTTTGCCTTTTTAATAAAATGAAAAGGGTGACGTTCGTTTGCAGCGGCAACGTTTTTAGAAGTTTATCTGCCAAAGTTTGTCTTGAGGATTATTTCAAGAAAAACAAAATAAACGGGATTATTGTTGACTCTGCAGGAATTTTCAAACCAGAGGAAGGAGTTAGCCCCATTACAAAAAATAGGTTAAACAAGCACGGTGTTTTTTTTACCCATAGACCTAAAAAAATAACCCGAGCTTTAGTTAATAAAAGTGACTTGGTAATTTCCATGGAAGAGAATCATCAGAAATTTTTGAAAGAACATTTTGACATTAATTCACCTCTATTTGAAAAGATTGCATATGGGAAAAACAAAGGAATTTTGGACATTTCTGAAAAATACCCTTTTCTTTTGGGTTTTAGCCCTATTGAAAGAGCAAAACAAAGATATTACAGAAAAAGAATTGACGACGTCGTTGACGAAATTTATCGGGCTACCCCGAAAGTCGCTGAAAATTTAATGAAGATTTTTGGGATGAAAAATTAATTTTTAAAAGTCCACAATTTATTTCCTGTGAAGTTTGTTACAAGTGTGAAAGCCGAAGCTAAAATTTGTGAAATGAGGTAATAGATTCCTGCAGCCTGGGTGAAAAACCACAAGAAAAAAATATTTACTAAAAGGGCAATTCCGGCGATAACAAAAAATTTTATTCCTTTTGAAACAAATTTATATTTCATGTGCTCTTTAAATGTCCAGAATTTATTGAAAACATAATTTGACATTGTTGCAACAGCGAATGCAAAAACTTCTGAAATTAAATAATAAATGTGAAGAGATTCGGTTAGGGTGTAGAGAAAAAAGAGATTAACCAAAATTCCGGACGCACCAACTGCGGCATATTTTAGGAATTCATTTATATTTTTCTTTTTTAGCATTGAGAAAACAAAAAAAGAGACTTAAAAAAGTCTTATATCCTAAAAGACATATGAGGTTTAAAAAAACGGATTATTTTTTGGGGGCAAGCGCTGTCTTATTTCTAATTTTAAAAATTACCGAAATGCAGTTCAAGTTTTCTGATGGCTTCACATATATGTACATGGGAAGGTTAATTCTCAATGGATTTGTCCCCTACAGGAATTTCTTTTTTGCAAGCCCGCCATTTCAGGCTTATGTTATGGCTTTTTTTGAAATTTTTACCGGCTCGAATTTTTTAATTTTAAAATTAATCCCGATTTTAGCAACTGTTGGAAGTTCTATTTTTATTTATTTGTACATAAAGAAAAAATTCGGTGGCTGGCAGGGACTTACCGCTTCAATTTTATTTTTATTTAGTTTTTTAGTTCTTTTAACAACAGACTATAACACCGGAATTTCTTTAACTTTATTATTTCTCATAGGGATGATTTATTTTATAGAGGAAGATAAACCAATTATTGCTGGGCTTTTTGGAAGTTTGGCTGCACTTACAAGACTTTACGCACCTTTTGTTATTTTGGGGGCTTTACTTTTTTATTTAATTTGCCGACGGAGAGAAACCTTAAAGTTTATTTTAGGACTTGCGGTTATATTCGTTCCCATAAGTTTAATTTTTGAAATAATTTCTCACGGAGCTTATCTAAATCAAATCTTCTTTTTTAGACTAAATTTAATTTCCGGAATCGGGTTAGATAAGTTTTCTGTAATTGGGTTTTTTCTCGTCGGGGATTTTATATTAATTTTAGGAACTTTATTTTATTTTATTTTTGACAAGGAGAAGAAAAAATTACTTCTGCCTCTCTTGGCAACTGCCGGCTCAGTAATACTTTACGCAGTTTATTCGGATATTTATTATTTATACTTCGGATTAATAATCGCATTTTTTGCAATGTTTACAGCAAAATTTATTTTTGAATTTTCTGATTCTAAAAATTTCAGAAGGCTTTTGGTATTATTCTTAATTTTGTTTATGGTTTTTAATTCATTGATTTATATCTCAAATTACGCGACGGCTTCAAATATAAAATTCACTTCAGATATTACTAATTTTGTTGTGTCTAACTCAGGTGCTAACGACACAATTTACGGAAGTTTTGAAATAACGCCTCTCGTCGGTCTTTTGTCCGGACGTCCTCTTGCGGGAAACATTGCCGACACGAATCCAAAAAACATAATGACTTCGGAATTTAATATTTCTGAGATTGAGAAAAAAATCTCTGGGGTGAGATTCATAATTGAAAAAGGAACAAAACTTTCCGACGGAACTTTAACGGGTTTTGACGATTCAACTCCTCTGGATTATATCGCTTCGCGATGTAACTTAACAAAAACTTATCCTGTCACGAATGATTTAAACGGAGCAAACGTCGTCGTCGTTTGGGAATGTGATTAAATTTTATCCTTCGAAAACAGGATGGATTTTACCACCTTCATATTTTGGCAAAACTTCGTGGCGGCAAAAAAGTTTCACATCGCAATAAAGCTTAAATCCTTTTTCTCTTAATTCATTAAAGAAGAAAATGTCGTCCGTTGAATCTCTGCCCTTGGTTATTTCTTCGGAAAGTAACCCATATTTTACTCCCGAATTAATTGCTTTTTTGGAAAGCAAAAGACAACCCGCCGACGGAATAAAGACCTCCTGAATTTTCCCACTTTCAACTTCTTCTTTTGTTAAGTATCTGCGTACTATCTCTTTTTCATCAATATAAACAGGAATATTTTTTCTTTTGATTTCTTCAACAATTTCCTTTTCGGCAACTTTCCAACACACGGGCATTAATTTATTTTGCCCGTCGACTCCGAACACATTAAAATACAATCCACTCACAACGTCCTTTTCGTCCCGGATGAGTCCGCTTAGCAAATTCGACGGCACCATAACGTCTGAATCCATCATTAATAGATAATCATAATCTTTTCTCTTTGCGTAATCCAGAATTTTATTTCTGCTGCTAATTAAGCGCATCATATTTTTTTCTTC
>JBJKQI010000078.1:0-2611 GCA_046705565.1 Candidatus Pacearchaeota archaeon | reverse complement strand
TACTTAGATAATCTTCTAGCATATCTCCCCTTCCCGCAAGAAACATCCAAAATAGATTCAATTTTTCTGTTTTTTATTTTATTTTCAACTATATTCTCTTGCCTTCTATATACGTGTCCTTTCTCAGAATCCAATGGGTTCCACCAATTATAAACAGTATTTTCCTTTGAAAAATAAGACTGAACATTTTTCTTATTCATTCTTTAATTTCTCCTTCATTAGAGAAATGAGATCTTCTGCATCATCCCATTTAACATATTTAGAAAAGTCTTCATGAGGAATAAATTTTCTTTCAAAAGTCATACCAGTTGCAGGGTCTCTTTGTATAGGCTTTACACTTTTTACTTCAGCCAGAAACCTGCCTTGAAAAAACATATCTCCTTCTGTTTTATTTGGATTTTCTGGAAAATTAATTTTAAGAAACGCTAAGGGGAGTATATTTTCTATTTCTACCGTTGCTTCCTCATAAACTTCTCTTTTTAGCGTATCTTCAAAAGATTCTCCATCCTCAGGTTTCCCTCCAGGAATAAACCACTTATTTGGCCTTGAACTTAAGATTAAGATATTTCCTTCTTTATCATAGCAAATTCCAGAAATTTGTGTTACTGGATTGATTTTTGATAAATCTAGATTTTCAGACTTAATCAATTCAATGAGAATTTCTTTATCACCAATCTGACTTGTAAATTGTTTTATCATATTTTCACCTCTTTTTTGAATGTGTTTAAACTTTTGAAAGAATTATATTTTAATAATTCTTTCTTGTTTAGTTTAAACCCACCCTTTTTAATAGCATTTATCCACCTATTAATATTATTTGTTTTTAAGAAAGATTCTTTAGGGGCAGGGATACCTCCCTCTTTTAATGCTAGAACATTACATCCTCTCCATTGAGCTTCAACAGAGGAAATGCTAAACGTTTCAGGTTGAGTTGTTGGTATTAATAATATCTTTGATTTATCATATATGCTATTCATATTTTTTTTATGACCTATATATTTTACATTTGGTAAATTAAATTTTAAATTTTCTAGATTTTTACCACAAATCAAAAAGTTTTCTTTTGGCATATTCCTAGCAATATCTAAAGTTTGTTTTATCCCCTTTACCTTTGTGGGCTTTATGTGAAGTATATATTTTCGGGTCTTATTCTTAAAATGATTTTGTTCTAGTTCTGTAAAAGGAGGCAAAATACAAAAATTTCCCTTAAAATATTTTGAGTACTTTTCTTTAAGAAATTTACTTGGGAAAAATACATGACTTGAGCATTTTATAATTCTTTTTAGCTTGTGTTCTAAGAATCTCCCATAAATAATAGAGTAAAATTTTTCCAACAAAGATTGGTTTGATAGCCTATTTCTTAATTTAGGAAAAAATTCCATACCATGAATAAATAATACGATTGGAGGAAGATTCTTTGAATGCATCTCAAATAAAAATGAGATTTCATGTTGTGTTATAATTAAATCTGGATTAAATTCTTGCACTTTTTTTATTATCATAAAATCATTTTTTTCTAATAACTTATATTTTTCGACTTCTTTTAAGACCAATGATTTCTTTTTTATTTTATTTCTAAAAGAAATTTCTTCAAGCGGGATATTACTAATAGAAGATTTTTTATTTTCATACCCCAAGGACAAAATCTTTACATTATGACCTTCTGATTTTAACATTTTTGATAAAATTAAAAGAGATTTCTCAGCACCACCTGCAGGTGGATTTGCATATCTCATACCTATTAAAATGTTCATTTTTTGAAATAGTCTTTCACAAATTTAACTAGTTGATTAGAATCTCCTTGGAAATAAAATCCTGGGACCGATTCAGTCAGTTTTTTTGTTAAGCTTAATCTTTTTTCGGTTAAATCTTCTGTATCCAATGAAGGAAGTTGGTAAGAAAAATTGTCTATAAATTTTGTTCCTCCACGTATCCTTCTTGAAAAATCTCCATTGATTCCCCAGAATAAATCTAATGCTTCTAATTCATTAATTATTGGTTTTTTAAGACCATGGTCATAATGAGGCAAGATAATCATACTTAGCTTTGGGTTATCAGAAGATACGGCTTCAATTTGTTTATAATCTCCCTTACCTAATTTCTTTCTCAAAATTTCTTTTCTCAATGGAATACTTTTTGATCCAGAAACCATATTTCCAGATTTTAAATCAATAAGTGTTTTTTCATCAGAATAATGGTTGAATTTATTTTCAGATAAAGCTAATGCAAATGTACTTTTCCCTAAATTTGATGCTCCACCATAAAAAAGAACGCCTTTACCATCTTTCTCAGCCGAAGATGAATTTATGGTATAAATATCCAACTTTTCTTGTCTAGATCTCTCTAAAAGATATTCTGCTGAAACAACATAGCTTCTATGTTCAACGCTGGAATTTAACATTATTGATGGGAATCTAATATCTCCTTTCTTTTTCAGATTTCTATCTTCAATTACATAAATATCCGCATCTGTATTTGCAATTTTAAACTCAGGTATGTAATGTTTAGTAAATGAATCTTGCAAAATTTTCTCTATATTTGCCTTGGAGGATTGAATTTCGCCCACCACCCCTACGGAACTAAATTTAATTTTATTCATAAATTTCAAAAT
>JBJKQI010000077.1:0-3992 GCA_046705565.1 Candidatus Pacearchaeota archaeon | reverse complement strand
CCTCAACGAAAGTTGGAGAAAACGAAAAAGCAATTGCAATTCTAGATATTAATCCGGCATCAATTGGGCACACTCTAATAATTCCGAAAGAACATTTATCTTCAAAAGAAGAGTTTCCGGGAGAAGTCGGAAAACTCGCTCTTGAAATAGAAGAAAAATTAAAAGAAGCGCTAAACCCCAAAAAAATCGATTTGGTTTCTACAAACGTCATGGGTCACGAAATATTAAATGTTCTTCCGGTTTACAACGACGAAACAATAAATTCCCAAAGAACAAAAGCAAAACCAGAAGAACTTGAAAACTTAAAAGAAAAATTAGAAAAAGCAAAACCAGAAGAAGAGCCCAAAAAAGAAAACCCTCCGGAAAAAAAGGAAGAAAAAGAAAACGAAGAAATTAACGAAAAAAATACTTGGTTACCTAAAAGATTTCCTTAAATCTAAAAAATTTATAATAAATTTCAAGACCTAATTAATTACTTCATTCTTTAACCAATTTAGAATAATCCTTTTTTCTTCCAAAAATCAAAAATAAGATAATCGCAATTATCAAAACAAGAATTACAATTATTCCAACAGTACTTGAAACCCAATTGACAGCAGAATTCAAAGCATTTGAAATCCAAGAATGTGCCGGCGCTGTTTCATTAGTAACCGACGAGGTTTCATTATTTACAGTGTTGTTCCCCGTCGAGCCATTTCCCGAAGAAACGGCTGCCTCACGTGAACCGACGGCAAAATAACTCAGTGTTTTCATGAAAACTTTATACAAATAACTTCCATTCACTTCTCCTGTATAAGTCGCATTCAAATCATTCCACTCGCCCGTCGATGAATTATATTTGAAAACCCCAATTTCCGAGGGTGTTAAAGAATTTAATGAAGCCCAAGTTGCATTCACCAAAAATGTCACACTAACATTTGTCAAATTTCCATCAAGGTTTGTTGTGTCAATGTGGATGTAATTGTAAACTTTTCCTGTTTTGTTTATTGGAATTTCTGAAAAGCTTTCATTTCCATTATTAATAACTGAGAGTTTTGCATTTTGTATTAATTTTCCAACACCTAAAATTATCTCGCTCACTCCCAATGAAGAGCCAAAGTTACTCAAATTCACATTTCCGGGATTGAGTTTATCCCAAGAGTATGAATGAGTTACCGACGGTGTGACTGAGCCTCCGCCACCACCAGAGGAGCCGCCATTGTTGTTTGTTGTAACAGGAATAGCTCCATTGTAAACAACACTAAAGTCATGAGTTGACCAATGCCCTTTGTAAACATACGAAAGACAACCTGAAGAATCAGTTGATAAAGTCCCGTTAGTTCCATTGTCAACACTAAGTTTATAGTAAGACGAAGCAGAGAGCCCACAAACTTTGAAAGTCACATTTCCCGACGCTGACAAATTCACAATATTCCAACTTGTATTACTTGCAGTAGCCTTTGTAACATTCAAGTCATATGACGCAGGACGGGCTTGGGTTGAATTGTAATAAGGATATCCGCCAACGGGAACAACTGAAATCTTCGCTGTTCCCGACGACGCTGTTGAATTGAGGTACCTGAACTTTCCGTCTCCGTAAATTCTTATGTCAGGACTGATAGATAAATTTTCTGAATCAACTGAAATGTTATATGGCGGCTGATACTCAATTGCACCTATGTCCGGAGTCCCATAAATTGGATTTCCAAAGTAATCTGTTGTGAGATTAACATCAGTTCCAGCGTCGATTGCCGGGGAGTTCCATTTTAATTGAAAGTCAGTTGTCTCGTTCATGTTGCCGGAGGAGTTTAGGAAGAGTGGATTTGCACTTATACTATGAGCATCCAATGAAGAACCAGATTGGTAGGAAGAAAGATTATTATATTTTGAAGCACCCCACCAAATAAATTGACTTGAATTTGGATATAAAATATTATAATCCGAAACCAAATTTATATAACTGTTAGCCCAAAAGAGAACATTTTGGGACTCTTCTCTTAAGAGAAGATTATTATCAAAATTTATTGTAACATTAGAATTAGTTCCCTTATAGAAACAACGATCTTGAGAATTATTCATGCCTTCGCAAACATTATTGTAAATATAATTAACCTCCGATCCGTTTGAAAGACCTCCTATGTAAAAGGCATTTCCATTATAGCCGGCACTTCCAATATAAGAACCCTTAATAATATTATAATCAACCAAATTTCCGTAGGGCATCCCGATAGAATTATTAAAGATAACAACTCCGCCTGCCCAATTATTTAGAAAGTAATTTCCAAATACGTGATTATAGTTGGATAAATCTTGAATTTGAACTCCCCATCCGGCATTATTAACAAAAGTGTTGTTTGATATTGTTGAGTTTGACATATGCGAGAGGTAAATTCCATGATCAAGAGCAAGGTTTACCCCGTTGTTTGAAATATTACACCCAACAATTGTGTAATTGAAAGATTCTCCTATATGTTGGCTACCAACAACCATCCCATCTGAGCCTGCATCATTTATCGTTACATTTGAGATCACCCCTCCGATTACCGGATGAGTAATCTCATTCCCCCCAGCAGCATAAGCCGCTGAAATAGAGCGTTCCAAATGAAGATTTTCAATCCTTGTGTAATTTTCAGGATTGCCTATGCAATAATCTCTTGCCGTGGTGATTATCCCGCTAGGCCAATTCAATGAAGGACTTTCTCCGTTAGAAGAATAGACCCAAAGGAAAGTTCCATCATATGCCCAATCTCCATTTTGTGAAAGATTAGACACAACATTCTTGTTTGTTCCAAGAGTTCCATTAAACCAAACTTTTTTTGGAGGATCTGGAAGGGGGCCTGTGGCATAACCCCAAAGACTTGTATTTTGAGGTAAATCTTTTGATAGAGAAAAATCATCAAATAACATGCTGGAACTTGCTGCAGAACTTCTCTCAATTAAGATATTAAGGGAAGAGGAAATTGTTACATTTGGCGGAAAACTAACTGAATAATTTGTCCAAGAACCAGTTCCACTTATCGTTGTGTAATAACCAGTGCTCTGCCAAGCCCCGCTTGAGTTTAAGTAACTTGAATTTGAGCCCGCTGAATTTAAAATTCTTATTTTAAAAGTCTTACCAACTGGAACCTTATACCAAAAGCTCAAATTGTAATTTGTACTGCCATTAATCGTTACTGTTTGACCAAAATAAACATCACTATTACTTGAATCCACGGTCATGTTCAAGGCCAAATTTCCCGAATGAACATCGCTTGTGTCTTTGGATATTGTAGAATTTCCCGTCTGTTTCCCTCCCCAGGAATCAGGAAGTGAACTTGTCCAGGATTCAAAACCCGGGTTCTTCAAAAAATTTCCCGGATAAGGAAACCAATCTCTTGTGATGTTATCTGCACCATCAATAGTTGGCTTTGCACCTACACCATAAGCTCCAAAAGTTATATAATTTGTAGAATTTCCCGACGATGGAACATTTAGTTGCTCATGCCAAGTATCCCCCCTCTCAAAATAAATATTGTCTCCAGGCTGAAAAGTCTGAGCATTAACGTGAGCGATTGTTTTCCACGGAAAAGCGGGTGAAGTTCCATTGTTTGAATCATTTCCGGTTGTGGCATTAACATAATAATTTGTAGCGCTAACACTCCCAACAAACAAAACAACAAAAACCCCAATCAAAAAAACCAGCAAAAACTTTTTGTCAAAATTCTTCCCGAACTTTTTTAAATGCGGTATTCTTCTCGTCGAGTCAGAATTATAAAAGAGCCCGCGTCTCTCTCTCTCTCTCTCTCTCTCTTCGGAGAACATTGTTCAACTGCACCTCTTTCTTCATAAGTCCATGAGAATTTTAAGATTAAAAAAGGTTTTGGTGACTGAAAAATCCGAGGAGACCTCCTTAGAATCCAAATGCTTTTATAAGAAAATTTATTGCCCCTGTTTCTAAAAAAATCCAAAGAAGAATGTAACTAATTAAAAACACTGGGGAAAATTGTAACCCTCCCTTAATCCATACAATCTTT
>JBJKQI010000076.1:0-7178 GCA_046705565.1 Candidatus Pacearchaeota archaeon | reverse complement strand
TCATCTCTCTCTTTAGGGCTTAGGGCCTTTGTCTTAACCCAAATATTTCTTGCTTTGGCTTTTAAATCATCTTCATTAAGGTTCATATAAACAGCTTTCATGCTTTTGGTATGTCCCATTTGTCTTGCTGTGTCATCATCCTTTATGTTATCATTTTTATAAAGTATTGTTGCTATGCTATGCCTTAAAGCATAAGGAACAACTTCACGCCCTATTGCTTTCTTAGAAATTCTTTTTAATCTCCCACAAACAGAACGAGGAACTATCGGTTTATTTTCATTAATGGGAGAAGGGAAAAGAAGTTCTGATTCATTATGCTCTCTCCACTTATTAATTAATTCCTCAGATTCTTTAGGGAGTGATTTAATAAAATCTTTATTGGTCTTTGTTGTGTGAATTTTTATAATAATTCCTTCTTTATCAAAAGATAACTGCTTCCATTTTAAACGACAAGCTTCCGAAGGTCTAAATCCTCCATAAAATAAGACTATCCAATAAACCCTATACATTAAGTTTCTTTCAGTATTAACAATCTTTTCTAATTCTTCACGAGTTATCATATCCTCAGGCTCAAAAGCTCTGGAGGGTTGTCCTAATTTGCATATTTTATCTAAGTTTCTAAACTTTGAACTCCAATCAGGAAAAAACCATTTAAGAAAAACCTTAACATAAGTTTTAATGTCATTCAGGGTTCTTATTTGATATTGTTTTGAAGTCATGTTAAAAAAAGAAATAACTTCCTTCTCTCCGAAATCCTTTAAGGGTTTGTCTGAGGAGTTAAGGAACTTTTCTAAGGCCCTTCTTATATCTGAAATTTTACCCTCATAATGAACAGATAATCTTTTAAATTCTAAATGGTCTTTTAGGATAGTTTCCTTTGCTTTCTCCATGAAAGCTTAAGGAAAAACTCCCTTATAAAAGTTACGGGGGGGAACAATCAAACCACCCATAGCTCAGTGTGTTATAATGTTCTCTCCCATAAAAAAAGAATAGTTATTTTTTACTCACTGGGACAAAAGCTATACCCTCATTAACTATTTTATAATGGAAAGTGCTTCTTCAAATTCTTTTAAAATTTTCTCTCCTGAGGGAGTTAACGAAATGTTGGGTTTTAAGAAGAATTAGGGGCTTTTGAAGGATCTTCTTTATCTAAAGCATTTCTTATAAATGGATTGAGAAAATAAAGGGCTTTTATTTTTTTATCCTCTGAAGGCCTTTCTAAAACCATTCTCATTTTTATCAAATTTTGTATAGTCTTTTCAATTCTTTCAAAAGAAGGATATGTTATCTGTTTCCCTTTTTCTTTATAATAAAAACTTTCAAAAGGATAAGTGAAGATTTTTTCTTCTTCTTCTTTTATTCCTTCTTCACTTAATTGAACTATGAAGTGTCTTATATTTTTTATAGGAATTGCTCTATTTCCTTGATATAAAACAGATAGAACTTTTTGTTCAAGATCAGTTAATGCTTTTAACCATGAAATTAATGATTGAGGAGTTTCTATAATTCCATTTAAAATTATTTTATTGTCGCTATTTTCAAGTTCAGAAGAATCTAAAAATTTATCTTTGTTTTGCATAATTCTTTTATGTTTTTAGGGTTTTTAAATGTTATCATTTACTATCATTTACTATCCTTCACTATTATATGGACCTCAAATCCACAAAGTTTATAAACTTGAATTGGTAAGAAATGGTAGTGAATAGTAAAAGATGATAGAAATTAAAAAAGTTTCAAAACATAAGAATGGGTCCAAAGTTCTAATTATCCCTCGCAAGTCCAAAATTGAGGCTGGTGATTATGTCAAAATTGAAAAAATAAATTTTGAAAATTCGGAGGAAAATTTTGAAAATGACCAATAACTCGATTTCCCTAAAAAAAATAAAATTCTGTGCGAAATGCCTAGAAATAACCCCCTTCATACAGCCTTCACTTCCTCTCACTTTGAAAGTAGGAAGTGAAAAAAAATGAATAAAGTTGAGTTTGAATATATTAGTAGTAAAAGACAAAAAAATCCTTTATTCCACAAATTAAAGGTTTTTGCCGGACAAATTCTTTCATGGGATTCTTCAGTTCAATTTACAGAAATGTATTCTTATCAAAATTCAGAGGGGAATCTTCACTCAAAACAAACAGATCAGCAATACTTAAAAAATCAATTTGTGAACACCCGCACAAAAATAAAAACTGAAACTCGCCTTGAGATTGATAAACTTCCCCGAGAAAAAGCCGAGGAAATTATAATTCAAACAGGCCTTGAACTTCAAAAGAGGAAAATTCATTTTGCAGTTTTTGATTCTGGAGGAAGGAGCCCTCATTTAATCATTTATGATTTTCTAGAATTAGAAAAAATGTCCGCTTACAAAAGGTTCATGGCCCAAATACTTTTTTGGAGACAGGTTATGCCTTTTGGAACTTCTGCTTTAATGGACACCGCAATACTTCACGATGAACATTTAGTTCCCATGGAGTTTTCTTTACATTGGAAGACTCAAAAGCCTTTTGATTTAGTCCTTGAATATTTACCTCATCAAAAAAATTATCAAGAGGAGTTGAAGGAAAGAAAATTAAGGGCTAAGATTTATGCAAAGGAAAGGGAGGCAATTTCATGCAAAACTTAGATAGTTTTATTTTAGAAAATTTAAAAGCTTTGGCTCAAAAAAAGTTTGGACAAAAACAATTTGAAAGCCAGTTCGGAGAGTTGAAACTTCTTTCCAACGGGGACAAACTTGAATGTCCTATTTGTCATTATCAATCAAAAAAGAATAGGGTTTCAGCAAGAATTTATAAGGACAACGGAGAAACTTCTTTCAAATGCTTTGCATGCGGGGCTTGGAGGTTAGTCAAATGAATAAGGAAGAAATAAAAAAGGACCTCCAATCTATTTTGAAATGTAATGAATTAGAAAAGGAGGATAAACTAAGAGAACTTTCTAAAATTTCAAGGTATTCTTTAGCAACTCTAAAAAAGGAATTTTCAAAATATGAGAAAGAAGTTAAGGAAAAAGAAAAAGCAAACCTAAAGGAAATTAATGAGGCTGAAAAAATGACAGCTCAGGAAATGTTTTCAAGGCGATCACAAGTTGAGGCTTTTTGGAAAGTCCAACCTTTCTTTTATGATAAATCCAAACTTTTTTGGATTTGGGATAAAGAATTTAAAAAGTGGGTTTTAAGTGATGAGGTTGAATTTTTGAACTCAATAAGGGACACTTTCGGAATTGAAACTATTGAAAGTAAAGCAAGAACCGAATTAATTGAGGCCTTCAAACAGATAGGGCGAAAGCATAAACCTGAACCTGCAAGAAAATCCTGGATTCAATTAAAAGAAAAAATTTATGATGTTAAAACGAAAGAGAATTTTGAAGCCTCACCAAAATATTTTATAACAAATCCAATTCCTTGGAAAATTGGAGATAGTGAAAAAACTCCGGAGATGGATAAACTTTTCACTCAATGGGTAGGTAAAGACCACATCAAAGAATTATATGAATTTATTGCTTATTCTTCAAGTATGGATCAATTTATGCAAAGGATTTTTGCTTTTTGTGGAGGGGGTTCAAACGGAAAAGGAACTTTTATAAAGTTAGTCTATAAATTTTTAGGAAAAGAAAATTGTGTTTCTTCAGAATTGAAAGCACTTTCAGAAGATAAATTTGAGCCAGCTATTTTGTATAGAAAGCTTCTTTGTGTAATGGGTGAAGTTTCTTATGGGGATTTAAAAAACACCAATCAAATAAAAAAAATTGCGGGTGAAGACCAGATGAGTTTTCAATATAAAGGCAAAACTCCTTTTTCAGATGATAACACCGCAACATGTGTTTCATTAACAAATTCTCTTCCTGCAACTCCCGACAAAAGTACAGGCTTTTATAGAAAATGGTATATTGCTGATTTTCCAAATCAGTTCACCGAAATAAAAAAAGATTTGATTGAATCTATCCCGGAACAAGAATTTGAAAATCTTTCAAGGAAAATAATAAGAATTTTGAATGAACTTTATGAAACAAGAAAATTTACTAATGAAGGAAATTTTGAGGAAAGAATTCAAAAATATGAGGAACACTCAAATCCCGTTATGAAGTTTGTTGAGGAATTTTGTGAAGAAATACCTGGGGAAAGCATTTCCATAAGGGACTTTACAAATAAATGTAATGATTTTCATAAAGAAAAACATTTAAGGATTTTATCTTCAATTCAAATCGGAAAAATTTTGAGAGAGGAGGGTTTTGCAGTAAGTCCACGAAAAATAAATGGTGTTTCTTCTGTTGTAATTCTTAATCTTTCCTTTAAAAAGTGTATAGAAAACTATTCAAACTATTCAAACTATTCAAAAGTCCAACAGAAACCCTATAAGGAAACTAATGAACATTTAGATAGTTCTAATAGTTCTAATAGTTTTTTAGATAAAAACAAAGAAACCTTAGATACTTCAAACCCTAAAAATAAATCTATTTTGGAGGATTTTGAATGAGAAACGAAAAACTTCTTATTGCAATTAGGATGAAAGGTTTAGAAGTAGGAGAATTTTCCAGAAAGTTAGGTTGGACCTCACGATATATCTGGATGATTATAAACAAAAATTATAAACCCACAATCCCAACAGCAGAAAAGATTGTTAAGGAACTTGGGTTAAACATTTATGATCTTTTTGATCCAACAGACTTAAAGATTCCTCAATTAAATTTTTTAGAAAAGAAGGAGCCTCTCAAATGAAATGTGAATTTACCTTTATGCCTACATGCAATCTTATGACTTTTCGAGGCTTTCAAATCGATGCTGGATATGTTTTTGAACTTCCTCAAGAAATTATTAAAGCAATCTTTATAATAAAAAAATCTAAATTAAAACGGGAAAGAAAGGCTTTTTTAATTAGGCGTTTAATTGGAAATCGACTTGATTTTTTAAAAGAAATTAGGAGTATTAACAAATGAAATTCAATCCCTCAAAAATCTTAAGCTTTATTTTGAAAAGAAAAAAAGTTCAGGAAGAAATTTCGGAGGTATCTCAAAATGACTCTATGTGAAATTAAAACCTGCAAGAACAAATTTTTCAAACATTTTCATGGAAAAGCTTTATGTAAATCTCATTATATCAAACTCTCAAAAAAAATTTCAGTTACTGAAATTGAGAAAAAAATTAAATTAAAGGAAGAAAAAAATGGAAAGAAGTAAGCACGAAAGTGAAGGGAATCTCCCTAAAGCTAATCTAAGCCCAACAGCAAATCCGTTGATTTTTTTGGATAAGGAAACTGGTGAGATTTATTTTTTGGAAAATTCTTCAGGGCATGACTCGAGAACAGGTCCTTATTTGAGAAAATTGAACGACAGGAAAGAATAAATGAATTACGACGAAAAGTCTAAAGATGAAGAAATGCCCTATGATTTAAGGCAAGTTTATGCAATTGAGATTGTAGGGCGTTCTTTACTTGATGTAATGAGTGCACGAAAGAATGGACAATTTAAAGCATATTTTGAAGCTCTTCGAGATTTAAAAATTGTGGTTTCTCATAAATTCAAAAATAAGGAAATTGAAAAAATAATTGATGGAAAAAAGATAAAAATTCCTGCACAAGAATATTATGATTACATTTTAAAAATTGCAGTACAAAAATGTAATGAGTTCCGATCTGTTTTTTTAGGATATTCGCAAGATTCAAGAGGAGTTGCAGCTTTATATACTTCTTTAATGAATATTGAAGAATTTCTTTACTCCATGCTTGATGATGAATTAAACATGATGGGGCGCACAAAAGGAAGTCCAGGATTATAAAATGAGAATAGATGAAAAATTAGCTTTAGATGATCAACTTTATGGAATGTTGGTTTTAATGAGCGAGAGAGCTGATAAAAACTGGGACAATTTGTTATTAGTTGATGGTGATGAAGGTGGAGGAAAATCCACTATCGGAACTCAGCTCTCTTATTCTATGTCTAAAATTACAGGTAGAAATTATTCGGTTGACAATATTTTCTTTAGTGTTGAAAAAGCAATTGAGTTTGCTTCAAAAACCGAAAAACAAATAATACATATTGATGAAAGCGTTTTTGATTTATTGGCTTCTGAATATTGGAATCCCATGCAAAACCTTTTAATAAAATTGCTGATGACTGCAAGGAAAAAAAATCATTTTGTCCTTTTGCTAATTCCAAAATTTTTTATGCTTAGACAATATTTAGTGGATAGAGCAATTGGATTAGTTCACATTTATAGCCCTGATAATTTGAAAAGAGGTTACTTTGCTTACTACAAAAAAGCAAACAAAAATTATGTTTATGAACAATGGAAAAAGAAAAAAACAAGTTCAGGATTATATACGAAAAATTATTCTTTTTTAGGACGTTTTCCAAAGACTTTTGAAACTCTAATTGACAGCTTCGCATATGAAAAAAAGAAAGATGAGGCAATAGCTAACTTAACTTCAACAGATAAAACAAAAAGTAATCCTCAAATGATTAAAATTCAAACTGAAAATGAGGCATTAAAGCGAAGTATTATCTTTAATGTTCCAGGAACCTTAAAAGAGAAATCAAACTGGTTAAATATCTCACAAAGAACCATTTTAAGATGGAAATCCAAGTTAAACGGGGGGGAGTCGTATAAGACAGATGACATGGCGACACATATAATATAATATGTTAACTTACAAAGGTTATTTTTCTGAAAAAAGTGATGGGAGGCTATTATTTAATGGAACACAATGAACCACAATCAAAAGATATGAATAACGAACTAAGGAATGATCCTTCTGAAGAATTATTACAGAACTTTGCAGGTTATCTCAATTCAAAAGTTAATGAACTAAAGGAGATGGGAGGGGAAAGAGTTTCTTTCCATGATGAAAAGTCCGGATTAAATCTTGAATTATATTCAAACAAATTTAATGTTTATCAATTAGCAGACCTCCTTACGCAGATAAAATTAAAATTTGAAAGTGAACAGAAAAACAAAGGAGATAAAAATTTTTATGGCTAAAGCAAATCACGAACTAAGGATAAGGATTACCTCTGAACAATTACAGAAAATAAAAAATAAAGCTGAGCTTTTGGGGATGTCTGTTTCAGACTTTGTGCGTTTTGTTTGTTTGCAAAGCAAAATAGATGTGGAAATTTAAAAAAGGTTTATCTTTTACGACAGATTTTAAATCCTCTTCCCTTTGAAGTTTTGTTTATTATGTCGTTT
>JBJKQI010000075.1:0-3524 GCA_046705565.1 Candidatus Pacearchaeota archaeon | reverse complement strand
TTAGTGACGCCGGAAGTCTTTCAGGAAAGTCCTCAGGAAGAGTTTTAAAAGAAGGGGATTTGTGCATAGCCAAAGTTGTTGCAATATCTCACAAGGGAGATGAACCAAAGATTGGTTTAACTATGAGACAACCCGGACTTGGAAAAATTGAATGGATAAAAGAAGACAAGGCTAAAAAAGATTCAGACGCTAAAAAAGCAGCTAAAAAAGAAACTTCAAAAGAACCAAAAGGGAAGGGTAAGAAAAAATAATGGCAAAACCAAAAGACAAAGCATGTAAAATTTGCAGGACAGTTTATGTTGGAGATAAATGTCCTAAGTGTGGCTCAAAAGAATCAACAGATTCATACAAAGGAAAGATTTTTGTAATAAACGCCGAAAAGTCAGAAATTGCCAAAAAAATAAATTTAAATTCCGAAGGCGAATTTGCAATAAAAACAAGGTAACAATTAATAAAATGGAAGCAAAAAAAATTTCAGAAGTTGAGAATCCTCTTTATTCAAGAAAGGAATATGTTGTTGAGATAAAGGCGAATTCTATTCCAAGCTACGATGAAGTGAAAAAATTATTGGATGAGAAGTTTTCAATGAAACCCGAACTTGTTAGAATAAATAGTGTTAAGGGAAAATTTGGAACTCAGGTTTTTGAAGCAAATGTTGACGTTTATTCTTCAGATGCAGAATTTAAGAGAGTTGTAAAAAAAACAAAACAGGAAATAGAGAAAGAAAAGAAAGCAATTGAAGAAAAAAAGAAAGCTGAGGCTGAAAAAAAGAAAGCAGCCGAGGAAGCAAAGAAGGCTGAAGAAGAAGCTAAGAAAAAAGCAGAGGAAGAAGCAAAAGCTGCTCAAGAAAAACCAGCTGAAACTCCTGCTGAAGAGACTACTAATAAAGAAGAGGAGAAAACTGAATAATGGGAAAGAAAAAAGTTGTAAAGAAGGGAAAGAAAAAGCATGTTAATAAGCCAACAAGTAAAAAGTATTCACAATACACAGTTTCTGGGGATAAAGTTACACGAAAAAGAAATTGCCCACGTTGCGGTCCCGGAGTTTTTTTGATGGTGGCTAAAGATAGAGTTTACTGCGGTAAATGTCATTATGCTGAATTTACAGGATCATCTAAACCTGCCGAAGAAAAAAAGTAATTAACTGAATCTTATACTTTCTATTGTTGCATTATTTATATTGTCCTCTATTATTTTGTGTGTTTCTTTTGTTATGTCTCCAGAATATCTTTTGAGTATCTCAAACTTTACGCCCTCTTTAATATACTCATCAAATCCTTCACAGTCTGAATCTAAGTCTTTAAAAGAATTTTTAATCTCTTGGTATTCTGAACCTAAGTTTGCAGTGTATTCTTCAAAACCCCCATTGATTGGGCATACATATTTTATTATTGGATTATCTGTTCTGAATAAAAAGTATTGGGGACTATTGATAATTTCAATATGGCCTTTAAACATGGTGACTAACAATTCAATATTTTCCACATCTGCCTGAAGAATTTTGAGTATATTAATTTTATTGTGTAATTTTATAAATATCTTAGTGTTTATTTATTTATGGATTTTAAGAATTTGTTTAAGAGGTTATATCAGTATAGTCTTTTTTTGAAAGGAGCTGACGGGATTTTTGAGTTTTTTTCAGGTATATTTTTGCTCTTTTTTTCATTTGGAGATGTTGTTAATTTTTTGAGCAACCTATTTTCACACGAACTAATAGAAGACCCGCATGACTTCGTTGCAAATTTCTTAATTCATGCCTTTGAATTTTTACCCTCTGGGATGGATTACTTTTGGGCAATTTACCTTTTTATGCATGGCGTTATAAAAATTGGCCTAGTCTGGGGGCTTTTAGAAGAAAAGAGATGGGTTTATCCTTGGGCTATTGGGATTTTGGGACTCTTTATTATTTATCAGATTTATTTAGTTATTGCGGACTCTTCGATTTTTTATATAGCTTTGACTTTAATAGACCTGATAATTATATCTTTTATAATTTGGGATTACAAAAAGTTGATTAGCGGAAAAGTTAAAATTTAATCAAGCAAATACGAAAATGATTTTGTGTTTGGGAAATTAATCGGCTCATTTTCTGTTTCTTTTATTTTCCACAGTTTGCCTTCAAGCGAAGTGTCTGTATTTTCATCAGAATAATCTAATTTTATTTTTAACTTATCATGCATTGTTGAAACTTTTGTATCTTTTCTGTTAAACAGGCAACCTAAGTCTTTGTTAATTCCCTGAATATAATAATCTTTATCAATTGCGTCAGTTGCAACCAAAAGAAATGCCTCTTTGTAATTATGTTCTTTATTGAACTCAACTATTGTAGTTTTCATTTTATATAATATAACTAAGAGTATAAAACCTAGGAGATTCTTCAAAGCCAAATAAAATAGATAGCTTTGCGTCCTCTCCCGGGTAAAAAGAGGTGATAGTAGAATTAGTGTATTGGAGTATATAAATCTTTCTATTATGTTACTCTTCAAAAATGACACGCTGTTTATCGGATAAGTAATGAAAGGTAGAAGTTTTATAAAATCTTGTACTTTATTCCTTTAATGGAAGAAAAAGAGGGGGAAATTAAGAAGTCTACGGTTGGGCAGGAACAGGTTCAGGAGTTACTTTTTAACCGTGAAGTTGGCTGGCAGGACATTATTTACGACCTAATTAATACTGAACAGCTTGACCCCTGGGACATTGATATTGGGGTTCTTTCTGAGGGTTTCCTTTTGAAGATTCATGAATATGAAGAAATGGACTTTTTTGTTTCATCCAAAGTCCTTTTAGCTGCTGCTTTGCTTTTGAGGATAAAGTCAGAATTAATTTTGAGTAAATACATGAGGAGTGTTGATGACATTCTTTTTGGGCCTAAAGAAGAAAAGAAAACTATCTTGGAGAGAATTGAGCTGGATGAAGAGATTCCGGAGTTGATTTTAAGGAGTCCGGTTCCGCGTTTCAGGAAAGTTACTTTAAATGAACTTATAGAATCTTTGAACAAAGCAATTGTGACTGAAAACAGAAGAATAAAAAAAGCAATTGTTAACAATAATGCCCTGCGTGAAACGGGACTTAGTCTTCCAAAAAGAAAGTATAGTATAAATGATAAACTTAAAGAAATTCATGGACGGGTTGTGGATTTTTTTTCAAAAAACAAGAATGAAAAGAAAGTAACTTACACTGAGATTGTAGGAAAAGATAAAGAGGAGAGGGCCCTTTCATTTTTTCCGGTTATACAACTTGAAAATAATGGGAAACTTTGGCTTGAACAGGAAAACCATTTTGAAGAAATTCACATATGGTTAAAGGATATTTTTTTCAAGGAAAATCCAGATCCTTATGCGGATTTAAAGGACGGGGATTGGAGCGAGGAGACACTTGAAGAAGGGGATATTTTAACAGACGAAGAATTTCCTTTGGATTCCGAAGAAGATGTGAAAGAGGAATAACTTCATCTCATAAGTTTTTATAAAGAGCCTATTTTTTCAAAATTAATGAAACTTTACAATAAGACTAAAGATTGGGTTA
>JBJKQI010000074.1:0-4928 GCA_046705565.1 Candidatus Pacearchaeota archaeon | reverse complement strand
AGGTGTTCCATTAATAGAAATTGCCGAAGAAATTGAAAAAAAAATTTATGAGCTAGGGGGTTCTCCCGCCTTCCCTGTAAATTTATCAATAGATGAGTGTGCTGCACATTATACTCCCTCACATAATGACGAAACCCTCGCACACGGGTTATTAAAAGTTGACTTCGGCGTTGAAATTGACGGATGGATTGCTGACAACTCTTTCTCAGTTGATTTAGAAAATTCCCAATTAAATAAAAAATTAATCACTGCATCTGAAAAAGCACTCAATGAAGCAGAGAAGATTTTATCTTCAAAAGCGACCATCGGTGAAATTGGACAAACTATTGAAGACACTATCCGCTCCCATGGGTTTAATCCTATTGCAAACCTTTCAGGGCACTCCATGGAAGAGTACGACCTTCATGCGGGCATAACCGTCCCGAATGTGAAAACGCCCTCAGAAAATACATTTGGTGAAGGCCTTTACGCAATTGAACCTTTTGTAACAAATGGAAAAGGATTTGTTCATGATGGAAAAAAAGGCAACATCTTTATTTTGGAAAATGATCGGAACACACGAGACCAATTAGCAAGAGAAGTTCTTGAATTTATAAAAGATAACTTTGGATATCTACCTTTCGCCTCACGATGGGTAGTTAAAGAGTTTGGTGCAAGAGCCGTTCTTGCGTTAAATATTCTTGAACGTGAAGGAATACTTCATCAATACACAATCTTAACTGAAGAAAAAGGTAAATTTGTTGCACAATCCGAAAACACTTTTTTAGTTGAAGCAAACAAAGTTGTTAATACCAGCAAATAAATTATTTTTTCTTCCCATTCTTTTCTGGTTTAGGTAAATTTTTCATCACTTCATTCAAATCAAGTTGTCCACTTGGAGAAACCTTGCTTTCTTCAACTTGTTTAAATGCCGAATCAAAATCAGCTTTAGTAACTATTAATTTTTTATCGTCCTTCAAATTATAATTTCTCTTTATAGAATTTATTCCGGCAAACCGCACAACTGCTTCAATATCTGCTCCAGTCCAACCCTCAGATTCTGCAGCCATTTTTTTAATATCAACGACTTTGTCATAAGGCATTTCTTTCATATGAACTTTAAAAATTTCTTCACGAGTTTCAAGGTCTGGCATCGGAAGTTCGACCTGAGAATCAATTCTTCCGGGACGAAGGAGCGCTGGATCAATTAAATCCTTCCTATTTGTTGCAGCAATTATAATTACATTTTCAAGTTCCTCAACTCCATCAAGCTCAGTTAATAATTGATTAACAACTTTTTCCGAAGAATCCGCACCAAATCCGCTTCCACGCGATTTTGAAATTGAATCAAACTCATCAAAGAATATTATCGACGGAGCAACCTGTTTTGCTTTTTTGAAAATTTCTCTAACATGTTTTTCACTCTCGCCCACCCACTTTGAAATTAACTCCGGACCTTTAACTGAGATAAAATTTGCATTCGCTTCATTCGCAACTGCTTTTGCAAGCAAAGTTTTACCTGTTCCCGGAGGACCATATAATAAAATTCCTTTAGAAGATTTTATTCCGGCAGCCTTATATAAGTCCGGTCTCATCAAAGGCAATTCAACTAATTCACGAAGTTTATCTTTTGCTTTTTTAAGCCCTCCAATGTCTTCCCACTTAACATGCGGTTTCTTAATTAAAACTTCTCTCATCGCCGAAGGTTCAACCTTCTTCAAGGCTTCAATAAAATCGGCACGCGAAACTTTTATTTTATCCAAAACTTCAGTCGGAATTTTTTCCTGCATATTTTTCAAATCATTGAAAAAGGGCTTTATTGATTTTAATCCCGCTTCTTTACTCAAAACTTCCAAATCAGCTCCAGTATACCCAATGGTTCTTTCAGCAAGCTCATTAAAATCAACGTCATCACCCAGAGGCATCCCACGGGTATGAATCTGCAAAATTTCTTTCCTCCCCTCTTCCGTTGGAGGATTTATTTTTAATTCTCTATCAAAACGTCCCGGACGGCGTAAAGCTTCGTCAAGATCTTCAGGTCTGTTAGTTGCCGCCATAACAACAAGTTGGCCTCTGCTCTTTAACCCGTCCATTAAAGTTAAAAGTTGGGCAACAATTCTTTTTTCAGTCTGATCAGTTCCTTCTCCTCTTTTAGGAGCAATCGAGTCAATTTCATCAATAAAAATTATTGCAGGGGCATTCTTCTGTGCTTTTTCAAAAATTTCTCTTATATGTTTTTCACTCTCGCCATAATATTTACTCATAATCTCGGGTCCTGCAATCGAGAAAAATGCTGAATCGGTTTCAGTTGCAACTGCTTTAGCAAGTAAGGTCTTACCTGTTCCTGGAGGGCCAGTTAGCAAGACCCCTTTAGGCGCACCAACTCCTAACTTCTGGAAAACTTCAGGATGTTTCATTGGAAGCTCAACCATTTCACGAACAGCATCAATTTCTTCTTTAAGTCCTCCAATGTCTTCGTAACTTATACCTGTCGCGCGAAGGTCCCCGGAATAAACTTCTTCAGAGATAACCAGTTTTGTTGATGGGGTAATAATAACACTACCTTTCGGAGCAACTTTTGAGACAACATAGGTTAATCTTGTACCAAAAACATCAATAACAATTTTCTGACCCAAAACAACAGGTTTTTCTAAAAGTTTATTATGAAAAAATTCAGTTGGGTTATTGCTAAATTGTATTCCCTCTTGCGTTGGAGAGAGAGTAACTGATTGTGCGGCACTAACTTCAGTCTTCTGAATTTTAATGTCTTCTCCAATCGAAAAACCAATATTAGAACGAAGAGTTCCGTCAAGTCTTATTTTGCCAATAGATTTATCTCCGCCTAGAGCACGAAGCACCTTAACAGCAACGGGAATCTTTCCTTCAAGTAAAACAACATCTCCTGCAACCAAATTCATTGCGTCCATATCTTTAGTCGAAATCCTCGCAATCCCCTTATCAACATCTTCCTGCAAACTCTCAGCTATCTTCAGAAAAAATTCGGGATTATTATTCTTCTTTGGTTCTTTAGGTTTTTTAGGGCTCATTTTTCTTCACCTCTTATTTTTTTAGCTATTAAAGAGATGTCTTCATTATTTTTATTATTTACGTGTGTAAACTTAAAGTTATCTTTGGCATATCTCGGAATGACATGAAGATGAAAATGAAAGATATCTTGTTGTGCAACTTTCCCATTTGAAATTGCGATGCTTATCCCATCAGCTTCAAGTTTTTCTTTTAACTTTCCTGAAACTTTCTTTGATACAATAGCAATCTTAGATAAAAGTTCTTCGGGAATGTCAAAAATGTTATCGTAATGTTTTTTTGGGATTATAAGGGTGTGACCATTTGTAAAAGGTTTTATGTCTAAAAATGCAAACACTCCTTCATCTTCATAAACTTTCTCCGAAGGAATTTCCCCGTTCACAATTTTGCAAAATATACAATCAGTCATTTTGTTTCTATTTTAACCTCCAATATTCCGTTATTAAATGTCCAGTTTGAAGTTCTCACCTTAACTCCCGAAGGCAAGTCTTTTTTTATCTTCACTCCCTTCTCAAGTTTTGATGCTAAATAATCCTGAACGCCTTCAAAATCTTTTCTCTTGGCAGTTACTTCAACAAAATTTTTTCCAATATCCACTTTTATGTCTTTTTCACTATAACCCGGCAATTCGAAAACAAAATAAACTCGTTTGTCCTCTTCAATATAATCAATTGTCCGCTCATCTTTTTCACTTTTTATAAAATCTCTTGAAGAAGTAGTCCTTGCCGGACCTGCTTCCTGAAAAAACTCTCTTACAATACTTTCAAATGGATCATCGTCAAAAAATCCCATCTCTAAAAGTTATCCGAAATAACTCCCCCCCTTTTCAATACCTGCTGATTTGGCTGTATTCAACATTTGCTCTTCAATTTTCTTATAAATTTCTATAGACTGTTTTGTCACACTAGGTTTTACTTTCTTCATTGCGGCTTCAAAGTGCTTCTTTTTAACCTCCTTTGAATCCATATCCTCACGAAGAGCATTCATCGCCGCTTCACGGGTAAGAGCTTCCAAATCTGCACCAGTGTATCCGTCGGTAACTTTAGCAAGTTCTTTCAATTTAACATCTTTTGCCAAAGGCATATTTTTTGCATGAATCTCCAAAATCATTTCTCTTCCTTTTTCTTCAGGCGCATTTACTAAAAGAATTTTATCAAATCTTCCGGGACGCAAAAGTGCAGTGTCCAAAATATCCGGTCTGTTTGTCGCGGCTATAACTAAGATCTCCTTAACATCCTCAAGACCATCCATTTCAGCAAGCATTTGATTTAAAACTCTTTCAGTAACTTTATTTGAGTCTGTTCCTCTTCTCCCTGCAAGAGCATCTATTTCATCAAAGAATATTATACAAGGTGAAACTTGTCTTGCCCTCTCGAAAATCTTTCTCATACCTTCTTCACTTTTCCCAACCCACATCGAAAGTAATGAAGGACCTTTAACCTGAATAAAATTGGCTTCAGATTCTTTAGCCACCGCCTTGGCAAGTAAAGTTTTACCTGTTCCGGGAGGACCATAAAGCAAAATTCCTCGTGACGGACGAATGCCCATTCTCTTAAAACTCTCAGGATTTTTTATAGGCCATTCAACTGCTTCTTTTAACTCTGCCTTTACAGCGTCAAGACCTCCAACTGAATTCCAATCAGCGTTAGGAGTTTCAACTAAAACTTCTCTCATTGCAGAAGGTCGAACAACTTTAAGAGCTTCAACAAAGTCTTCATGTCTGATTATTAATTTTTCCAAAACTTCAGCAGGTATAACCTCTTCATCTAATTTTATATCATTAATGTGCTTTCTTAAAACATTTATTGCAGCTTCTTTAGTCAAAGCTTCAATATCCGCACCGACAAAACCATGGGTCATTGAAGCTATCTTCTCAAAATTGACATTTTTCCCCAAGGGCATCC
>JBJKQI010000073.1:0-22307 GCA_046705565.1 Candidatus Pacearchaeota archaeon | reverse complement strand
AATTCCTTAAGCTTGCTAAAATTTTTCTCTGATAAAATTATTCTTTTCATCCTTCAATAACCGTTCCCGTAAATTTTTTATTATTCAAAAATTTATCCAACTCTAAAACCTCTTTCATAATTATTGTCTTTATCTTTTTTGAGCGGATTATTTTTGAAGCATTCTGATCCAATACAAAATGCTGCCCAGGCTTAAATTTGATTTTACTGGCAATTTTGTCAAAGTCTTTCCACGAAATTTTTGAAATCATTTTCG
This sequence comes from Candidatus Pacearchaeota archaeon, assembly GCA_046705565.1. GTDB lineage: Archaea > Nanobdellota > Nanobdellia > Pacearchaeales > GW2011-AR1 > GW2011-AR1. The sequence continues at coordinate 22,052 of JBJKQI010000073.1, read as the reverse complement.
CACCTCGAAATTTTTTCGGGTCTTTATCATAAAGTCCTTTAACATCGGTTAAGTTCACAAAATCAGCATCAAGATGAGAAGCAATTTGAGCTGCAGTTGAGTCAGAAGTCTGTTCCGGCTTGTATTCAAGAGCTCCACAAATCACAAGATTCCTTTTCCTCAAATATTTTTTCAGAGTGGACATCTTATGGGGGATTCCCCATTCGGGGTCAAAGCCAAAAAAGTAAGACAAAAATCTTGCATTTGCTCTCGTTGCATTTATTCCTGCAAGAGCCTGATGAAAAAAATTTCCCCCCTCACCTTTAATTGCATCGATATATTTTCGTGCCAAACTTCCTCCCCCCGTAACAACAACTATTTTTTTCTCTTTAGTGTTTCTTAAAATGACCTTTTTGAAGTCCCTTAAATATCTCTCGTTAACACCATCAGGTATTATCTCACTGCCCCCCAAACTTATTACAATAACCTTATCTTTCATCTTCGCCCTCCATTAAGGCAATCTTTGTCATCTCTATAATGGCTTCTTTTGTTTTAGCAGCAGATATAAAAATTTCTTTATGACAAAATTTGGCTCCTTTAATTCCACAAACTTTCTCAAGTTTCTCTCCCGTAAGACCTGCCCAGGATTTTGGAAAATATTTCCTCCTCACAAAGCTCTTCTCTTCAACAGGAACAGAAACTGAAATCCACTCATCCTTCTTTGCCGGAAAAACAAAAAATTTAATATCTTTATTTTTTATCAAATCAGACTTAGGAAGGCCAGGATAAGGCAAAACAACAAAACTCCCAGAAGACTTTTTTATACAATCGCGTACAATCTCCTCGCCCTTTTTTATCCAATTTGCCTTACTAATCTCATTATCTAAAATTTTTTCTGCAAAACTCAAGGCTTCAAAGAAACGTTCATTTTCCTTGTCCAATAAGTCCCACGCAGGATCAAAAGATTTTATTACTTCATGAAGAGAATACAAGTTTACAACGCCATTTGAATAAGTAATTCCATTATCATCAGCATCAATAAACTCTATTAAATTCCTGTCAATGTATTCCCATCCTTCATTTGAATTGACAACTTTTCGTCCAAAATTTTTCCAAATTAAACCACAAGAAGAATAAAGAATCCCACTTTTTCTCTTGAGGTTAAATGAGGCTTGATGATGATCAAAGTCATTTGTCTTGGGATTATATTTTCCTCCAACATCAATTCTCATATCTGCTTTATTTAACTCCTTCAGGTCACGCGTCCTTATTATTTTCATCCCTGGATAAATTCTTTTTAGAATTGCACAAGCAAAAACTTCATCTGCATGAAACTTTCCATCATGCGTAGCAACAACTAATTTTTTCATAAACTTTAAAACCCAATAAAACTATATAAATTTTCACTTCGGAAAAAGATTTAAATAATCCCCCTCACTAAAATAGATATAAAATGAAGAGGTTTTCAGTAATTTTTGTATTCGCAATTGCAGTTCTTTTAGTTGGAGGGGTCTTAGCCCAAACTACTTCTATTGGCACAACTGTAACTGGAAGTGCAGCACAGTTTGTAAAGGACATCGCGCAAAAGAGAGGAATCTCTGAAAATGATATACAAAATGTGACGCAGGTTAATTTTAATCAATTACCAAACGAAGTTAATCTAAAAAATATAGATAACACAACCCTCGCAATGTACCAAGTTGACTTAAACAACGGAAGTCCTGTATATGTTATAACAGCCTCACAGACAGAGTTTAAAAAAGAACTCCAAAATTTTGCGGGAAAGGTACTTCTCAATTTAGGAATCTCCGGAACTGTAGATTCCTCTGAGTTTATGCAGTCAGCTGCGGGAGTTTCTGGATCAGATAATCAAGGATATGTAATGATTAGAGACGGCAGCATAACTGGACTCTCAACAAGTCTTGAAAATGAACTTAAAACAAATGGAATTGCTCAAATTGTGATCTACAAAAATGGACAGCCTGTTGGATTCAGAAATACATTAGACTTGCAGGAAAGTGGAAGTCTTTCAGATTACAATACAATAGACAACGGGATAATAAACTTCAACAAAGGAGACGTAATCTCGGTAAAAGTCATCCTCCCAGACGGAGCACAGGTAAAAAACATAAATACTCTTCTTGAGCTAACTCAAAAAGAATAAATTTAAATAAACAAGGAGGTTAAAAAATAAATGAGAGAAGAAAGAGACAAAACAAGACTCATAATGAAAGTTTTGATTGCAATAGTTGTAGTTTTAGGATTAGTTGTTGTTTATCTTTTGGTGGCTCAGCCGGCATATAACAATATTGTAGCAAACTCTCAAACACAAGGTGCAAATTATGCTATCGGTTCAATTTTACAAACTGTACAGGCAAACGGATACGTTTCAATCCCAGTTAGTCAAAACCAAAGTGTTAATTTGATTTCTGACGCTTTAATTGTACAGAGTGTTCAAAAAAATGGGTATGTTGCAATTCCTGTAGGAGCTAATCAGACACTTTACTTGGTTCCTTACAACCCTAACCAAACACCCGCAGCAGCATCCAATACAACTAAATAAGCTTATTTTTTATTTTATTATTTTTCTTATCTTTCGACGGTAATCAAAGTGTAAGTAAAAATGCGAATTTTTTAGATTATAAAAATTTAAATACCAAAAGAACCTAGTCTATTAAAAGAGGATTTACCCTACATGGCTTATAAAAAATACATAAAAAAGAATGGTAAAGTTTATGGACCATACATTTATCATAGTAAAAGAATAAATGGAAAAGTTGTTTCTGAATATAAAGGGATTGAGGAAACAAAAGAAAACAAAAAGATTCTTCCTATTATTTTAATTTCAATTTTTGTCGTCGCTGCATTAGGCTTTTTTATTATTTCAAATCAAGGAATTTCAGGAAATGCTATTCTCAAATTTCAGGGAAATTTAATCAATGGGACTCTTTCATCAGGAAAAATGAACATCATCTTAAACCAGGGAGAGCTCCTTCCTGCAAACTCGCAAATCCTAATAGAAACAAATAGTTCAGATTATACTTATAATTTAACAAGTCTCTTAGCAAATGAAAATACAACGACCGGGAATTTTTACTTACAAAATTCAACTGTTTCAGGCTCAGGAACTGGATACGGGATTATGGGGGAAAAAGTTACTTACCCCTTAGTTAATTTTGAACTACAAAGCATAGAAAATTTACCTACAGGAATACAAAACCAAACAAACTCCTCCACACCGACGCTAAATAACAATAGCCAAAATGAAAGCATTCCTCCAACACAAAATTTAAATCAAACAAATATCTTTAATGCATCAAATATCTCCGGGATATCCAATACCTCCCAAAATAGCAAAAACCAAACACAAACAAACCAAACAGTAAACCAAACAACAGATAATCAAACTAAAATAACAAATCAAACCCAAATTATTCAAGCAAACCAAACGCAAAAAGACAATAATTCTACAAATTCTCAAGCAACCCAAAACCAGACTTCAAACCCCCAAAATTCAAAAAATGATAAAAATATGACACAACCTCCTCAGGAGACTCAAAATTCCCCTGCCCCAGCAAAAAACGAGACTCCTGCAACCAAAACAAATTCAAATTCATCGACTTCCCCAATAACGGGGAATACAATTACAAATCTTTTTGGGTTTATAACTGGATTCATAACAAATAACAATTCTTCCATCCAGATAATTAATGGAACAGCTTCATACAATAATAATTTTTTAGCTAATTCCAATGGACGTTACTGGCAGATTATATCCGGAAGTGTTGAGGTTGGCGGTGAGAAAATTCCTGATAACTCAATATCTCTAAAAAGTTCAGAAGGTAAAATAACAGTCTCAACAAATTATTCAACAATCCAAAAAGGATTTGGTAAAGACTACCTTGGAACAAACACAAAAACTCTTGCAATAGATTTAACAAAACTAAATGAAAGCTTCAAAGAAGGAAATATAACTGTGAAAATAATCTATAAAGGAAATACTCTTGTTACATTCAACCAAAAAATAAACAATGAAACAGTCGCAATTCAAAACCAAACCCAAATTTTTAATCAAACAACCCCCCTCGCAAATTACTCAGAAAATTTAACGCCCCTGGAAAAGCAGGTTATCTTGTTTAATTTAAATCAATCATATGTAAATTCAACAGTAAGTGCTTACAAAGACAAATATTTGGTGGACCTTTCAATTGAGCAGTATAATGCAGAATATAGCTATCCAAACATATTAACTGTTGATGAACTCAATAATTATATAGAAAGAGACAAAGTTCTATTCCTAAAAGATTTGGCAGCAAGTTTCCAGCAAAGTCCTCCGCACAAAACATTAATAACAAACTTAAGCTCAAATTTTAGTTTTTGAATAAAAAATTATTGCCTCGAAGGACGGGGTGCCGACATCATTGCAGGTCTCTGATGGGAAGGAATCATTTGATTTCCTGGTTTTGGGGTAGGTTTAGCAGCTTCTCTCATTGCTGGTCTTGGAACAATATTACCATTTCCCCTAGGTCCGGGAACCATGCCGGAAGGATTATTGATTTTTATTTTTTCAATAACAAAACTCGGACTGACAGACTCGGAAATCATAGCTGTTAGAAGAAGGTCTCCCACAGCAACCTTAAAAATTCCATTTTTCTTGGGAATTTTCGCTGCTTCACTAAACCTGTTTATTACCTCATCTATTTCTGTTCTATTGAGTTTTATATCTGTAGGTTTTCTGCCCATCGTCCCGGTTACATAAACCGGTTCACTTTCTCCTTCGGTTTCAATAGTCATCACATTTGAATCTTTTACATACGGATCAAGCTTTCCTAAATCGATTGAAACATTTTTGTTTGCAACAGGTTTTAAATAACTTAAATGCTCAGGAAGGTTAACTTTAGGTATCCTCAATACTCGTTTTACATTAAACTCTTGATTTGGGGCAACTTTTCTCTGAGCAGGTTTTGCATTAAAAGATTTTTCATTCAAATGTCTTTTTTCTATTCGCCTTTCGGGCTTTGAAAATCTATTCTTTACTTCTTCTTTTATTCTCTCCTTTAACTCTTCTTTTGTCGGAGCTCGGGGAGTCTCTATTGGTGCAATATTATTTTCTTTTAAAATTTCGGTTAATCTAAAAATCTCTGCATCACGGGAATTTACAATCAGATTTCTGACAATTTCTAAAAGAACTTTAAGCCTTTTTTCATCGGTCACCAATTCAAACACTTTTATTACCTCCTAAACTGAGAGGGAATTGAAGGTCTCGAAGGAGAAAAAGGAGGCTCCTCTTCTTTTTTTATTATCCTTTTTTCCGGAGGTCGAACAGGCGGAGAATTAACCGGTGCAGGAGCTGAATATGCGCTGTTAGAAGTCCCACCTTCATTCATTGATTCATACATTAAAGTTAAACCTTTCGCAATAACCTTGTTCTGGTCAAGGATGGAAATCATTGTATCAAGAAGCTGCTTGTCTCCTTTGTCTTCCTTCTTTTTATCCATTTCATTTTTAACAATAATTTTAGCTGAATCTTCAAAGAGTTTCAAAAGTTCTGAAATCTGGCGGGTCAAGTCATCAAACTTTCCAGATAAATTTACAAGGACTCTTTGCAAAGACGCAAAATTTTCAACAAGAAGTTTTTCAGTTTCTCTATGATGGGTGCTTGGTGCCCTCGGTTTTCTAGGTGAAGATTTCTTTGCCGCCCCTTTTTTTGCCATGTTTAATTTAGGATAAAGTTATTTATAAATTTTTGTAAGCAATTATTCTCTCAAAAGATCCCCAACACATCCTTTGATTTTATATTGCCCAGATTATTTTCATCGCCCTCAGAATCTTCCTCGGGAGCAACTTCATCAGAAGAATCTTCATTTAATTCCCAATCTTCATATTCCTTTTTCTCTTCCTCAATTAATTCAATATCTTTCTCAATTTTTTCGTCGTCTGATGTATTTGTCTGTGAAATATCTTTATTGACATTTTCAGCTGCAGACTTTTCATGCGAAATATAACTCTCATTTGTTTTCGCAATTTCATATTTCCTAGGTTCTTGGTCCGTCCCTGAAAAAAATTCTTTTTCAAAATTAGAAACTTCCTTAGAAACCTCATGAGCCTCCTCTGCCGGAACACAAATAAAATCAATCCCTTTTTTAACAAGATAGCCCAAGACTTCGCCGTTTCTCAGTAATGAACCAAAGGCGTGTGTCTTGACTCCATTCCTCCTTGCAACGCGAATTAAATATTCAATTTGATATAAAAATGACGGATGCATTGGATCAAAGATTCGAGCAATCCTCTCATTTTCTCTGTCGACAGAGAGCAGATTTTCAATTAACCTGTCAACATTTACAAAAATTGAATAAACTCCCTCGGAACAAAACTCCTTAATTAACTGAACTGCAGCAGGAGTCTCAATAACAAGACTTACACAAGACTTTTCGAAATCTATCTTCTTTAAAATTTTTTTAACTTCAATAAATTCATCCACAGAGATGATATTTGGGATTAAAATATTTACATTAAAACTTTTTGAAGCTCTCATAATTGCCCTAAGTTCAGCTTCAAGAATAGCGGGGTAAAGAAGTCCAAAGCGCACTCCATGAAGGCCCATTATCGGATTTTCTTCAACAAACTTCTCACCGCCGGAAAGTTTAGAAAATTCATTTGATAAAAAATCACTTGTTCTTACAGTAACTTCTTCAAAATCTTGTGCAACTTTTTTAATTTCTTCATAAATTAAATTTTCATACTCACTAATATAATTTGACTCCAAAAAATAAAAAGGGTGTTTCCCACTTGAATAAATTGCATTTTCGAGTTTTAGAACTCCAACTTTTTTCAACCCAGACTTTACAGCGTCATTAGCTAAAGCGGAAGAATCAATAACAAGTTTTAATTTTGTTTTGGTAGCAACTTCAACTTTTAAGACTTCGTGACTAAAAGGTTCACTCTGAGTTTCAACAGCCTCTGGGAAACTTTCTACCTCTTCTTCATTTCTTTCAGATACAACAGAAAACTCCTCAGTCTGTAGCAAATAAATTCCGGCGTCATCGATTGCAAAATCAATCCTTTGAGGAGTATCAAAGTGTTCTGCTATCTTCTGGGCAAAATCTCCAAGCCTCTGCATTTCATAATTTGACAGCACCTGCGAGTTTTTCCTCTCCTCACTGCATTCAACAGCCTTGAGTGATCCCGAAGAAGTTCTCTTAACGTATCGGGTTTTACTGCCAACTTTATAATTAACAATTTCAAGAGATTTATTTAACACACATTTGTCGGGAGTTGAACCTTTGAAATTCATACCTTCCCCAAAGCCCCAGATCGATTCAATTAAAATATTTCCGGTTCCGTCATCTGAGTAAACAAATCCGGACTTCTCAGAAGATACCATTTTCTCAATAACAACAGCTATCTCAAAATTTTTCATTCCCCCCCTTAATTCTCTTTTCATAGTCTCGGGATTAAATAAAGATGCAAAAGCATTTCTAACATGCTCTAAGACTTCATCGTTTCCTTTAACATTCAGATAAGTATCCTGCTCACGGGGAGAATTTCCGCGATTAAAATCAAAATTTGTGCTACTCCTTATAGAGACAAATATTGGTTCTATTGCGCTGTTCAAAATATCTTTTGCACTTCCCTTTTCAATTTCAACCTTATTTGCTCCAAGAATCTGATAGGAATCGATAATGTCTTCTTTAATCTCGTCGGGAAACTCAGACTTCTTAATCAGTTTTTTTATATTTTCTGATGCATTATTGAGCATCTCTTCATTTTCAAAATTAAGGTTTTCAATAAAATTATGAATCTTTTTGTCAATTCCAGATATCTTTAAAAAATTCTTGTAAGCTGATGTTGTAACGACAAAACCCAAGGGCACCGGAAGATTCATTTTATAGAGTTCTTTTAATCCTTCACCTTTTTTTCCTAAAGAGGAAGCACTTCCCTTCCCAGATTTAGAAAACCAAGTTATAAACTCCGTATTTTTTTCTTTATCGTTATCGATAACCTCTTCTTTTGATTCTTGCTTTTGAACCATAAGTTACATAATCAAAAATAGTTAATAAAGTTTTCTTGAAAATTCAAAATAGAATTAAAAATCAACCTTCGGCACTTTAGTGTCAGCAGGAGCAATCTGTAAATATTCTTTTTGTTTTCTTCCGTAAATAGAAGCAAACATTGCACCAGGGAACTTTTGGATTATGTTGTTGTAGCTCAAGATTGAATCATTGTAATTTTGTCTTGCGTAAGCAACTCTATCTTCAGTTGAAGAAAGCTCTCTTTGTAATTCGATGAAGTTTGAACTTGCTTTCAAATCCGGATAGTTTTCAGCAACGGCAAAGAGACGTCCAAGCGCCGAAGACAAGACATCATTTGCTTTAACTTTTCCGACCAAGTCTTTAGCTGACATCATAGCTTTACGCGCCTCTGACACATCTTCCATTATGGATTTCTCATGTTTTGCGTAACCCTTAACCGTCTCGATTAAATTTGGAATTAAGTCAGCCCTTCGCTTAAGCTGAACATTTATCTGAGAAAGTGAGTTATCAATTCTATTAGACAAAACAACAAACCTGTTAAAGTAAGAAATCGCGATTATTATAATTAAGACAATAATTGCAAGTATTATCCATACCACTAAATCCATACTATTAGAGTGTCTGCAAGAATTTATAAATCTATTTACCAAACTAAAATTATGAAAATAATAATAAACGAAAATTGCCGTGGGTGCGGGACTTGTGAAGGGATTTGTGAAGACATTTTCCAGGTAAAAAATGGGAGAGCCCATATAATAAAGCAAGAAGACAACCCCTGTGTAGACGAGGCAATCGAAATGTGCCCAGAAGGCGCTATTGAAAAAGTTGAAGATTAATCTTAAACAAATCTTAAAAACTTCCACCCCTTAATTTTTATATGAAAAATTACACGGATTTTAGAGACCAAATTTCAAGGAATAAAAGAAACTCAGTTTTTTTAATGATTTTCGTTGCAGTTATAATTGTAGTCTTGGGTTACGTAATCTCACTCGCTTTTGACCCAAGTTATTTTTTTGTTATAATGATTATTGCAATAATTATCTCACTTCTTTATACTTGGATTGGTTATTACAACTCTGACAAAATTGCGGTTTCTTCTGTTCACGCAAAACTCGCTGACAGAAGTAAATATCCAGATTTCTATCGCCTTGTCGAAAGCTTGACTGTTGCTTCATCCCTTCCCATGCCAAAACTTTATGTTATGGATTCACCAATGATAAACGCTTTCGCATCGGGAAGAGACCCCAAACACGCTGTAGTTTGCGTCACAACAGGCGCTCTAGAAAAACTTGAAAGACGCGAACTTGAAGGAGTCCTTGCTCATGAAATGGGGCACGTAAGAAATTACGATATAAGATTCATAACTCTGGTAACAGTAATGGTAGGAATGATTGCAATAATTTCTCAGATTTTTTTAAGAAGTCTCTGGTTTAGAGGCGGGGGAAATGACAGAAACAATGGTTCAGCAATTTTTGTAATAATTGGTATTGCGCTCGCGATTCTTGCACCTATTGTAGTAACATTAGTTCAACTCTCAATTTCCCGTAAACGCGAATACACAGCCGACGCAACAGCCGTAAAATTCACAAGAAACCCGGAGGGGCTTATAGGAGCACTCGAAAAAATAAAAGAAGAAAATAAACCGGAGAAAAAAGTTTCAAAAGCTCTTGCACCAATGTTTTTTGCAAATCCATTCGGGAACTTAACTTCAACACATCCTCCTCTGGAAAAAAGAATTGAAGTTTTGAAAAGAATGTAATCTGTTAAATAATTTTATAAATCCATTATCCCTAATTCAACCATGGGAATTTTTAGAGGTTCAATAGTATTAGCTTTAACACTTCTCCTGTTTGTTGCTCTGTTTTTCTCGACACTTTTTCTTACCTTGAACTGGTCTCTCAATTATAATGATGTTCAGCCCTACATAAAAAATATAACAATAACCTCGGCTCAAAACTCAGGCGCATTAGCAAACTTTGAAAATTCTTACCCTTCAAAAAGAAATTTGTGTCAGGTACAAGAGAGTGCTAACATCACGTTTATGACAAATACCTTCGAAGTCCCATGCTCAATAATACTAAAAGGAGAAAACGAAACTACAAATTATGTCATAAATGAAACGGCTCCGGGAATATACTCCAAAAATTACACCTGTCAGTTTCTTGATTGTATAAAACAGGGGAATGAACAGGAATTTTTGCTTTCACAGGCGGCAAAAAATTATTGGGGAAAAACATTTACAACTGCTATAATAATCTCGTTAATTATCTTTGTATTATTATTCCTCTTCACAAAAAGAAAATACACAGCATTCGTTGCAGCAGGCATAGGGTTAATTGTCTCTGAAATTCCCTTTACAAAAGTAACCTGGTTACTTTCTCTTATCTCGGGAATATTCCCTTTCAAAATTTTACCTGCATTATTCGGCAAAGCCTCAGCAGTGTTTACAATCTCTTTTATACTCGGAATAATTCTTATTGCCTTCGGAATTGGGTTCAATTTATTTAAATGGGGAAGAAAAATTTCAGAAAAAATTAACTCAACATTCAAAACAATGAGTAAAGAAGAAAAAAAATTAAAGAAAGACGAAAAAAAAGCAGAAGATGAACAAAGAACTTTAACAAAAGAAGAAATTGAAAAACTCGTCAAAGAAGAAGTCAAAGAAGATTTGGAAAAGAAAAAACAGGGCAAGAAGAAAAAATAAAATTAAAAAAACTCACCAAAAAAAAGTTGTAAACAAAACCACATTAATCCTCCTCGCCAAAATTAACTTAAAATTTCATCTGAGTCATTTTTTGCAACGTTAGCTTTTTCCTTTTTGGCTTTCTCTTCGGCTAAACGTTTTTCTTTTTCCTGACGAGCCAAAAATCCGGAGATGAAAGTAGAATGTTTGTCTTTGTCAACAACCCCCAAAAGTTTGTAACCCTTCAAGTTTCCGACATTTATAGATTCCCCTTTTGTTTTCTCCTTTAAATTCTCTTTAAAATTTTCAGAGACAATAATCTCTTCATCGGAAGCATTTGAGAATTTTTTAGCTGAAGTCATTAAAGTCCCAAGGCTCATGAATTTTATAACACCAGATTCCAACTAAGTGATAATGCCACCATAATTTAAAGAAATTCCGTAAACAATTTTTTTCCTGAATTTCCTGTTATGATTATCAAGAATGTCCTTTATTTTCTGAGACACTTTTATTGATAAATCCTCATTCCTAAAAGTTTTTGTTATTCCGGGAGCAAAAACAAAAAAGATATAATTCCCCGTAGAATAGACAAACCCTTTATTTCCTTCAACAACCTCACTTATAGATGACAAAGTTTCATTAACATTTCCTTCTCCTGAGCTGATCTCAGGATAATTTTTCAATGAAATGCAACCCATCACAGCATTCTGCTTTGAGCCAGATATTGAAAGCAAAAGTTCAGCTTTTCTGCTAATATTTAGATTACCATCTTTCACATTGTTGGCAACAGGAGCCTCGTCTCTTTTTAGTTGTTTCTTCTTAGAAGGGTTAATTTGAACCGTCTTTAGAGTATTAATTCTTGCAACAGATCTCTTTTTATGCTCTCTTCTGAATGCTAAATAAACTCCCATTAAAAGAATTAAAATCAAAACAATCCAAACTATAGGACTCAAACCTGTTCCGGTTCCGCCAAGCTTCTGCACCTCAACAGCATTTCCCGATAAAGATAAAGTTCTTTTGACTCCTCCAACTGAAACATTATAACTTCCGTCAGGAGCACTGATTACATAATCTTGATGACCCCCAATTGCAAGAGACACCGGCACACTCACATTACTTTCACCAATCTCAACGTGAATAGTCCCATTATAATAAACATTTCCAATATTTGTAATTGTGAGAGTGTTGTTTGTAAGTTCGCTCTTAACCTTTTCATATTTAGGAACAACAAAGTTAACACTGTTGACAATTCCATCGGAATAAGCAGATACAACAAAATATGCAGGCTCCTGAGATGTATTAATATAATAATTAAAAGTTTTGTTGGTATTTGTAGTAATCTTACTAATTATGTTCCCTGATGAATCCTTTACTGCAACATAAGTTTCAATTCCGGGAATTCCAACACCCGTCTGATCATGCAGGATAACTCTACCTGAAAGATTTTCTCCAGGTAAAATGGTATTATTATTCAAAATAATTTCAACACTCGTCGGAATCTGATTTATCCTCAAAAAGTAAATTTTATTTCCGGAGTTTATAATGCTCCCACTTGAATCCTTCTCATAAACACTAACATTTACTGGATACTCTCCTGCAGGAAAATTATTGGGAACCTGAAATGGAGCCAAAAAAGTGCCATTGGTAACAACACCGCTGACAAAACTGCCATTTACGTTAATTTTATACAACCCAGTAAATCTCTGCCCATCTTCCTTAACAGCCAAACCGGTCATATTAACTAAATCCCCTGGATTGAAATAACCGTTAAGATTTGTTAATTCAACATTAACTTTTTTGGAGATACCAAACTCATTTGAAGTCGTCAAAAGGTTCTTATCTGAATAAACATTAATAACGCAGTTTCCTGAGGAGTTTCCAATAAGCTCTTTTACCAAAGGAATTATGATGGTCTTTGGAGTTTCTTCATTCAATGACAGAAACTCCTTGTAAACTTCAGAACTTGTCCCCCCGCATGCAAGGTATGCAGAAACTATTCCGTTAAAGGTCGGAGTCGGCACAATATCTATTGTTGCATTAACATTATCTCCAAAATTATAAATGGTGTTTGGTTGGGCGCTAAATGCCACACTCGCAGAAACAAATGACATCAAAAACAAACCTAAGACAACCACTCCAAATATTTTATTCATTTTCTCATCCCTTTTACATTAATTTATGTAAAATATAAGAAGAAATTATTTATAAAATGTATGGTGATAAAAACTCTCCTTTCAAAATATTTATATACAATCCTAACCAAATTAAAAAATGGCAAATAAGGTGGACCCTTACAAAGTTGAGGGAAAAATTGATTATGATAAACTAATAAAAGAGTTTGGAGTAAAGAAATTAACTCCCGAAGTTTTAAAAGAAATTGAAGGGATAACAGGAGAACTTCATCCCTATCTAAAAAGAGGGATATTCTTTGCATACAGAGATCTAAAGAGAGTTCTTGAAGAGTATAAAAAAGGAAACAAATTTTTCCTTTACACCGGAAGGGCCCCATCCGGCCCCATTCACCTCGGGCATATAAGTGTGTGGATTTTTATGAAATGGCTCCAGGAAAAGTTTGGCGTTGAAGTGTGGTTCCAATTCCCTGACGAAGAGAAATTTCTGTTTAAACAAAATGCAAACTGGGAAGATATACAAAAATGGCTTCATGAAAATATGCTTGATGTAATTGCATTGGGTTTTGATCCAAAAAAAACACATTTTTTAATTGACACAAAACACGCAGGGATTATGTATCCTGAGGCAGTTAAGATTGCAAAAAAGATAACTTTCTCATCGATAAAAGCAGCATTTGGATTCAATGACTCAAACAATATCGGAAGCATATTTTATACTGCAATGCAAACCGTGCCAATATTCTTGCCAAACATTCTGAAAAACGAAAATCGACCCTGTTTGATTCCATTGGGGATAGATCAGGATGTTCACTTCAGATTAAGCAGAGATGTTGTTGAAAAGCTAGGACACCAAAAGCCTGCAATAATTCATGCAAAGTTTATGCCTCCATTAACAGGAACTCAAGGAAAGATGTCATCCTCAAACCCCGACGCTGCAATCCTTCTTACAGACTCACCCAAAGAAGTTAAAAGAAAGATAAACAAATATGCTTTTTCGGGCGGACGCGACACAGCAGAGGAACACCGAAAATACGGGGGCAACGTTGAGACGGATGTTGCATGCCAATGGTTAAAATATTTTGAATACGACGACGAAAAACTAAACAAAATTTATGATGATTATTCAAAAGGAAAACTTCTTAGTGGGGAAGTAAAAAAAATATTAATTGAAAAGGTAAATGAATTTTTAGCCGAGCACCAAAAAAGAAGAGCAAACGCTGAAAAACTAATTGAAAAATTTATTTACAAACCTTAACTTCTCTTTAATACCCAAAAAAAAGTAAGATTTTTTTCTCCAGAGCTTTCCGCCAAAAAATTCTATTTTGTCCAAGGATAATTCTTTTTTCAAAACTTTTTGCAAAAATCTTTTTGCAGCCCATGAAAGACCTAGAAGAATTAAAACCAAAATAAAAAGAGTTATCCCAAGAGGTTTGTTTTTCAAAAAAGAAAGAGCAACAAAACCCAAAATTACCCCAATGAAACTAAAGACAACTGTTTTAAAAAATGCAATAACAATATTCCAAAATGCATATTTCTTTATTCGTACATGACTAACCCCCGCAAAAGTAAGCCCTGGAATCGAAAGAAAAGGGGTCATTTTAATAAAGAACAATGTCTTGGAGAAATTATTCTGAAAATGAGTCTCAAGTTTATAGAGCGACCTTACCTTTATTCCAAGAAAACTTCCATATTCTCCTATCAGTTTATGGCGCCCAAAATAACCAAGCGCATAAAAAATAGTAGCTTCTGTTAATTCGGCAATAAATGCGAGAGGCAAGACAATAAAAAAATTCAAATAACCGATAGACGCCGCAAAGGCTACAATTGTTGTTATTGTCGAACCCCCAAGAATCATAAAAATAAAAATTATAAAATATCCACTTGTATGAACAAAATTAAGAGCACCACCAAACGAACTAATATCAACCATCAACACAAAAAATCACTTTTATTTATTAAAGTAATGGGAAATTTATGCACTTGCATTTCCGGAAACGTTTGAACTTTCATTCACAGATATATTTGTGCCATTCGTCTCATTTGAAGGGTTTGTATTAAGAGTGCCCGAACCGAAAGTCAGAAAATACCACCAAGGTTTGTTAATGCTTATAACCTGTCCCGTTTCTGAATCAATTTGAGCATTAATTTGTGCTCTTGCTCTAAAAAGCCCAAGAATGCTAACGGTCTTATTAGTCATAGCGTCATAAACAACACTGGCATTCGTACCGTTGCCAACTTGTTTTAAAACCACTGTAATATTTCTATTTTGGAAAACCTGAATTGCTCTTTGTGAAGCTACGTCGGGCAAAACCTTAATATCCTTTTGCTCTCCATTAGATAAGTTAACTCTTAACCTACTTTCATTTCCCTGATTTTCAACACGAACATTCAATCGTGAAGAAACGTTATAACCATGAAATTCAATTTCCTGTTCACTTTCGTTTCCCCCGGCCATAAACCTATTCCTTAGTGTAATATTATATTCCTGACCGTCGGAATTTCTAAATTGATATTCTGTCTCATTCTCAAAATGAGTTTGATTTTGAATTCTTTCTCTATCTCTTTCTTGAGATTGATTATAATCTTGAGAGTTATTCATCTCTCTTTCACGGTCTTGGGTCTGAATACCTAATGAACCATTAGCGCCTGCCGAAGCAGAACCCTGATCCCCCCGAACTCTAAAATTAGAATTTATTTCTGCCCCGGGATCCTGAACGCTATCTGCATGCACAAAACCAATTACACCAACGAGAAGCACAATAGAAATAAACATCACCATGAATAATGAAATTTTTTTCATTCAAAAATAATCAAAAAAGAATTTATAAATATTCCCTTCCACTTCAAAAATATGGAAATTATAATTACAGGTGTATTTCTGTTTTTATTGGCCCTTCTTTTTGCATTTTTAGAAATTGAAATAGAGGGGAAAAACGGCTGGGCAAAGAAACTCCCGACGTGGTATCAAAAATCCGGAAGTCCAAGGATATTTTACAAATCTTTTTCAAAACCATTAACAGGGTATCACTTTATCGGTTTATTATTTATGATTCTCTTCTTTCATTCAGCATTTTTCTTCGGACTCCCGTGGACCCTTGCAAACGAAGTAAAAATATTAGTTTCCTTTTTTATAGTAATCCTCTCAGAAGACTTTTTGTGGTTTGTTTTTAACCCGTACTTTGGACTTAAAAAATTTAAGAAAAATAAAGTCTGGTGGCATGAGAAACAAAGATGGTTCTTCAAAAGAATTCCTTCAACTTACGTTTCAGGATTTCTAGAAATTTCTATTTTCGCTTTTATATTCTCAATAATTTTGAATCAAAAAGAGATTATGATAAATTATATTATATCAATTTTAACGGTATTTGTATTAACTGTAATATCAACTCCCTTCGTCCCGATGTATCGACAGTGGTACATGAAAATGAGAGAAAACGATGAGAGTAAATTATTTAATAGAAGAATAAAATTTGAAAAATTTTAATTTTTCTTTTCTTTCTTTAGATGCCTAACAGCTTCTCCATTCCCATTTATTCTCAAAAATTTATCAGACAATTTCTTCCATGCAAAGTAAACGATGCAGACTACAACAACCAAAGCTAGTACATAATAAGTAATATTATGATAATATTGTAGAACGGATTTTGCAAAAACGCCGAAGAAATATCCAAGCCCTGTAAAGAAAATTGTTCTAGGCAGAATATTGACTGCATTCCAAAAAGCATATTTTTTTATTGGAACTTTGCTTGCCCCCGCAACCATCAAACCGGGAATCGCAAGGGGCGTAGACTTTACAATAAACAATGTTTTCCCAAGGTGTTTCTTGAAGTGTTCATCAAGATATTCAAAAGACTTTTTCTTTATTCCAAAAAAGCTGTCATACTTCTCTATAACTTTTTTTCTGCTAAAATATCCAACATAATAAGCAAGGGCATCACCGACAACATCCCCCAAAAAAGAAAGGATAAAAATAACCCACACATTGAAATATCCAAGCGAAGCCGCAAACGCAGCAGCGACTGTCATTATTGGACCTTCAACAATCATAATTAAGAAAATCAAAAAGTATCCATGGACTTGGGCATAAGCTACTAAATTATTAAAAGAAAATATATTCACCATTTTTCTAATCGTGAAAAAAAGTTTATTAATCTTGCGAAAAGAAAGTCCGCGGGAAAATATTTAAATTAAATCTCCATATTGAGTTGATGGAGAAAAACAGTGCATTAAAAATCGCCAAGAGAGCTTTACATCAATGTTACGATTACGACGGAATTGTCGCCGGAAAAATACACTACGCAAATCATTGGGCAAGAGATTCTTTTTATGCTTCATGGGGAGCTCTTGAATTAAAAGATTATGACATTGTTAAAAAAAATCTTGAACTTTTTTTTAAATATGAAAGGGGCGGTCAAATCCCGTTAAGAATAGGCGCCTCATATCTCGGAGGATTATTATCTTTCATCGGAATAAAACCATGGTTTGGAGTACGGTATAATCAGGGAAAAGGAATAAATCCCGCAATGGATCCCAACCTTCTTCTCTTAATTACGCTAGTAAAATACGTCGAGAAAACAGGGGATTTAAAATTTGCAAAGGATAACCTTGAAAAAATCAAGAAAGTTATTTCTTGGCTTGAAAAAAAAGAAAAAGAAGGTCTAATTCGTTCCGGAAAATATGCAACATGGCAAGATTCCATAAAAAAGAGGGGGTTTGTTTTGTATACAAACGTTCTTTATTATCAGGCTTTAAAAAAAACTGCAAGACTTTTTAATAGATTAAAAATAAAAAATGAATTTCACGAAAAAGCCAAGACAATAAAAAAAATAATAAACAACAGGTTCTGGGACGAAAAAAAAGGATTTTATGTAGACTATTTTAATAAAAGAAAAAGGTCCCAGGTTTTTACTTCAGACGGAAATTTCTATTCAATAATCTTTGAAGTGGCCAGTAAACAACAAACAAATCTTATATTAAAAAAAGCAAAAGAAGTTGGAATCTCAAAGGACGTTCCGTCATACACAAATTATCCAAAGCATAAAGACCTTGACGTTTACCCTCTTTTATATCTTGCACACATGCAGAGTTATAATGATTATGGGATTTCCTGGACATGGATAGGGTGCATACATTCAGTAGCACTCTTCAGGGCAGGAAAAAAAGCAGAGGCTAAAAAAATATT
Source organism: Candidatus Pacearchaeota archaeon (assembly GCA_046705565.1). Classification (GTDB taxonomy): domain Archaea; phylum Nanobdellota; class Nanobdellia; order Pacearchaeales; family GW2011-AR1; genus GW2011-AR1. The sequence continues at coordinate 4,043 of JBJKQI010000073.1, read as the reverse complement.
CAACAAGCTGTCAAGGGCAATAGAAAAAGACAATGAAGTCTATGAAACCTACGAAAAAAACGGAAAACCGGTTAACAGATTGTTCTACAAATCGGAGCACCCGTTTGCCTGGTCTGCAGGATTTTACATCATGGCATATAAAACAATTTTCGGAAGGTTAAGATGAAAATAGCAATTTTCTGTGATTCTTTTTTTCCTCTAACCGACGGAGTTACAGTATCAATAAAAAACCACACAGAACTTTTCTCAAAAAAAAATAAAATTCTTTTTTTTGTTCCGTCAGAAACAGATAAATTAAAAATCAAAAATGCAAAATATTTTCGGCTCAAAAGTTTTGCAGTAAAAAGTTATAAAGAATATAAATTGAGGGTCCCAACTTTTCTAAGAGTCATAAAAGAATTAAAAAGAGAAAACCCGGACATTGTTCACATACACAGCATTTTTGGAATTGGCTGGGAAGGTTTAATCGCTGCAAGATTACTAAAAATTCCCGTCGTCACGACTTCTCACACAGTCTTCCCGGAAGTTGCCGCTGAACTTGACTTAGGAGGGATCCAAAATACAAAATCTTTCCAAAAGGTTACATGGCAATATATGAAATGGTTCTTAAACAAAAACACCACAGTTCTAACACCTTCACAAGCCATGAAAAAAGAGCTTGTCGAACACGGCGTAACAAAGCCGATTTATGCAATAAGCAATGGAATAGACACAAAAAAATTTCCATATAAAAAGAGAGTAAAACACAAAGAAACAATTTTTTTGTCAATTGGGAGGCTTGTAGAATCAAAGCACGTCGACATTGTTTTAAAGTCATTCAACAAGGCAACCAAAAAAGGATTAAGAGGAAAACTCTGGATAGTCGGAAAAGGGCCAGAAGGAGAAAAACTAAAAAGTTATGCAAAGAAAAATAAAATAGAAAAAAAAGTAAAGTTTTTCGGACTTATAGAAAATGATAAAGTACCTGAGTTATACAAAAAAGCTGATGTTTTCTTGACCGCTTCAACAATTGAAACAGAAGGAATAACAACTCTTGAAGCAATGGCAACAGGACTCCCAGTTGTTGGAGTAGACGCAAGGGCAACTCCTTACTTAATTGAAAAAGATTCTGGATTTATAGTGCCCGTCGGTGACACAAACAAAATGTCAGATGAAATGTTAAAACTTTCAAAGAGCTTTAGTCTGCAAAAAAAATTGGGTGACGCTGCCGCAAAAAAAGCAAAGACCTATGAGCTAAAGGAAAAAAACAGGGAGCTTTACAAAATTTACGAAAAAACGATTGAAAAGTTTAAAGAAAGAAATCCACCAAATTTTTAAATCAAAAATAATTCTAAGAACAATGAAAACAACATCTAAAAAAAATTGGCTTGATTACACCATTTATGTTGTTTGGGGGCTTGTATTCCTTATGGGGATATATTCATTTACAGGATCTCCTGAAAAGTCAATTGTCTGGTTCATTGGATTGGGCCTTGCAATTCCTGTATATTATAAATTAAAAATACCAAAAGGAGTTTATCTCGGAATAATGTTTATACTTCTCGCAAATGCTGCAGGAGAAACTGTCTCTGGGATATTCTCAACAGGATCATCAAGCATCGGATTCTTCTATACTGTCCAAAATTATGACAAACTCATGCATCTTCTTGACCCATTAATTGCATGTACTTTCTTTTACTTCTTATTTGAAGAAAAAGTTGAAAACAAAAAAATCTTAATTTTATTATCTATCACGCTCCTGCTATCATTTGAACTATCTTGGGAAATATGGGAATATTTTTCGGATGCAACATTCGGAACACACCTTCAGGGAGTTTTTATCTACGTAAAAGATTCTTTAGGAAATTTGCAGCTTAAAGAAACAATGTCCCCGTTAACAGACACAATTTATGACATGTTTTATAACCTAATAGGTTCCCTTATTTGGGGGGCAGGAGCACTTTTTTTCACAAGAAACTATAAAAACAAAAAACAAAAAATTAGGAACTGAATTAATTTTTTCCAAACTTCATAACTTTAATATTCCCCAAAAGATGCTTTTTTTTCTCAACTTCTTTATTTATCATCTCAAGTTCATTAAGGGTTAAGTCAACAATCCCAGAACTTTCTTTTCCTTTGAAACAAATTTCAAGCGAAGCCTCCTTTGGCTTTAACAAATCTTCTTTAATAATAATTTCCTTCAACAAGGAAGAACTCTCAAGTCTAACAATCCCGTCTTTATTTTGTTTTTTTATTCTAACCTTCATAAAAAACCAAATCAAAAACAATTTATAAGAATATAGAGTGTTCAAAATAACTTTTGAAAAATAATTTATCTAAGGCTGTTGTAAATCCATGCAAGAATAAACAGTGCAATAAATCCGTCAATAAATCCATATATCATTCCCAACAAAACCCCAATAAATGAAAAAGCATTATATCCAAGAATTCCATAACATTCCAAAACTAATTTCTCCCAAGTTGGGAAAGTTGTAGCAAAGAGGGATACGAAAAGCACGAATAGAGAACAAACTATTCCTCCTGAAATTCCAAACTTAACTAAATGAATTTTAGAATAAACTTCGACCACCTTTTTTTTCACACTCTTTTTCATTTCATAAACAATAAGAGATTATATTTAAGGTTTTTCTTTCAATCCCTTTTTCTTCTTAATAAAAAAAGATAAAGCAAATCCAAGAACTCCTATTCCTGCAGCAATAAAAGAGTAAGTTTGGAGCCTTGAAAGAAAAGCCTGGGAAAGGTCTTTCGAAATAATTTCTAAGAATTGAATTTGGTTCGGAATATTGTTCATAATTATTGGGGATAGAAGAGCTCCAGATATAAACACCAAAATTCCAGAAACAAAGAAATCAATTCCACTCCAGCGTGTACGTGAAGGAGATATGAAAAAGATTAAAACAGAAAAAATAACAACCAAAGCCAAAAGTCCGTAAAGGATGTATTCGTAATCCATAACATATTGCCTTATCTTCGATGTGTCAGTTTGGTTTAAACCAAAAACATTAGCAAGGTTTACTTTTTCTCCTTGTGTAATCGTAAAATTCCTTGACTGTAAAATCTGGTCCAAAAATTCCGAAGTATTAACATCCGCCGGACGACAATTCGGGATATTATTAACAAAGGGATTTTCGCCGGGATTGCAAACCCTTAAATCATTGACACTTTGCAAAAAGAAGTCATTTAATTTTTGTGTGTCAACTGAAAGAGTCAGGTTCAGCGTGGGAGTTTCTCCGCGCAAATAAGACAACGTATTTTCAATTAAACTGTTAACAAGAGCGGGCATCCCCCCCTCTGGAATTTTAATAAAACTGCCTCCTGGAATTTGCGGAATATTTATTGCTGCATAGGCACCGCTGTCAGACAATGCATTCTCATAAACTTGAGGATAAATAAAAATATGAAGACTCCAAAAAATTCCCAAGAAGAAAAGTGACAACACTAGTAAAATAGACAGAAAAGTTAACAAAATTGATTTTCCAACACCCATTTTAATTCACAGGAAAAAAGATATTAAAAATGTTTATGTTTATCTGCAATCTCAACTTAAGAAGTTTTAGGATTATCCCTTTTGGAGACTCCATTGCGCGACGAGCCGATGAGATTAAACCAACCAAATAAGAAGGATAAAAGCAATAAGAGTTACAACAAAGATTATCCCTGCAGTTTGGATTAAAAGAAACACTGCATCCTTTTTCTTGCCGTCGATATACCACATTATTGGTCTGCCAAAAACTAAAATTCCCGTAAGTGCCGCTGAAAAAACAAAAAGGAGAAGTAAAAATATTTGTGCAATAATAGGATTAGCGCTTCCCGTTGGAAAAATTTTTCCCAAGAAGTTCATCAAGAGAGCAATCAACACAATATAACCGGATGCAATAAATCCGTTTATCCAGGCATACTTCTTAACTTCTTTTTTCATACGAATTCCCAATCTAAATGTCATGATATTTAGAAGGAGAGGAAGTATTTAGAGGTTTTTATTTTTTAGATTTCCAAACAAACTTCTGCGAAGGACTTGCAGCTTTGTCGGTTCTGTGAATGCA
>JBJKQI010000072.1:0-5280 GCA_046705565.1 Candidatus Pacearchaeota archaeon | reverse complement strand
AAGCTTTAGGATACTCTTCGACAAATTCTACAAAAAATTGTGGGTTCTATGGTTATCCTTTTAGAAATGAAACTGCAGCGTATGAATTTGGTGCTGCATCATATAACTTTGCAACTCCAGGGACACTCAATGTAACCAATTCTCTTCAGGGAGGAAAAAATGTGTCTACCCTTATTAAAAATTATATTTTGTTTAATTATCCTCAAGGATGCACTGATGGGTGTAAAGTTCCGGTTAAATTAATTTCTTCAACGAATCAGACTGTTACATTAAGTAATCTAAAATTAGATTATGACCTTAATTCTTTGCCGGGTCTAGAATCAAATACTTTTTACGATTTTGATAAAGAGAGTTCGACTGTGAATTCGACAATGCAAAACCTTCCTCTTGACGGATTTTTTAAAATTCCTATTGCAACAGGGGATAAAGATTTTACATTAAGTTTTGACGGGCAAAGTCTTTTTACAAAACAGATTTCTGTACAGAGTTTTCCGATAAGTATTGAGCCTACAAGTTATGCAGTCAATTTTCAGGTTCCTTTCTCAGCCATTGTTCTGTCAAATGAGACTCCAATATATTACACTTGGGATTTTGGAGATAATTCAACTCAGACTACTTATTCCCCCAATGCTGTTCACACCTATTCAAATGTTGGAAATTATACGGTTGAACTTTCAGTTTATACAACTAGCTCGAAGTTCTCAAGAGAGGTTCCAGTGGAGATTATGCCTGCAAAGGATTTAATAGATAGTGAAATAACCAAGAAACAAGGCGAATTATCGTCGATAGAATCTCAAATTGCAGTAATGGACCCTTATGAAAAATCTGAAATTTCTAACGTTATTGGAATAAATAATCTGACAAGCACACTCTCTCAAATAAAGACTATGAAGGCAAGTGCTTCAACGGATGCAGATTACGAGAAAATTTTAGGAAGCCTATTAAGCTTGAATATTCCCGATGCACTTCTAGAGACTAGTTCCGGATCGATTCCTTTTGTTACATCAACTAACTCAGTAAACTTAGATACTCTTAGCGGGATTACCGGGCTTAATTATCCTTCGGGGAAAGATGGTCTTGATTATGTCTCTTATTGGGATTACCAGAATATTAATTCAATGATTTCTTCAAATAAAATTTCTATTCATGGAGGAGAATCAGGAGCTCAAATTAATTTTTATACTCTTTCACTGACTCCAAAGACTGCCCTTAACCAATCTTATTATGTTGTTTTTCCAAACCCTTCATCTATTAATTTTGCAAATAATTCAGGAGTTCAATCAAATGGCAATTCAAGTTATTTTCAATTAAGCTCAGCAGCGACGATAGAATTTTCAACAGTTCAAGATTTTGGTTCAAATTACCCATTTTTCATCGCTCCCCAGAACGTGAATGTTTTGTCAGGAAATATTCCCGAAGCAGGGAACTTAAACTGGTTGTGGCCTATTGGTATTCTCGCGGTTATTTTAGTTGGCCTTTTTATTTATTTAATTTTACACAGATGGTACAAGCTGAAATATGAAAATTATCTTTTTCCTGATAAGAACCAGTTATATAATGCAATTGTTTACATAACAACCTCAATAAAAGACGGTCTGAGCGAAAGAGAAATAAGAAAAAGTTTAACAAGTGCAGGATGGAAACTTGAGCAGGTCGAATATCTAATGAAAAAATATGCCGGGAAAAGAACTGGGATGGTGGATATCTTTGGTTTCTTGCACAAAAGTGAAAAACAAATGACTCCTCCGCCCTCAGCACCACGAATGAAATCTCCCCCAAAACCCGGGAAAAATGTTAACTATGTTGCAACTTCAAAAAACCTTAGAAAGGCAGAAGAAGTCGTCTCTCCAACTAAACTTCCTGGACTAGTGATTACAGTTTCAGTTTTATTTTTCATTGAGGCGTTTTTAATTCTTGCTTTTTCAATTTTTGTTTTTATAGGCGGGCAGGCATTGGGGGTTTTACTTTCTATCTTTTTGGGTGCTAATAATATTGCATCCTACTTTACAATTTTTGGTATATTTTTGGTTGTTGTTGCAACCCTATTTGTAATTTCAGGTATATGGCTTTTAACAAAAAACCCGTGGGGAAGATGGTTTTCATTAATCCTCTCTATTATTGAGTTTATACTTTCAATTGTTTTAATTTTCTCAGGAAGTTGGGTTTTTGTTGGAGGACTTCTAATAAATGGTGCTATTGCAGGATATCTCTTATTTAGCAAGAAAGTTAAGGGGGTTTTTTCATCAAAACGAGTTTTTTAGAACACAAAATTTAATAAACAAAAAAAATAAAGGATTAATATGGCGATAAAAATAATGAGAAACTTTTTCAAGCGCATTTTTTCAGGGATGTTCAAGAATAAAAAGGACGTGAAACTTGGATTTTATGGGCCTCCTAATGCAGGTAAGACCTCATTAGCAAACAGAATATGCAAAGATTTTACAGGAGAAGAGATTGGTTCGGTTTCTAAAATTCCTCACGAAACAAGAAATGTTCAATTTAAGGAGAAAGTCGAGATAACTTACAAGGGTAAATCAATGACTTTCAAGATGGTTGACACTCCCGGAATAACCACAAAAGTTGATTATGAGGAATTCTTAAAGTATAAAGTTAAAAAAAAGGAAGCAAAGGAAAGAGCAAAAGAAGCAACGCAGGGAATTATCGAGTCAATAAAATGGCTGGATGACATGGATGTTGTGGTGGTTGTTTTGGACGCAACTGAAAACCCTTACAATCAGGTTAATATAACTATTATCGGAAATTTGGTTGCACGTAAAATTCCTGTTTTAATTGTTGCAAACAAGTCTGACTTGCGCAAAGCCGACGCAAAAAAAATTGAAGAAGCATTTCCGGAATATCCTGTTGTTGGGATGAGTGCGAAATATGGAAAGAATCTGGAAGAATTTTACGAGGAAATTTTTAAATTGTCAAAAAAGAGGAAATAATTAAGACAATAAAATATAATAAAAATGGTTAAGAAAAAAATGGGGGTGAAGAATAAGAAAATAAAAGGATTTTCAATAAGATTTATGCCCTATGCAGAAATAAAACATCTCGATAGTTCCTCGAGGATAAAAAAAATTTTGGATATTGTCTTTGAGAATTACATCTTGATTTTGCAGGGCCGTCTTAAAACTGAAGAAGAAACTCGCCTTATCGAAGACACTATGGCAATGATTGGGCACGTGAAGAATTTTAGAGGAATAGAGCTTGCTGTTGTCGGTTCTGAAGAAAATTCAGGCATGTTTGATAAATTTAAGAATAAGATTGCAATGAGTATCTCTGGGGGGGATTTGGGGGCTGTGACAATAATTGGCCCGGCTTCTGTAGTAAAGGAAATTAAGAGAGATCCTAAAAAAATTGAGATGGTTATTAATGGGTAAGTCTATTCTTTAATTCCTAAAAATTTATTAACGCAGAGTTCTTTTGTGTTTTGAGGTTATTAATAATAAAATGCCACACCAATGTGTTAGATGTTCCAGAATAATTCCTGCTTCAAGCCGTGAGCTTCTTGATGGGTGTGCTAGCTGTGGCAGTAGATTCTTTTTTTATGTTCGTGATGAACAATTTGAGAAGCTTAAAGAGAAGATGATTGAGATTCCCGAAGAGGATAAAACAAGAATTGAAAAAGATGTTCGCGAGATTGCAGGAATAAAAGAAGAAGATATGCCTGTTATACTCGATTTTGAGTCTGTTAGGGTGGCTGGAGATGGTAAGTTTGAAATTGATTTGGTTAATCTGTTTAATAAGAAGAAACCATTGGTTTACAAATTAGATGAAGGTAAATATTTAATTGACATTGCGAGAACTCTCCGTGCCGGTTCAGTTCCAAAGTTCGATGAAGAAATCAAATAAATTAAAAAGGTTTGTTTCCCTTTATTTTTATGAAAACTAATTTGAAGAAAATAATCAATGAAGTTGTTTTTGAGCTCACTCCCCCATCAGGAGAGATTGAATTTATTAATTCGGAACTTAGATTCTTTTTGGAAAAAATTCGTAGAAGAATCTTAAAATTGAAAATTGATGCAGAGGTCTTTGTTGGCGGGAGTTATGCAAAGAATACTTTGGTTAAAGGAAAATTTTATGATGTTGATTTATTTTTAAGGTTTGGTAAAACTTATTTGGAGAAAGATTATTTTAAAGTTGCAAAGAAAATATTAAGTTTTGTCCGCCGCAAAGAAGTTGTTCACGGTTCAAGGGAATATTTCAGAATTCCCATCGGAAAAAAAGTCTTTTTTGAAGTTGTTCCGGTTAAAAAAATAAAAAGTCCGAAAGACGCAGTGAATATAACAGACTTATCTTATTCGCATGTGCAGTATATAAATAAAAAGATAAAGAAAAAAGAAGTACTTGATGGAATAAAATTGGCTAAGGTTTTTTGTAAGGCTCAAAAAGTTTATGGAGCTGAATCGTACGTGAATGGTTTTAGTGGTTATGCACTTGAACTTTTGATTTATCACTTTGGAAGTTTTGAAAAATTTCTTCGTGAACTTGTCAAAAAGAGAAATAAGAAATTAGTTATTGATGTTGAAAAATTGTATAAAACAGGGAATGTTTTACTTGATATGAATGGCTCAAAATTAGATTCTCCAATCGTTTTAGTTGATCCTACGTACAAGGCAAGAAATGTTCTTGCAGCACTCTCTCAAGAAACCTTTAGAAAGTTTCAGGAGGGTGCTCTAAAATTTCTAAAAAATCCTTCGAAAGAGTTTTTTGTTGTTAAAGAAATTGATTTTGATTCGCAACGTGCTTCTTCGAAGAAATCCGGAGATGAATTCTTGGGTTTGGAGATTAGGACAAGTAAGCAGGAAGGGGACATTGCCGGCACAAAGTTGTTGAAATTTTTTAATCACTTGTCTTCTGAATTTGAGCGAAACTTTAAAGTCAAGGAAAAAGATTTTGAATATTCTTCAGGTAAGACTGGTCGGGGTTACTTTATTTTAAAATCTCTTGGAGAAATTAAGTTTAGTGGTCCTCCTGTTAAAGATAAAAAGAATTTATTGGCTTTCAAAAAAGAGCATTATAAAACATTTGAAAAAGGTGGAAAGATTTATGCGGTCGAAAAAGTTATTAAGACTCCTCGGGAGTTTTTGAAAAATTGGTTAAATAAAAATAAAAGGAAAGTTAAGGAAATGGGGATTACTGGAGTCGTGTGTTTTTAATCTTTAAAAGCAAACTAAAAAAAAATTTCAAAAGCATTTGAAAAAAAGTCAGAATTTAACCATAAAGCTTCGTCGTTTTTGTATGATTGTTTTTTAAAGTAAAAAAAAACTTCTTTTG
>JBJKQI010000071.1:0-8498 GCA_046705565.1 Candidatus Pacearchaeota archaeon | reverse complement strand
GCAAAAGTGCTATTGCTCCAAGTGTAAGCAAAAGGTATGTGTACTTTTTTCTTGTTCGGGTTTTAAGAGAAAAATAATTTCCTGCAACGACAATAAGTAATCCGGCTATTGCAATAATTCTGTAAATCATTTCTTCCATTTTGATTAGAAGAGATTTAGGTTTTTAAATTTTAATTTTAAGATTTATTTTGTGAAAGAATCCACTTTCTTAATTTTTTGGGAAAAAAGAATGGAAAATCAAATCTCCAATAATCCAGATAGTACCCTATTTTCTTTTTTGGATTAATGTATTTTTTCATTTCATATTTTTGGGGTTTTGTGAATCTTGAAACAAAAAATACAAAGAAGTAATCCATTGTAGAGACTCTAAGAAAAATGCTCTCCCCTAATCCAAAAGTGTGTCCCATTTCGTGCAACAAAACTTTTCCAAGATAATGTCTGTAAAGTATTGGAAGTTTTAATGGAAAAATTGTTGAAATCATTATGTTATTTCTATATGTGACCCCTGCAGCCTTTGGTTTTTTTATTTTAAATAAACCTTTGTCAACGAACATTATTTTTAGTTCTCCCTTTTGCTTTTTTAGAATTTTGTCATAATAATCGTCCCATGTAGGATTTATCTTTTTTGATGAGAATCTTTTGAGTTTGTATTTTATCAAGAATTCTTCGGGAAGTTTTTTATTTACATATTTAATTGTGTCTTTTATTAAATCTTTATAGTCTGGAAAAGATTTTGCGAAAGTTTCATCAACAAGGCATAAGGTGTGGATGGCTCTTTGTTTCATAACAAATTTTGGTAAGAAATATTTTTATTTCTTTGCTTCCAAAAAGAATTCGTTGACTTTGTCCCAATTAATTACATGCCAGAATGCTTCAATATAATCTGGCCTTTTGTTTTGGTATTTTAAGTAGTAAGCGTGTTCCCAAACGTCAAGCCCTATAATTGGAATCAAGTTAAATGAGATTGGGGAATCTTGGTTTTTTGACTTGAAAATTTCAATGTCTTTTTTTTCGGGATTATAAACAAGCCAAGCCCAACCGCTTCCGAAAACTGTTGCAGCAGCTTCTGAAAATACTTTTTTGAATTCTTCAATTGAGCCGAATTTCTTTTTTATCTCTTCAACAATTTCTCCTTCTTCTTTAGCACCTTTTTTTAGTATTTTCCAGAAAAATGCGTGGTTGAAAGTTCCTCCACCGTTATTTATCACGGCTTGCTTAATCTCTTCAGGAACAGAATTTAAATTTTTTAAAATTTCTTCTGCTGATTTTTCTTTTAATTCAGGATTTTTTTCAATAGCCGCGTTGAATTTATTGACGTATCCGACGTAATGTTTGTCGTGATGGACGCGCATCGTCGCTTCGTCTATATACGGTTCAATGGCATCGTAAGAATATTCTAGTTTTTCAGGTTCCTCTGTCATTCATGAAAATATATTCATATATTTAAATAATTTGTGGTTTATGGATTATTTCTTATCCTGTAATTTTTTGTTTTCACTTCTACAGAGCCCCAATTATTTAGGAATTTAGCTTTTACATTGTTTGGAAAATATTTTTTATTAATTTTAATTTTTAAGCCGCTGATGCCGGTGGATGTTGAAGAGGGTTTTCCATTTACAAGGTTTTTTAGATTAACTTTTGCATCTATATATTTGTTGTTTTCTTTGTCTCTCTTGAAATTTATTACAGCGGCGTATTTTGTTGTATCAGCCAGAACGTTTAATGTCGTATCAAGAGGGGCTTTTAGATAACCTTCTACAATTTTTTTTACAATATTTTCTATTTTGAAGTATGTAGTTTGCATGTCTGTAAATGAGGAATCAATTTTGTACTTTCTCCCTTTTCCGTCAATAACGATTCCTTTTCTGTAATCAAACCAATCTACAGAAAACCTTTTGATGTCCCTCCATCTTGTTGGGAATTCCTCTTTCATTACTGCTCTCTCAAGAGGTGTAATATTTCCCTCATTTTTAAAATCAGCAAACATGCTCTCAATCGGTTTACCTAAACTATCCACATATGAGCGATATTGGATGTTTAAATTAATGAAAGGTGCAACGCTTGCTTTTACCTTTGCATTTAAAACTCTTGACACCTTCGTTTTGTTTTTTTCGCTTGGAATCTTGTCGCACTCTCTGTTCTCCCATGTTGCATTTCCCCCTCCCCAGAAGATAGGAACAAATAATATTTTTGGGGGTTCTACTTCGTAATTTATTGTAAAATTATCGTTTATGTTTAAAATTTGTTCAAGCTTTTCTTTTGGGTTTGAATAATTGTTTGTATCTTGGGGGGTGGTTTGTGCTGATAATTTTCCTGCTGAAGATAAAATGATTGCCGAACCTAACAAAGTTAACAATTCTTCCTTAACTTTCATTCTAAAAGTATTTCCTCAGAGCTCTTTATAAGATTTAGTGTGATGAATTTACATTTTTTCCAAAACGTCAATCCCCAAAAGATAAAGTGAATTTTTCAAAGTCTGTCTGAAAGAATTTATTATGTTTATTCTCAAATCTTCTTTTTGGGAGCCTATGACTTCATTTGTGTGATAGAATTCATTAAATATTTTTGAAAGTTCGTAAGAATAATTTGCAATAATTGATGGGTCCAGGGTATTGTATGCTTTTTTAACAGCGTCGGGAAATTCATTAATTTTTAGCATTAGTTCTGTTTCTTTTTCTTCGAATTCTTTATTTGCGTTTATTTTTCCTTCTTTTTTTGATTTTTTAATTATTGAAGTTGCTCTTGCATATGAGTAAAGTAAATACGGACCGGTGTTTCCCTCAAACGAGATTGACTTCTTTGGGTCGAATGTCATATCTTTTTTTATGTCAATTTTAAGGAGCATGTATTTTATTGCAGCGAGTGCGACTGTGTGGGCTCTTTTTTCTAATTCGGTTTTTTTCAATTTCTCTCTTTTTGAAATTTGTTTTTTAACGAGTTCTTCAACTTTTTCTATTAAATCGTCTGCGTCAACGACAGTTCCTTCACGAGATTTCATTTTTCCTTCGGGAAGGTTCACCATCCCGTAAGCTAAATGCTTTAGACCTTTCAATGGAATTTTAAGTTTTTCAAGAATTTTAAATAAAACTTTAAAATGATAAATTTGTTCATTCCCGACGACATAATAATTTTTTGTAAGCTTGAACTCTTTTTGTTTTAGATAAGCAAGATAGATGTCCTGAGTCATGTAAAGTGAAGTTCCGTCAGAGCGTAGAAGGTATTTTTCTCCGAGCCCTTCTTTTTTCATGTCATATTTAATGCTTCCGTCTGGCAGTTTCTCAAATACCCCCCTTTTGGCAGCTTCGATAATTATCTCTTTCCCATTTTTATAAATTTCGCTTTCGTAATATTCTTTGTCATGAGTTACTCCAAAATTTTTGTAAGTTTCATTGAATCCTTCAAAAGCCCATTTGTTCATCTTTTTCCAAAGTTCTACTGTTTTTTTATCTCCTTTTTCCCATTTTCCTAAAAGTACATGGGCCTCATTTTCAAGTTTGGGTTTTTCTTTTGCTTTTTTAGAAAACATCACATAAAAGTCTCCTACGAAGTGGTCTGATTTTTCACCTTTCTTGGGACTTTTTTCTTTTCCCCATTTCTGATAAGCTAGCATTGATTTACAAATGTGCACTCCCCGATCATTGTTAAGGTTTGACCTTACAACTTTTTCTGCTGACGCTTCAGAGATTCTTGAAACACTTTCACCAATAGACATGTTTCTTAGATGTCCAAGATGCAATGGTTTGTTTGTATTTGGAGATGGGAATTCAATCATTGTTTTTTCACCTTTTCCGTCGGAGTTTTTTCCGAAATTGTCTTTCTCTTTTTTTATCTGCCTAATTAAATCATAAAAAATTGAATCTCTATTTAGGAAGAAATTTATGTAAGGGCCCTCGGTTTCTATAGAAGAAAATTCAATTGGGGGATTTCCTATTTTTTTCTTTAATTCAATTGCGATATCTTTTGGAGACATTTTTAAAATTGCTGCAAGTGCAAAACATGGGAAGGCATAGTCTCCGTAGGAGTAATCTTTTGGAACTTCAATCATTGAAAGAATTTTTTCGTCTTCGAGCTTTACCTTGGATTCACGAATAGCTTTTTTTATTACTTCCAAAACTTTTTGTTTCATAATTTCATGAAGAAGAGGGGATTAATAAATGTTTTTTAGAATTATTTTTCTTTCAGCTTAGAGTAAATTATAATCACAGGTATGCAAAATAAAGCTCCTCCAAAGAGGATCCATCGAGGGTTAGTCGTTTCTAACAAAGCTCCAACGACAAGGGGAATAAATGCTCCGATTAAAGAAAAAATGAATGACCGGAATGAGAGAACAGTAGCTCTTATTTTATTTGGCAAAAAACTATGGAACAAGGACATATTTATCGGCGACCAAAATTCAAAAAGTGAAAGAGTAAAAATATAAATCAAAATAATTGCCCAAAGAGAATTAAAGAATAAAACTAGAGAAGTTGATAATAAAATTAAGGTTAAAACTAAAATTAAGAAATTTTTTCTGCTCTTCATCTTTTTGTAAATAAACATTCCCAAAAATGGCGCGAATATCCCAATTGCCCAGACCCCTGAGGTAAGAAATCCGAAAAATGCATCTTTCAAACCTAAGGATTGTATTAGCGGCACCCAAATTATCTCCGCCATTAAAACATAAACAACAACTCCCCAGAAAAGAGTTGATAGTAAAATTTTTGAAGTATTTTTATTATTTTTTGAGTACCTTAAAGATTCTTTATTGTGGGTGATGAATTCTTTAAAGTGTTCACGAATGTGCTGTTTTCTTTTTTTGAACTTTTCTTTTCCAAATATTAAAAAGATGGTGCCGAACAGGTAAGTTGCTGAAAAAGATAACCAAATTATTTTTAATCCAAATAAGCTGACAAAAAGTGCGCCTAAAAATCCGGAAATAAAACCTGCCAGAGAATTTATGCTTCTGTCTTTTGTGTAGTAATGTTCAATTAATTCTTTTTTCTTTGAAATCTTAAGTAAATCAACAATCCATGCCTGATCTGCTCCGGATATAAAAGTTGAAGAAATCCCCAACAATATAAAAGCCAATAAAATTAAGTAATATTCTGTTGTAAAGAAGACCAACAGAGGAATTAAAGTCATTAATATGTATCCTAAAATTGTCGAGAACTTTCTACCATAAATATCTGCCACAGCGCCGGTCGGGATTTCAAAAATAATAGCAGCTATTGACATGACAGTGAATAATAAGCCCATTTGAACAAAACTTAAACCGATTTCTTTGAAGTAAAGAACTGAGAAGAGAGAATAAAACATGAAAACAAAACTGAATGTTGCAGAATAAAAAGGCCAGAGCAATTTCAATTCTCCCTTCTTGAAAATCTTCATATTGGATAGAGAGAGTTTATGTTAATAAATTTAATCTTGAAAGTTCAGGATTTTTATAACCTTTTTATTGACCTCTTTTATTGATTTGCCTGCGTCAATTTTGTGGTATTCAAAACTTTGTTTCAAATAATTTAATATTGGAATTGTTTTATTTTTATATTCAATGAACCTCTCTTTTATCGAGATTATATTGTCATCACTTCTTCCTCTGTTCCCTGTTAAAATTCTTTTTGTTGCTATCTTTTGGCTAACATCAAAGTAAAAAACTTCATCAACCAATTTGTGTGTCTTGGCATATTTTGCCTGAGGTAAAGTTCTTACGGCTCCGTCGAGGATATATCCTTTTATTTTTTTGGGCAACTTAGAAATCTCTCTTTCAATCAAATTAAAGATTAATTTATCAGCGAGAAGTTTTCCTTTTTTGTAATCAATGTTTCTATATTTTATTATTTTGGGGTCGTGTGACTTTCTTATTAAATCTCCCGTTCCAATTATTTTGAATCCATCTTTTTCAAGAAGTTTGCCTTGAGTGCCCTTGCCTGCACCGGGCGGACCTAGAAATAAAATTTTTTTCATCTCTTTATTTACAAAGTAATATTTAAATAACCTGTTGTATTTTGTTTTTTTATGGTAGAAAAGAAAAATGATTTTGGAATTGCGAGTTTGGTTTTGGGTATCTCGAGCATTATTTTATCATGGACGTTTATAATTGGGATTGCTGCAGGAATTTTAGGAATTATCTTTGGAGTTAAGCAGAAAAAAATTTATCAGAATGGGATTGCAACAGCAGGTTTTATTACTTCGATAATTGGTTTATCTATTACTGTCTTGATAATATTATTTTTTCTTTTGATGTTTATTCCTATGGGAATGTACATGCATTAAATTTAATTTAGAAAAAAATAAATAGTGGTTTTACTTTATTTTTCTATGGGATGGGTTAAAGAAGATACACTTTTGGTAAAGGATTTTAAATTTAAGGATTTTAAAGAAGCTTTAAAATTTGTCAATGAAGTTTCGCGGATTGCCCAGAAACTGGGTCATCATCCAAACATTTTAATTCATGATTACAACAAAGTTCGTATTACTACAACAACTCACTCTGAGAATCGCGTGACTGAAAAAGACAAAAAACTTGCTAAAGAAATCGATAAGTTGAAGATTTAGTTGGACTGCAAAAATAAAAATTTAATAAGAAATTAATTTATATTCCCCAATTACATTTGGATTCATTAACGGGGGAAATGATTCATATACTGTCGCTTCAAATTTAGAACCTGCCCTTAGCCCTGGCAAGGATATAGTAACGTTGTTCCCGTTAGATAAGATTTCATGAACCTCTGTTCCATTTACCAATCCGGGATAAGTTTTACTTTCTACTGTTGAAATAGTTACATTAATAGGTTTTGTTGTTTGTTTAAAGAAGAATTTAATTTCTTTACCTTGTTTAATTCCCCATTGGGACCAGTTATACTCATAAGAACCTCCCGAAGAAATAATTTTATCTATTTTAATTGTTGCTTCATAATTTGGATAGGTTTTGTTTATAGTCCCATTTTGTATTTCTTGGGCAATATTTACTAATTCATAAGAATCTATTGATGCTGAAGAATTATCTTGAGGTACGGAGACGACAGTTCCCTGAAAAGTTAAGGAAGGCACAACTGCCTCATCTTTTGAGATGTTATTATAATTATTTGAAGCAACAATAAAAATAACTATAGCAATTACCAAGACAGAAATAGTTATCCAAATCCACGTTTTGTTTTTATTCATGGCTTTGTGAAAGTTTAATACTATTTAAAATTATGGTGACTGCAAAAATATTGCAGTATTTTACAATCTTAACAAAATTATTTAAATAAGGTTTTTTTAATTTCAAAATGGAGAATTTAATTATAATTGGTGCGGGAGTTTCAGGATGGACTGCTGCAATTTATGCTGGCCGGGCCGAATTAAAGCCATTAATGTTTACAGGAGTTGAAGAAGGCGGACAGCTTATGCTCACAACAACCGTTGAGAACTTTCCCGGGTTTCCAGACGGAGTTTTAGGTCCTAAGCTTATGCAGGATATGAAGAAGCAGGCTGAAAAGTTTGGAGTTAAAATTATTCAAAATGAAGTTACAGATTTTAAAAAAATTAAGGGGGGTTATGAATTAACAGCAGGTAAGGAGAAATATCAAGCAAAGTCTATTATAATTTCAACAGGTGCATCAGCTCGTTGGCTTGGACTTGCCAACGAAAAAAATTTCCAAGGTCGTGGACTTCATACCTGTGCAACTTGCGACGGATTTTTTTACAAAGACAAAGAAATATATGTTGTTGGGGGGGGTGACTCCGCGATGGAAGAAGCAACTTTTTTAACTAAGTTTGCAAAGAAAGTCACAGTCGTTCACAGACGTGAAGAACTTAAGGCAAGTAAAATAATGCAGGAGAAAGCTAAGGCTAATCCTAAAATTGAATTCATGTGGAATTCTGAAATTGTTGAACTTGTTGGAGAGCCGCCTTTGAAAAGTGTTAAAATAAAAAATATTAAAACAGGAAAAATTACTGAGCACAAAATTGACGGAGTTTTCCTGGCAATAGGGCACGTTCCGAATGTAAAACTCTTTAACGGACAGGTTGAACTTGATGAGTTTGGATTTGTGAAAACAGACGAGCGTCGCAGGACAAATCTTCCTGGTGTTTTTGCTGCGGGGGATGTTCAGGATCATATTTACAAACAAGCAATAACTGCGGCCGGAACTGGCTGTCAGGCTGCAATTGAAGCTGAAAAGTTTTTAAGCGAAGCAGGAAATTAAATAAAGTTGATTTTTATATTTATTTTATGAAAGATTTTTATGAAAAATGTTACAAAATTTTGAAGAAAGTTCCTAAGGGAAAAGTCACAACTTACAAAGATATTGCTCGTGCATTACATTCAAAAGCTTATCGGGCTGTTGGAACTGCAATGAATAAAAATCCTTATGCTCCAAAAGTTCCTTGCCATAGAGTTGTAAATTCGGACGGGCGGGTTGGTAATTTTGCTTCCGGTCAAATAAAGAAAATAAAAATGCTTTGTAATGAAGGCGTGGAAATAAAAAACGGGAAAATTGATTTGAAGAAGTTTGGTTGGAAGTTTAAATAAATTT
>JBJKQI010000070.1:0-3088 GCA_046705565.1 Candidatus Pacearchaeota archaeon | reverse complement strand
TGTGCTAACCTGAACGACGGGAATTTTAATTTTATTGCTCCCCTTAGTGTAAAAAGGTCCCTGCGGAGATTTGGTTTTAATAAATTCATCCTCATTTGCAAGTTGGCCAAGTCTTATTTGCATTTCTGTTGAGATATACCCGCAAATATCATTTCCATATATTTGTTTAAGGCTGTCCACTTGCGTATCAAATTTATCTTCTTCTATAAGTTTATTTGCATAAGCAATCCTATCATCTCTTGTTTTCAAACCAACCCATGCCTTATAGGAATTATAAGAATTTGTGTCATCCTGGGCAACCCAAGGATTATTTAAATTCCCCAAAACTTCCAAGGGAGTCGGACCGTTCTTTGTTACAACCGAAATTACTTCTGAAGGAGCAGGACCCACAATTGGGGTGCTTTGCATAAAACTTTTTGTATAATTAAAATTTTGAGTATTCTCTGTCTTTGGTTTTTGATTTCCATTAGTTGCTGCATAAGCCATATTTGGAGTTGTGCTCAGTAACATTAACCCAAAAAGCCCATTTCTCATAAATCTTGTAAATTTATTTTTCCCGGAATAATCAAAAATTTTACTTATTACTCCTGTTTTTCCAACGTAATCTCCTTTCAATTTATCTTCGAGAAATTCATTAACCTTGCCTTGTGGTTGTTCTGTTTTCTTCTCATCTGATTTCTTAAAATATCCCTTTGCAAATTGCCTCAGTTTAGAATCATAAATCCAATTTTTAATGCTCCCGCTAGCTGCAATGCTTGAATTGCTAAAATCTAACGTTGACACCAATTCTTTCATATTGTTACTACTAATTAGTTATTTATAAACTTTCCTATTAATAAAATTTACAGAATTTCAAAGAAAAAAGAGATTATATTTTTTGTGGATTTTGAAAAAAGGGCGAAATCCTTAAACTCAAAATCAAAAGCTTACCCCGGAAGGTGCGTTTACAAATGTTGCCTGGGGGTCCCAGCTCAAACACCTCTCCAAAGTGGATCTTAAAGCACCTTCCTAACTCCGGACTCGAACTCCCATGGAACGCCTTCGGAAAGAATTTTAAATTGAATAAATGATTCTCGTGAATATATAAAATTTTATAAATATCCTCATCATTAAAATTTCAATTAAATCGGAGGATCTTAAATGGAACCTTTAGAGAATATTGCTTTGGAAGGCAAACTGCCTGAAAAAGCCGAAAAAGATGCATCTGTTCTTTATAGAGGGAAGTCTGAAAACATAGAAAAACCTTATGAAGGTTTGACTTTGGTTGAAGACGAACGATATAAGGGTGGAACTAGTATAAAGTACTGGATGTAAAATGGAAAAACCATTTAATTTTGTTTTTTTAGGATTGACTCATGGCTTTATTGACGACTTTGTTAAAGAAAAGTCCCTTATTGAAGAGATAAAGCCAGAGTTTGTTTTTTCTGAGGATATGGAGAATAAAAAATTAATTTCTCCGGAAGATTATGATTATTTTTTGAAAAACAAAAAACACTCAATTATGACAAAGTTTGAAGAAGTTGAAAAATTGGTTAATCTTTGCAGGGGAAGAGAAATAAAAATTATAGGTATAGACTTTGAGAATTTTGGATTTCCTAATCAAACTTGTAAAAAAATATTATCTGGTTCCCCTTTTACAAAAAATGAAGAAGAGGAGATTAATAAGATTGCAAAAAAAAGAGAAGATTACCATTTTAAAAAGCTTAAAGAATCAGAAAAAATTTCAAAAAAACCGATTTTGGTTCTCTTAGGTTCATGGCACCTTAGGAATGAAGGACTAATTATGAAGAACATTAAAAATGCAAAGGTAATTTTTCCGGCAAACAAAAGAGGGGATTTGGTTTTTGAACCAACAGAAGAGAAGATTGTTTATCGGGAGATTGTTTTATGAGAAAAATAAAAATTAAGGACTCACTTTATATTTTAAAGGAGAAAGATGATATTTATGATGTTATCTTCACAGGGACAAGAAGAATAAAAAAGTTTAAAGTTGATAGTCTTGTCAGAGATGTTTTAGGGATGTTAGAATCTCAAAAAGATGAAGGAGAGTTGGCCGCTAACTTAAGAAAATATAATCCTGTCGATGTTAATTCTTGCATAAACAGTCTCGAAAAATTTGGAGTACTAAGGAGATATGAAGATAAAGATTTGGAATTCAACGAGAGATATTCAAAGCAGATTCTTTTTATCGACGAACTAACTGAGTCTTGGAGCGAGACAATGAACCTCCACCGAAAGATTACCAGTTCAAAATTCGCGGTATTTGGTGTCGGGGGAATCGGGACCTGGATAGTTAATGGGTTATACCAAATGGGAGTTGATGAAATAAGGGTAGTGGACCCAGATATCGTGAATAAAAGTAATTTGAATCGGCAATTGTTTTTTAATTCCAGAGATGTGGGAAGGTATAAAGTAGATGTAATAAAAGAAAAACTTTTTGACGCAAACATCATTCCCTTTAAGAGAGAAATCTCAAAAGATTCGTCTCTTGATGATATTGTTAAAGGAGTGAGTTTTATGGTCAATTGTGCAGATAAACCTTCTGTGTCCGAAACAACCGAAATAATAAATAAATATGCAATAAAAGAAAACATTCCTTATTGTGTTGCTGGAGGTTATAATATGCATTTGGGGATGGTAGGTCCAATAATTATCCCGGGAGAAACAAAAACATTCCAAGAATTTTTAGATTATCAAAAAAGAAATGATCCTTTTAAAGATATGGAAAAAATAAAAGATATAGAAAATCCTGGGAACGTGGGACCTGTTGCAGGGGCGGTTGCAAATATGCAATTAATGGAAATTTTCAAACATATTATAGGAAAAGGGACTCACAATTATAATAGATTCGCAGAATTTGATTTTATGGATTTTAGTATTGATTGGAGAGAATTTTAAATTCCTATTTCCTCTTCTTACTCTTCGTAACTTTCTTCTTACCTTTCCCCGTCGTCGACGAAACCTTTTTCGGTTTCTTTCTTCTGCTCATAGTAAAAAGATATATCAAGAAAATTATTAACACAGCAGCAACAACATTTCTCCAGTCAAAATAACTCAATTGAACCTGAGCAGGACAGGGAATTGTTGC
>JBJKQI010000069.1:0-6336 GCA_046705565.1 Candidatus Pacearchaeota archaeon | reverse complement strand
AATCAATAATCTTAAAGGGCTCCATATAATTTTTAAACTCGTCGCACGTTAGTTCTTGATGTCAATTAAATCTTTTTGGAATGAACGTGCTGCAAATAAATTATTGATTATTGTAGTTTTGCTGTGGGTCGCACTTGCAGTTATATTTGGGATTTATGACTTAAATATTTCAAAAACGATTTATGATGCAACGAATCCCGTCGGGAATTTAGTTGAATCGTTCGGAGAAATTCCGGGGGCTCTCTTTGGACTTTTTGCGATACTCACTTTTTGGGCGGGATTTGAATTTAAAGAAAAAAGCAAAAGCAAAAAAACGATTATTTTTTTAGGCACCGTCGCTATTTCAACATTTATTTTTTATTATGTGTTAAATTTAATTCTTGTGTATCTTAATGCAAATTTCAAATTTACTTCAATTGAAGGATTTACCGTCGGGCTTGGGCTTGTTTTACTTTCTTTAATCGGAATGTATTTATTCAAAACGAAGTTTCATAATTTTTCAAAGAAGAATTTTTCATTTTCTAAAGTCAGCGTTTACACATTTATCGTCGCAGGAATCCTCGTCGAGATATTAAAAAACATCTGGGGACGCGTGAGATTCAGAGATTTAGCGACGGGATTTTCTAACTTTACCGCATGGTATCTGCCGCAGGGTTTAACCGGAAATCATTCTTTCCCGTCGGGACACGCATATTTAGGATTTATTTTAATTCCGTTATTTTTACTTTTTTTGAACAAAAATAAAATATGGGAATGGGTAACAATTATTATTACAGTTTTGTTTGGACTCTTCATTTCGTTCGAAAGAGTTCTTATTGGTGCTCATTTCGCGTCTGACGTAACATTCTCAGCAGGAATTGTGATTGTAACATTTTTGATTCTATATAAGAAAATTCTCCCCGCAAAATCCAAAGACAAAGAGGAATCTCCGTCGGTAAAACAAAAAACCCGCGCAAAGACCGGGTGAGCGAAAGATTTATAAATCTAAATTTTCATAATCAAATATGGCTAAAGCAAAACCAAGCATGAACATTGTATTCGTTGGACACGTTGACGCAGGTAAGTCTACTTGTGTTGGTAGGATGATGTTTGACGGAGGCGCTGTTTCTGAACAAGAAATGAAAAAGCTTAAAGAAGAAGCTCAAAAGAACGGAAAAGCAGGTTTCGAATTTGCTTATGTTATGGATAACATTAAAGAAGAAAGGGAAAGAGGAGTGACTATTGATCTTGCTTATAAAAAATTAGTTACAGACAAATACGAAATCACAATTATTGATGCACCTGGTCACAGAGACTTTGTGAAGAATATGATTACCGGTGCTTCACAGGCTGATGCAGCTTTCTTAGTTATCGCTGCTCCATCAGGAGTTCAGCCTCAGACAACAGAACACTTATGGTTATTGAGAACAATGGGTGTAAAGAACCTTGCAATTGCTGTAAACAAAATGGATGCAGTTAATTACGATGAAGCTAAATTTAATGCAGTAAAAGAAGATGTTTCTAAATTATTAAAACAAGTTGGAATAAATCCAGATGCAACACCTTTCATCGCATGTTCAGGCCTTATGGGAGATAATATTATAAAGAAATCTGAAAAAATGCCTTGGTATAAAGGACCAACAATAAGAGAGCAAATTGATAACTTCCCAGCTCCAGAATTACCAACAAATTTACCAATGAGACTTCCAGTTCAGGATGTCTACGAGATTACAGGAATCGGAACTGTTCCAGTTGGAAAAGTTGAGACTGGAATCTTGAAGGTTGGCCAAAAAGTAAAGATTCTTCCTGGTAGAACAGGTGAAGGAATTCAGGGTGAAGTTAAAACTATTGAAGCTCACCACGAGAGCCTTTCTGAAGCTGACGCAGGAGAAAACGTTGGAGTTAATATTAGAGGAGTGGGTAAAAAGGATATTGCAAGAGGAGATGTTATCTGTGATGCATCAGCTCCCATCCAAATAGTTGAAGAATTTATCGGACAAATTGCAGTAATTAACCACCCAACAGTTTTGGCTAAAGGTTACACTCCAGTTTTCCACATTCACACAGCTCAAGTTCCTTGCCAGTTTGTTGAATTAATCGCTCAGATTGATCCAAGAACAGGTGAAGTAATAAAAGAACACCCAGATTTTTTGAAGAATGGTGATGTTGCTAAGGTTAGAATCAAGCCTCAGGGAAGACTTGCTCTTGAGACTCAGAAAGAAAATCCTTACATGGCAAGATTTGCTGTAAGAGACGCTGGTGCAACAGTAGCAGCTGGAATGTGCCTTGAGATTACTCAGAAAAAATAAGTTTTTCGAGATTTTTTTGTTAAGCTGTCTTAAGAAATTATTTTGTTTTCAATGTTTAGTTTTTTATACAAATCTTTAAATAGTTAATTTTAATAAAATTCATCATGAGGCAAATTGAAAGTAAAAAAGAGATGACAGAATTCTTTGAGAGAAATCTTGAAAAAGGCGAAAAAGCCGAAGAAATTTATTATGTGTTGTTGAATCAGGGATATCCAAAGAGTTTGATAAATCAAGGCTACAACGAAGCCATGATGAGAATAAATAAAAGAAAAGAATCTCAAAGACAAAAAGAAGCCGAATCTCAACAAAAACCTGTAGAGATTGAACCAGTTGTTGAAGAAAGAAAGGGTTTCTTTGGAAAATTATTCAAAAAGAAATAGTTTAACAAAAATCCTTAAAAAGAAAAGAGACTTATTTTTATTATGGGAAGATTAACGAAAGATATGCACAAACCGGAAATCGAGAGTGCCCTTGAAGGCAAAGGTGATTTTGTAAAGATTGATTATTTGACCCGTTACCTGAAGCTTATGCCTCCAATTGAGATGAGAAAATTCGCTTATTTGAAACTTGCTCAGGTCTATATCGAAAAAGGGATGTTTATTGATGCCGCAAAATCATTTAGAAATGCTGCAGTGAACTCTGTTTCATTTAGAGAAAAACAGGAGAATTTTTTTGAGGAGGCGCGCTCATATGTTCAGGCCGGAAAGTTCGATGAAAGTGATAAAGCTTTGAGACGCGCAATGGACGAGGCAAATAAAAATGAAAAAGAGATTATTTATACGAAAATTCTTGAAGCCTATAAAGAAGAGGCTCTCAAACTTGAGAAAGCAAATAAGCCCGGAGGATTGGTAAGTTTATACGAAAAAATGTTAAGAATGAAATTTCCCGAAGCTGACCACGAAGAAATTAAGGAAAAATTGTTAGAACTTTATGAGCGACTTGGAAAAATTAAGGAAGCTAAGATTTTAAGAGATTTGGGTTGAAATTAATTTTCCGACGAGAAAATCTAAAATATGAACTAAAATTCATAACAGGGAAAAAGTATTTAAATAATAAAATAATAATATTATCATGGTGAAAAAGAGGTTTAACTTTGAGAGGAGTTTCTATAATTTTTATATTGCTAAACAGAAAAGTTTTAAAGCTATGGACCATATTAAATTGTGTAAACATGGAGTAACTCTAAAATGGTAAGAAAAATTGAATATAAAGGTCACGAAGTAGACATCATAATCTGTCAAGAAGGGAGCGAAAAACATAAAGTATATAGTATTAGTGCTATTCAGGTTCCTAATGTAGTGACTCAGGGAAGGACAATAGATGAAGCAAAAAAAAGATTAAGAGAAGCACTTGCATTATATTTTGAGGATTCTCCCCAATTGAAAAAGGAAACCTTCAACTTGCGTAGGGAAGCACCAATGATTTCAAGAATATTTCTTTAAAAGATACGCTCAAACTCTTCTCTATTAATCCCTGCACGTTCTGCTTCAATTAATAAATTTTTCTTTACGGCGGGACTTAACGATTTTACGTTAACAAGAATTATGGGTCTCTCTAATTGAGGAAAACCATTTGGTCTGTTTATTTTTATGTGGTCCCCTTTCATCTTTATGGCCACTAAATTGTGTTTATTTAATACAGACATTATTTCTCTTATGATGGGCGTAAACTTAAATTTCATTTTCCTTTTTTATCTCTTTTTTCATTCTCTCCTTTAATAAATTCCACAAAGTCTTCTAAAAGCATATCAAAAACCGACGACAAAGTAATACCTTCTGCTCCTTCTTTTTTCATATCTTCTTTTAGATAATTTAAATTTTCTTCGTCAACAGTTATACTAATCCCAACTTTCTTTTTTTTCTTTTTCAGTCTTTCAAATCCGGATTGCTTTTTCATAATTTATATTATATTTTATGTTATATAAATATTTTGGTTATACTATATTTTATAACATACCAGAAATTTAACAAAAGATTAAAAACCGAGAAAACCCCCGAAGAGGTATGCAAAAAATGAATCTGCCAAAAATTGATTTGAAAGAACTTGAAATGGAAAAGAAAAAAATTCAAAAGAAAGACTTGAATCTATCAAATTTTACGCCGAATAGCTTAAAAAAAATTCCAACAAAAAATGGAGTTCGGCTCAATTGGAGATTATTGATTAGTTTTGGGGTCAATGGACTCGTCCGAGATTAGCAGGAAGTTATATTTTGAGGAAAAGTTTAGGGAGTGAGAATAATTCTCTTAAACCACTCATCAGAATTACAACTCGTTAAAGAATCAAAACTTTTACTTTCTAAATCAAATTTTTTATACTCTCTAAATTTATCTAATGAATTAAGAATAATCAAGTCATCTATTGAAACTTTCCCAATTATTTCAATTTCATTATCATACTCATTTCCTATTTGCATTGGATATTTTTTATAATTAATTGCTAAAAGAATAGGTCTTGGGTTAATTCCTTTCCAATAAGGAAATTTCTCTTTTGCACTTTTACAATAAGTTAATGCATAGTGCAAATTGACACTTGAAGAAAATTTTCCAGCAGGATGCTCATAAAATCCATTAGATGTCCTTTCATTGATATCCCAATCAAGAGTTCCTCTAAATAAATATTTTCTTCCTTCCAGCATTTCTTTTAATCCATTATCCATCCTAAGCACAATTCTTCAAAACTATTTAAACCTTCCCATAACTGTCTTTTCCGAGTAACAACACCACTCGTGTAAAAACATTTAAAAACCACTTTTCCCATTAGATTTTGTTAGAAAAATATCTTGTAATAAGATTATTATTCACATTCACTTTCACATTCAAGTCAGACTTAGAATAAGTTTGAGTTAGAAACAAGTATTTTTCTAAAGAGTCCTTTAAGGGCTTAAAAATAACTAAATACGGAGAAATTGAAATTAAGAAAATGGCAAAAGTAAGTCCTGTATCAATAAAATATATGATACATGCAAGTCTAAATGCCGAAGGCGCTTTGGAAAAGCCTGATGTAATTGGGGCTTTATTCGGGCAAACTGAGGGACTTCTCGGAGCTGATCTTGAAATGAGGGAACTTCAAAAGGAAGGTAAAATCGGAAGAATTGAGGTTGACCTTGAAAGACAGGACAAAAGAACTATTGGGACAATAAAAATTCCAACAGCACTTGACCAATCCGAGACTGCTTTGATTGCAGCCGCTCTTGAAACAATTGAGAGAGTAGGACCATGCGACGCGCAGATTGAAATTGAAAAAATCGAAGATGTGCGTGGAAACAAAAGAGATTACATAATGGAAAGAGCTAAAAAACTCCTTATGGGAATCGAAGGTTCAACGGACTCAAGAGACATATCAAATCAAGTCAAAGACTCTACAAAAATTGCAGGTGTAAAAGAATATGGGGAAAGCAAACTTGCAACAGGCGGAGACCTTGACAATAAAGAATTGATTGTCGTTGAAGGGAGAGCAGATGTAGTTAATCTCGTTCGTGCAGGTATAAATAATTGTATCGGAATGAACGGAACAAAACTACCTCCTGAAATCAAAGAACTCTCAAAAACCAAAGAGATAACTCTTTTTGTCGATGGTGACAGAGGGGGGAAATTGATTGCTCAAAATGTTATGGACAACGCCAAAGTTGCTTACATAGCAAGTGCGCCTGACGGAAAAGAAGTTGAAGAATTGACTTCTAAAGAAATTTTAATGAATTTAAGAAAAAAAGTCCCCGCAAAGGACTTTTTTTCAAATTTTTCTGATGAGAAAAAAACTTCAAGATATTTAAGGAGTAATTCTCACTCAAGAGATTCATATTCAAAAAGAGAAGAAGATAAAGAAATAAGACAAAAAAAGAAAATAGATCTCGGAGAAAAAACAAAAACAGAATTAAAAAAGATTTCAAAGAAAATAGACGGAACCAATAAAGCAGTTCTTTTAGATGATGAACTTAACGAGATAAAAGTTGTTTCGGCTAAAGCTGTCTCAATGTCTTTAAGAAGAGCAAGAGAAACCGCTGCAATTGTAATTGACGGTTCTTTAACAAAAGCAATTGTTGAATCTTCCG
>JBJKQI010000068.1:0-14092 GCA_046705565.1 Candidatus Pacearchaeota archaeon | reverse complement strand
TTAATGGATTAATACTATTTTGATAATTAGTTATTATTTTATTATAATCATTAACAGCATTTCCGTAATATCCTGTTAATGTTGCATTATTAAATGCAAGATTTGTTCCGGTTCCAAAACCTGTTATATTGATTTTAAATTTATATGTTGAACTTCCAAAAGTTTCAACCTCCTTTCCGTAGGTGACATTTTGGTAACTGTTTCCATTTAGAAGCCAGTCCCATCCTGTTGCAACGGTGCCAAGAATTGAGGATGCGTAATCGGTTATATCTTTTGTTGATTTTCCCATTCTTAAATCTCTTTCAGCGACGTCACTTACTTTTTGAAGGGTAGCTGTGTCAAGTTTATCCGCTTGTGTTGCGCTTGCAGGCACATTAACTAGGAAGATTACAACGTTCTGCAAATTATCGGTTTTGAGGTTTGTTCCGACATACCCCAAATAGACATTGTCTTCCCCATTTTTATACAATTTATCTCCCACTTGATAATCTTCTGTTGTTGAAGTTGACCCGCTTGAACTGGTATTTGTAATCTTTAATTTTATTGTTGGTTGAATTGATAGTGTAAAAGATTCCCCTCCGTTGTCCGTTGAACAAGAAATAGGGACACTTTCAGACAATCCTTCTTTAACAGGATTATCAGTTACCTGGCAAGAGCCGTTAAGGAAACTTTCTCCTTTCATTAATTGATAACTTTCCATTCCATTATCAACTGAGATTAATGCTCTCGTGTCAGCGCCACCTATTGAATCAAGTTGAAGAGTTGACGATGCAAAACATCCAAATCCGGGTAAAAAAAAGTTGGATGAACTTTGTCCTACGTTAAGATTGTAGCTTAATATTTTCTGTTTTTGTGTATTTGTTGAACTTCCAAAAACTTGGTTCACCGCCGAATAAATTGAGATTGTTGCTGAGTTTACGCTCGGGATAGAATCAGCTCTCAAATAACCCATGTTGTTAAAAAATGAATACTCTCCTTCATTAGCATTAAAATCTGCGTCGGACAATATTGGAAGATAGAGGGTTCTGTCCACTGAACCAAAAGCGTCATAAGCGTTATATGTAACCACTGCAGTTAAATTTCCGGTAACGTAATCAGGCATCGATGATTCATTAGTGTTTTTGTTTAAAACAATCACTGCATATCCGATATTATTCCATTGACCGTTTGAAAGAGTTCTGTCAAGACCTAATGCGGAATATGCAGGTAAAAACTGTATGCTTGAAACGTCCTTTGGAAAAGTTCCGCCGAAATTTATTGATTCAATTGATTTAATGTTCACCGCAGGGTTTATTTTCATCATCTCAATTGGACAGTAAACAGGAACGTCCTGTGAAGCGAGTAAATCACTTCTAACAACTGTTGGAGTGCATCCTCCGGGAACTATTTGCATTACAAAGTCCGTTCCCTCTTGGCACATCTGACTGTTATAAGTTACTTGTTGTGTTGTTGATGAACCAAAAAATGAAGTTGTTGTAATTCCAGGTTGAGTAAACTGGGAGTTTGTTACAACATATGAAGCTGAAGTGAATCCTACAAAAATAAAAATAAAAATACTTATCAAAACCAGTCTATTTAATTTCATACAAATTTTACCCCCACGTTTTTAGCATCAACTAATGTATAAATTATTTGAAGTTCCTGTAAATTTGTTGGAGTTTTATATCTGTCTAAATCAATTTCTATCTTATTGTTCTTTGTTAAGTTTGTTGCGTTAAAGTAAACATTTGCATTTCCTCCTGCAACTACAACGCTTGTAATATTTTGGGCCGGAATAGGAATATCTGTACATTCCTGGTGTGTTATCCCTATAATTCCTAAAATTCCCGACGGAACTTCGGTACATTGTTGTGTTGTTGTTGCATTAAAGGATATACTTGAATTGTCATAAGTGTAAACAGTGATATTATAATTTCCTTCTGTCAAATTTATCTGGTTTTGATCCGGATAAATAATTGTCCCTGATTCAGGAGAATCTACCGAATTAAATGTTATAATTGATTTTTCATTTCCTTGTGAATTTGTAAGATTAACAATAACCGTTTTTTGGTATATCTTTTTCATAGGTATTGTGATTGAGCCTCCGTCAACACTTGAGAATGTTTTGGAAGCTTCAACATAACCTGAAGAGTCTACGATAACTTGGCCATTAACGCATTGTGGAACAGTTCCATTAATTTTACCGTTTGTTGTCTGCCCTATTTGACATGACGAACCAAGGCAGTTATAACTCACATTTCCTTCAACAGGATTGCCGTCTGGTCCAACTAAATTAACTGTCACATTTGATGTTGAACCTTGTGTGCACAGATTTATTGATGGTGCTGAATTTGAAATATTCAATGGAGTACTCGTATCTTTTGCAACATTGTTTTCTATATTTATTGCAAGAGGAAACTGGAATGTCTCACCATTTTGAGTTAACTGGACTAAAAGAGGGTATCTTACAGTATATACAAAATGATAAGTTACATAGCAAAACCCAAGAATTCCAAGACCGGTTTGAGTTCCAACAGGTTTAGCAACAAGAACCGGAGAGTCAGCAGGAGATACTTCATAATCACTTGGCCACGACGCCGAATTTAAAATTCTGACACTTGAGGAGAGGGGAAGCTTTAAGTTAAAGTAATCTGTTGAGTTGCCTGAATTTTTCATAGCTGCAAAATTAGCTTCAGTTGCATTTTTCAATGTTGAAAAGATTTGATTTGCATTCCATGTTTGAGGGGAACATGAAAGAACAAACCCATCGACAGGAGCGTAAGTTCTTAAGATATCAACCGAATAATTTTCTAGAAACATGTCTTGGTTTTCCAGATTGTAAAACTTAACAGCGTCATTGTAAAGCGAGCCAATAGTTGAATCAACTTGGACTTGGTGGTTTGTTACAACATCCGATTCATTCCCTTTTGACATTGATAAATCCATATTAAGGTTAACAACAACATTATTATCATTTATTGTTGTCTGAACCCTTGGAGTTCCTTCGTTGACTTTAAATCCTTGTGCAGTGAATGAATTAAAATTGCAATCGGCAATTTGACTTTCTAAATAATTTGAAAGTTGAGTTTGCATTTGATCTTTTGTCGGAACTTGGTTTATTGGAAGGTTGTTTCCGGAGATACTCCTCCAATAGGGAATGCCTATTCCTAAAAAGTCGAGTTGAGAAGAGTATGGCATATAAGTTGAACCTGGTATAAATGAGGGATCAACAATGTATCCTCCTTTTGTTTCAAGAATCTTTATTCCGTTCTGGGCTTTTTGCTGAATACAATTAAGAAATGAATTTTCTATTGGCTCAAAATTAGAAGATGTTTTGTTGGGGGCAGTGTTTGCTTTTATTATAAAATAAGTTGCAACGGCAGCAATGATTACTATCGCAATAATTACAAAAACAGTGACCTGTCCTTTCCTTCCTAACCTCTTTTTCACCATATGTAAAACATGAAAAACAAGATATATAAATATTTGTTTAAATAGATGCAACTTTATGCAACGATTCTTCTTCTTGCAAAAAGAATAAGGTACAAAAAGTTAATCAAAAATAGGATTCCTCCAATAAAAACAATCCAATTATTGAATTGGGAAACAACATCAAATGAAGTAATGAAAGATAATCTTGCATTCAAAAAATAAAGACCAAAGAGTAAGTCCAAAATTATAAGAATCATCTTTCCACCGAAGCCCCTTTTTAATGGATCTCGCATAACAAAAATAAATCTTCTCTCTTTTTAATTCTTTCCTCCCAGAACTTTTCCCCAATTTTCAGGTAAACTTTCAAATTTTAATTTTTCTTTTTCAATTTTTGCCAAATAACACAAATCATTAAATAACTGTTCCGGAAGAGTTCTCGACTCATTCATGTAATTTTTTAATGTTGAATAAGGAATGTCAAGACCAAATTGATTTAATGCCATCAGCGACGGACAATGCAAGTTTTTTAGAACTTCATTAAGAAACTTTCTTTGCTCGTCCGATTTAAATTTTATTCGCATATAATCACTGCGGGACCATAATATAAAAAACTTTATAAACTAAAATTTGTCTCAAATAACATGAAAATTCCAAAGACAACAAAAAGATTTTGTCCTTATTGTAAAAAGCAGACTGAACAAAAAATAAAAGTAGTTTCAACTGGTGGAAAACGTGGAACTCTGAAAAGAGGGGGTATTGCCAGAGCAAAACTTCGTGGATTAGGGGTGGGCATCGGAAACAAAGGAAAGTGGGGTTCAAAACCTGCAGTCTCAAAGTTCAAACGTAAATCTAAAACAACAAAAAAGACAAACATAATGTATACTTGTAAAGAATGCGGAAAGTCTAAATACCAAAAGAAAGGTAAAAGAGCAGGGAGGGCTCTTCAGGAATAATGGCACAGGCAAAAAGAAAAAAAAGATTCTTCAATGTTGAAATGCCGCTGATAAGAAAAAAGACTCAGCTTCAGGCTTATGAAATAAAAGACCTTGAAGGAAGATACATAAAGTACGATTTGACCAGATTATTCAAAGGAAAAGCAATGATTTTAACCTTGAAAACAAGTGTAAAATGTGATGAGGTTATGGCTTTGCCCAAGGAACTAAGACTTCTTCCATACTATCTTAAAAGAATGGTTAGAAGGGGAACAAATTATGTTGAAGATTCATTCTCAACAGATTCGTTGGATTATCAGGTTAGGATAAAACCTTTCCTTGTAACAAGAAGAAAAGTTTCAAGAGCTGTGAGAAAAGCTTTGAGAAGTAAAGCAAAAGAAGAATTAACTGCTTGGGCAAAGAGTTTAACTGCTCAAAATTTATTTGATGAAGTTTTGAAAGGAAAAATTCAAAAAGAACTTAGCTTAAAATTGAAAAAGATTTATCCATTATCAGTTTGTGAAATAAGAGTGCTTAATGTTGAAAAAGAGAATTCTCAAAAGAAGGAATAATTATAAATTCTTGGTTCTAGATTAATCTATGGAAAATCGTCCTGGAGATTGGTTTCAAACTTTTGGGGGCAAGAAATTTTGGATCTTTGACCCGAAGGTTGAAGAAGTTGATATAAAAGATATTGCACATTCCTTAGCATTACAATGTAGATATAATGGGCACTGTAATAATTTTTATTCTGTTGCACAACATTCTGTGATAGTTTCGAAGCTTGTCTCAAAAGAGCAGGCATTAGCGGCGCTTTTACATGACGCAACGGAGTCTTATATGGGTGATATGATTAGTCCTTTCAAAAAATTTATGCCCCAATTCAAGGAGATTGAATTAAATTTGGAAAAAGTAATTTTTGAAAAGTTTGGGATAAGAAATGTC
Organism: Candidatus Pacearchaeota archaeon; assembly: GCA_046705565.1. GTDB lineage: Archaea > Nanobdellota > Nanobdellia > Pacearchaeales > GW2011-AR1 > GW2011-AR1. The sequence goes on along the minus strand of JBJKQI010000068.1, from coordinate 8,804 downwards.
AATCATCATGAAATAAAAGAGGCAGATAACACTGCGCTTGTAACCGAGATGAGGGATTTAATGAAAGAGCCATCAGAATTTCGAGAATCAATAATATTCACGCCTCTTCCCGAAAGAATAATTCCTTTGGGTCCCGATGAAGCTGAGAGAATGTTCCTTGAGAGATTTAATGAACTAACAAACCAGGAACAATAACTTTTAAAAAACATGTTTTTCTAAATCCATTATGCCTGTATAGCTCAGTGACAGAGCAACTGCCTTGTAAGCAGTAGGTCGGGGGTTTGAATCCCTCTACAGGCTTTTCATCTCCAAATAATCTTCCAACTTTGTTTTTCCGCAAGTAAATCCTCCAATAAATGTAGAAACTGAGAAATAAATAATGATATGAACCAAACTAAAGGAACACCGATATTGAAATTAATGTTTGCTAAAGATAGATAAACTAAATAAATTATTATTGACCAAAATCCTGAAACGATTAAGATACCAAATATTGTGTGTAGTGTTTTTTTGTGTCCTCTTTCTCTAAAGCTCGTAAACTTGAGAATTATTTTTTCTAATTGGTTCGTTACCCAGGCAAAAGGATAAAACAAAATACCCAAGCTTATTAAAATAAATTCGCCCGGTTTTTCCCAATCATCTTCGCTATTTCTTAGATGCTTCTTATTCTTTCTTCTAAATAAAACAAATATTAATGATTTTTTATCGTTGCTGTCAGAATCTGGAAGTATTGAGCCTAACACAAAAAAGAACAAAGTTATTAAAATAACTCCGAAAGAGAGACTAGATAATGGATTAAAACCCAAAAAAATAAACAAGCTTGCGAAGATAACCAAAATAAAAAAACTAATAATCAAATGTTGAAATCCTTTCATAAAAATGACAAAATTAAACAATATTAAAACTTTTTCATCCCAACTTAACAGCAGTTCCAAATGCTAACATTTCTGAAGCTCCCTGCATTATTGTTGAGGTCATAAAGCGCATTCCTAAAACTGCATCAGCACCCATTGAAATTGCTTCGTTCACCATTCTGTTATAAGCTTCGTCACGTGAGTGAGAGGCCATATCTGTGTAAGTTTTTATTTCTCCGCCAATCATGTTCTTGAATCCGGCAGCAATGTCACGACCGATGTTTCTTGCTCTGACGGTATTTCCTCTTGCGATACCGAGTATTTTAATAATCTTTTTTCCAGGAACATCATTTGTTGTTGAAACAATAATCTCCTTATCAACCATTATTTTTTACCTCCCTTGTAATTTATCTTCTCAATTTTATCTTCATTTTTGTTTAATATTATAATTAGGCCAATCACAAATAAAGGCACACCATAAATTAACATAAAAAGTGAGACGTAAACAGAAACAATTATAAGAATTGCCCCCAGAATTGTTATTACTATTCCCCAAATTTCTCTCGAATTCATAACTGGGATACGTTTGAAGGATTATTAAATTTACCGCTTCGCGATTTTTGGCTGACTCCGAAATCGCCTTGCGGACAGATTTCTTCGTTCGTGAAATGAGATTGTCAAAAAAACTCTCATATATTTTTATTGAATTTTTTGTTGATAAAATTATTTGCAAAATCCAATGAATATTTTTGTAGGTTCATTGATTAATCCGCAATAAAGTTGAACAATACTCAAAAGTAGTTTTTTGCATTAATCCTTTTCCAAAAATTTCCCTTAACGGAAGTTTGGAAAAATTTATATCCATTAATTTTCTTAAATGATTATGAATTACAAGAATCCTCCGATGAAGTTTAATGTCGGATTAAAAAAATATGAACCGGATTTGCCGAAAGCAAAAAAAGGAAAAGAACCAAAAATCAGCATGTGGAAAATTATTTTGATTCTTCTTGGAATTACACTTGTTGCCGTATTAATTTATTTTCTGACAAAAATATAATTACCAATCGCTAAGTTTTTTCTTAAATGTTCCAACCCAATTGTCAAGAGTTTCTGTAACAATTTTTCTTATGTTGTCTTTGTCTTTTATTTTATACAAAAAGATATAGCCACCGACGGATTGGTTTATCTGAGAACGTGAGACGAGATTTTTTTCGTGAAGCTTCTTTATTGATCTTTGAATTGTCGACTTATCGAGTTTCAATTTTTTTGAAAGTTCCTCGGTCGTAAATTTTTGCATATCTCCCGCTAAGAATTTCAAAAGGCGAAACTCAGATTTAGATAAACCCAAGACGCACTTTATAACTTCGTCCAAATCAAATTTTTTACACGCAAAGTCTATCATTATGCTTTTTTCAAAATTTCGTCAATTCTGTGTTTCAATTGGTCTTCACTTGCATACCCAACGATTCTTCCAATTTCTCTTTTGTCGTTAACGACAACTAAAGCTGGAATCCCCTGTATTCCGAATTGCATAGCAATCATTTCTTCGTCTTCCGTGTTAAGTCTCATGAAATTGAGCTTACCCTCATACTGACTTGAAAGCTTTTCGAAAACAGGTTTCATCATCTGGCAAGGTCCGCACCAGTCCGCGTAAAAATCAATAATAACCGGGACTTTTGAATTAACAACGTCTTTCTCGAAATTTTCTTTTGTTAATACTTGTACTGCCATTTTAATTTCCTAATTTAATTACTGCAACAAATTCGCAGTTCTTTTTAAACAATATGGACAACTGCATAATTACAAATAATTTTTGCATAATTCAAAAAATAAAAAATAAAATCAATCCACGCTTAGTGGTGAGGGTAGAATATGAGTTTTATCAATCCACCAAGGAATAGAACTGCACCAACGAAGCCCCCCCAACTTAAGTAAGGCCAGTAGGCGTTCAAAAAGATAAGAATACCCAGTATTAACATCCACACTGCCTTGTGTGTATGATAAGAACTCTCCATGTTTTTTGCCATGTTTCACCTCCAAAATTTCAAGGAAACACTTCTTTTTAAAATTTATCTTTAGAAGATTATTTTCTTTTAATTTTTTGTTTTATATTTTTCAAATAAATTAAACCTGCAATAAGGAAAAGTATTGAAATTAGAAACATAACTAAAGTATAACGAAGAGTATAGTAATTTTTATCAACAAAAATTGAGCCTATAAAGATAATTAAACTCATTAAAGCCATGCCTCCCCAAAAACCAATTCCCAGAAATGCTCCTTGTTCTTTTTTTATTTTTCCATGCTTTCAGCGACGTGGTCTTCCAAAAATATTTTTGCAATTCTCTTAGGAAGGTTTGAAAATTGTCCAATGCTGAAAGGTCCGAAATTTTCTCCTTCGGGACTTTTGAATTCATTAACATCTTCTAAAAATACGACGAGAATATTCTCTTTTTCATTTTCTTCCTTGCCGCCGTTCAAAAGGTTACTCACTTTTTTATCAGATTCCTCGATTGCTTTCATGAGTTCTTCAAAAAGTTCTTTTTCAACTAAAAGCATGTTTGAGAAATCCTGTTTTGAAATTCCAGTCTCGCTCGCAATCAATGCAAGGCTCATTATCTTTTTTCTTCTTCGTCTAAGGAGTTCCTGGAAAAGCGTCACAGCATTCTCAAGTTGCTTTTTGGTTTTAACAAGAACATCGCTGAAGACGTCCCCCTCTTTTGACGCAGCCGATTTTTTTTCATCAAGGTACTTTGAGACTTCACGAATAAAACTTTTTTGAATTGGTTGTAACTTTTCAGAATATCTCTCTTTTTTTGCAGCCTCATATATATCTTTGTAAGTTATCATAATTCTCAAAAAACAGCTTTTCTTTTTAATTATTGTTGTTCCACTATTGAATAAAAACAAATGCCTGAGATTTTTTAAATCTCATATTCAAAAACTTTGTCATAAGGAATAAACCATTTGACTGTTTCGTCCTTCGATGCGTTTTCCATGATTTTCCTAAATAGGCGTATTGAGTTGCCGTGTGCTGAAATTGCAACATTGACCTTATTCTTCTTTACATAGGTCTTAAGCCATTTGATAAATGATGCGACACGTTTTTCAACATCTGCAAATGATTCCCCTTTTGGCACCTTAACATTATATCCTCGGTGAATTGCTTCGTACTCTTTTTCTCCTAAAAGTTTTTCAACTTTTTTTCTGAGTTTTGGCGACAGACTCTCTATTGCATCACCATGAACTAAGAGACTATACTCTTGTGTTCCTATTTTTTCTATAAAACTTTTGTGAGTTGTTCCCTCGAGAATCCCGTAACTTCTCTCAATCATTCGGTCATCAATAAGAATCTTTTTGCATTCTGGGTGGAACTTTAAAACAAAATCCAAAGTTTCTTTTGAGCGAACTAGTCTGGTATGAATTGCAACTTGAAACTTTTTGTTTTTTAACTTTTTAGCAACTTTTTTTGCATCTCTTTTTCCTCTCCAGACAAGGTGAGACTCTTTCCATCCTGTAAACATCCCTTTAACATTATAATTTGTTCGCCCATGCCTGAATAAATAAATTTTGTATTTTTTAGCCATTTTTCATCCAAAAATTTCCTTCATTTTAGCAGTTGGATTTTTTGCTTTGGTAATTGCTGAAGCAATTGCAAACCCGCTTGCCCCGAGTGAAAGTGCAACTTTGACATCTTCTTTTGTATGCACTCCTGCGCCGACAAGAAAATCTCTATTCAGAGTTTTAGAAATCTTTTTTATAACATCCGGCTTTGCAGTCGAGACTGAGATTTTTCCCCCGACAAGCTCAGGAGGCTCGTAAGCTAAAAAATCAGGATGAAGCGATGAAACTTCTTTCGCTTCTTTTAACGATGAGGCAAAAACAACAGTTTTAAGTTTAATTTTTTTGCATCTTTTAACGGTCTCTTTTAAAACTTTAAATTCAAGTTTATGTTCAGAGTGGTTTAGAAAAGTTCCAATAGCGCCGACTGCTTTAACTTCTTCAGGTAAAATAAATCCGGTATTTCTACCAGGTAAAAAAGGATCAACATGTTCAGCATAAACTTTTAATTTTGTTTTAGAAGAAATTTCTTTTATATTCATTGCAGGAACTCCAACAATAACGTCGCGGGAAAATTTTTGTAAAGCAAGGGCGAGATCTAAAACATCTTTTCCTTTTTCATAAGTCTTAAAATTAACAATTATTGTTGGTTTTTTCATTTGATTTTAATTTCTCCTTTACACATTTTGTTTTCAATAACACATTTAATATCTTCAAGCGAAATGTCAAGAATTCTCTGAAGGGCTTCGGCGCTGTAAAATGCCATGTGGGGAGTAATTATAACGTTATTAAAAGTCAAGAGAATATGGTCTTCAAGGAGATTTTCAAGTTTGCCTTTTGGGAAGTTTGATGAGAGAAGTTGTGCTTCTTCTTTAATTAAAAGTTCACCCTCTAATACATCAAGTCCGGCACCACCGATTGATTTTGTCGAGAGAGCTTTTACCAAAGCGTCAGTATCAACAAGTCCGCCGCGTGCAGTATTAATTAATAACGCATTCTTTTTCATGAGCTTTATGTTTTTTGGATTTATAATATGATGAGTCTTCTTGGTATAAGGGCAGTGAAGTGTAACAATATCAGAATTTTTCAAAAGTTCGTTTAGCTTTGCATATCTAAAATTAAATTCACTTTCAAGTTTTTTATTCTCATATGGATCGTAGGCAATTACATTCATCTCAAAACCGTTTCCTATTCTTGCAACATGTTTTCCAATCGAACCCATACCAACTATCCCTAGGGTTTTTCCTTTGAGGTCAAACCCTTCAAGATCTTCAAATGAGAAATTTCCTTTTATTGTTCTGTTGTAAGCCCGATTTATCTTCCTTGATAGAGAAAGGATTAATGCAAAGGTATGTTCAGCGACGGTATTTTGCCCGTAATCCGGAACATTATAAACTTTTATTTTATTCTTTTTGCATGTCTTCAAGTCTATATGCTCAAACCCGGTTGAACGGGTAACGACGGCCTTTAATTTTTTCAGCTTTGACAAAATTATTTTATCAACTTTTGAATAAATGAAGACACTTATAACCTCAAAATCCGAGAAAGGTTTTGTGTCACATTCGTTTATTTTCTCCTTGTAGAAAAGAATTTTGTGACCTTTCAGCTTTTTTTGGATATACTTTTTCTCCCAATCCTTTATTTCAAAGAATGCTATTTTCATTTTTTGCTCATCACTCTTTTTTTAAATTTAAAATTGTAATCATGTCCCGCATCTTTTGAATATATTGATAAAAATTCAAGCTTGTTTTTTCCTATGTTAACGGCTCTATGCCCTGCTCCAACAGGGATTGTATAAAAAACACCTTTTTTCATCTCAACAACCGATGAAGTCTTACTCTCAATAACAAGCTTTCCTTTCCCCGAAGTTAAAATGTAAATCTCTTTTCTAGGTTTTATATGACGATGCCCTTTTGTCATAAAAAATTCTCCGTTTATCTTTCCAGGTTCGAGAACCGTTAATGTCGCTTCAAAAGTTCCAAAGTCCCTAGTATAAACTGTGTAAAGAATAGGATTTGCTTTAATCCCATTAGGATTTTTGAATCTGTCTTTCATATCATTAAATCGTCTAACAGATTTTTTGTCATACTCTTTTTTTAAATCCTTGAATGGGGTTGAAATTTTCATCGTCCCCAAATAACCTTCTTCATTTTTTTAGCTAACTCAAAGGGGTCTTCAGACTGCCAGACATTTCGTCCGACGGCAATTCCCGCCCCTCCAACACTTACAATATCTTTAATTTCTTTAAGGAATCCTTTCTCATCTTGTTTGGTTCCGCCTGCAATAACAACTTTTGTCTTTCCAGCGGACTTTACAGCCCACTTCAAATCATTTTTGTTTCCGTCATAATGTATTTTTGCAATATCCGCACCAACTTCAAGCCCGGTTCGGGCAGCATAAGCTATTAATTCAGAATCACTTTTTCCTTTTATGGACTTTCCACGAGGATAAATCCAGGTTATAACCGGAATCCCTTTTTTGTGAGCCTCCTCTTCAATTTTTGCAAATTCTTTCATCATCACGGGTTCGTATTGACTTCCAATATAAATTGTGTAACCGACGGCAACAGCCCCGAGCGATAGAGCTTCGCCAACACTACAGATTTGGCTTGAAATTGGCTCTCCATCGCGAAGACGGGTTTTACCATTAAGTTTTACAATTAATGGAATCCCGGATTTCTTTATCTCCTGATTATACTTTTCAGCAATTCCTTTTTGAAAAATCAAAGCATTAAACTTTCCGCGCTTTGCAATTTCAATAATATAATTTGGGTCAACATTTTTGTCATTAAAGTCTGTCGGTCCATGTTCAAGTCCTTGGTCATAAGCAAGAAACATTGCTTTGCCTTTGTTCATCAATTTTGACAAGCTTGTTTTTTTCATTTCATCCTCTCTTTATTAAATGAATGTCCCCAATTTTATAAAACTAATGGATAGAGAATATTATTTAAACTCCCGAAACATTTTCTCTACAAAGGTGAAAATGAAAAATAAAATTTCTAAAAGGCCCTGGGGAGTTGAAGAAATATTCCCGACTGAAGGCCTCGCTAAGGTAAAATTACTTGTGATAAAACCCCATAAAAGATTTAGTCTTCAAAGACACAAACACCGAAAAGAATTCTGGAAATTCTTAGATAACCCTGCTAAGGTTACCGTTGGTAAAAAAACTTTTAAAGTAAAAAAAGACGATGAGGTTTTAATTCCATATAAGACTGCTCACCGGATTGAAGCATATTCAAATAAAGTGACCGTTCTGGAAATTTCCTTTGGAAAATTTGATGAACATGATGAAATAAGACTTGAGGATGATTACGGGAGAAAATGAAACCTCTAGAAAATTTGACCAAAAGTGAATTAAAAAAAATAAAATTAATTGTATTTGATGTGGATGGTATTCTTGTAAGACGCGGAACAAGGATAAAACAGTCTAATGACATATTAAAATTAAAGATAAAGACAGTTCCTGAAAAACTTGTTAGAGAAATTACGAAGCTCTACAAGAAAGGTTTTATGATAAACATAAATTCCGGAAGAGGCCTTTACATGTTACAGTACATGTTCAGAGAAATTATGCCGTATGTTAGTATTACCTATGAAAATGGCAGTGCGACATGGTTCAAGGGAAAGATTTACCAGCATGTTAATAGTTTTAATACTCTTAGAAAAGCCAGAGAAGAACTTGAAAAAGTTAAAGACTCTGAGATAAAAGGGTTTGAACCAAAAGAGTTTATTATAACAATTCATTGCAAACACCGCGTAGAAAAAATTGAAAGAATAGTTTCTCGTTACAAAGATTTATATTTTATCTGGAATAGCGAGGCTTACGACATTGGAATAAAAAGTCTTCAGACTAAGTCCCGTGGACTAAAAAAATTCTGTGAAGAGCTCAGAGTTAAAAAAGAAAATGTTCTTGCAATAGGAGACAACTACAATGATAAAGATCTTTTGAGTTATGCAGCGCTAAAAATCTCAGCTGATAAGTCGCGCCTCAAAGGCGATTTTTACATCTCACTTAACGGCAAAGAACTTCCTGGCGAAACCCTAGCCGAAACAATTCTAAAACTCGCAAAATAGTTTTTCCGTCGATAAAACTGTCTGTTGATTCAGAGCGTGCAATCGGGAGTGATGCGATGTCTGGATTAAAATTCAGCTTTGTAGAAAGTTTCTAATAAAATAAGTGAGTTACCATTCTAACTAAAGAAGAGGTAACTCAAAATGAAGAAACAAAACTTCTATAAAAAGCTTATCCGAAGAACGGATTCGGCGGTTAAGGCTTCACGGATACCGCGAAGTTTTAGCAGGAAAAACAATAATAAATTTTCTAACAAACAGCACATTATTTTTCAGGTTTTAATGCAGTTGGAACAAAAGAGATTTCGAGATATGCCGGACT
>JBJKQI010000067.1:0-6208 GCA_046705565.1 Candidatus Pacearchaeota archaeon | reverse complement strand
TTCGGGAAAAAGTAATCTTGCAATTTTGGCTGCATGTTCTCAGGCGAGAGGTAAAAAGGTAATCTTTGTGGATACTGAGGGCGGTTTCTCTGTTGAAAGGGTAGAGCAGATTGTTGGAAAGGACAATATTGAAAATGTTTTAAAAAATATTCTTATATTAAATCCCACAAATTTTACTGAGCAAAAAAAGCACTTTTCAAAGCTTTTGGAAAACGTGAAAAAAGAAGAAATTGGGCTTATAATCGTAGATTCTATGGCAATGCTTTACCGGCTTGAATTAGGTGATGCAGTTGAAGGGGACGATGAAGAAAAAATTAAGGAAGTTAACCGTGATGTCGCTAGACAAATGAGAATTTTGGTTGAAATTTCCCGTAAAGAGAATATTCCTATTTTAATTACAAATCAGGTTTATGCAGCTTTTCTCCCTTCTGAGGATATACAAAAAGGAATTGAAAAAGATACAAATATTGTTGGGGGGGACCTTTTCAAATATTGGAGTAAATGCATAATAGAGCTTAAAACAGGCAGGACCCGAAGGGCAGTTTTGCTGAAACATCGCTCCCTTGACAAAAAGGACTTTCCCTTTGAAATTCGAAATGAAGGTGTTTTCAAAAGAGGAATTTTTTAAATTCTAATTATCCCCCGAAAGTAACCATAAACCAATTTAAACTTCTATATATAAATAATTATATGAAGGAAGAGGTTAAATTTGGAGTTGTTGAGAAGTTATCAAAATTAAATTTTAAAGTAAAAAATCTCTCAAGCCTTACAAAATTTGAAGGTGCAAGCCCCCCAACAGTTTTTATTGGCTCGGGCTTGAGGTATCCAAAAGTAAATGTTGGCATTCTTTCACCTGTTGAAAAAGTTGACGATGCAAGTCTCTTTGACGATCCAAAGAATTGGGCAAAAGACAGTTTCTCAATCAGAGATGTCTTAAAATTAAGAGAGAATCTTCTAAATTCAAAATTTACTTCAACGGTAACCGAAGCAAGAACTGAAAAGAAGTTTACAGAGTTAGCTAAGGAAATTGCAATTTCAAGTAATCCTGTTGATGTTGAAATCGAATTAAAATCAAAAATAAATTTTGGGAAAAATCCTGATAGGGTTTTGACTCCAAACGGAATGAGAGCCGATTTGAAAAATGCGAAGTTGACCGGAAATGTGAAAATAAATCAAAAAGTTGACAGGGCAATGAATGACGAAATAAAAGCAAATGAAGGAATTAGTTATCTTTACTCATCCGGAATAAATGAATACTCCCTTTCAAAAATTCTCTCCGTCGGAGTCTTAGGTTTGAAAAAAGACAAAAAAATGGTACCAACTCGTTGGAGCATAACTGCAACTGATGATATGATTTCAAAACAAATTTTAAAGAATGTAAAAGAATACAAATGGATTGAGGACTATGAGCTTTTATTTGGAGAGTTTTTGGGAAACCAGTATTTAATCATGCTTTTTCCAAACGTCTGGAGCTTTGAATTGTTCGAACTTTATTTTCCAGGCTCAAGTTGGAATCCCGGGACAGACCTTAAAGCTTCAACAGATTCAGAAGGTTACAACGGAAGAACAACTTACGCAAAAAACTGTGGGGGCGGTTATTACGCAACGCGTCTTCCTGTAGCCGAATATTTAGAATCAATAAAACGCCAGGCCGGAGTCTTGGCTATTCGCCTTGAAACACCAAGTTACTGGGCGGCTCTTGGAGTTTGGGTTGTAAGGGAAAGTGTAAGAAAATCTCTAACAGAGCCGATGAGATTTTCTTCGAAAGAAGAGCTTATAAAAAACGCAAAAGAAATTGCAAAAGAAAAATACGATTTTGATGCAGACTTAGTTTTATCAAGAAGTAATCTTTTAAGGCTCTACGGAACACAGACTAATTTGAGTAAATGGTTCTAAACAAACATTTTTAATCCCTAAAATTTTATTCTAATTGGAGGTAAAAAATGGGAGGTTATATTCTTGACGGTATTTTGGCACTTGTTATATTAGTATTTGCTTTTCTTGAACTGAATTATTCAAATATAGTAATTATAGTAGTAGCAGCATTAATCCTTATTCATGCGCTTGCGCATCTCCTTGGACTATGCAATTGCGGTTGTAAATACAGCAATAAAATGTCGGAAACCAAAAAATTAGTTAAAAGGAAAAAGTAATTTTAATTAAACTTTCGAAGAATCTTTCTCAAAAGTTTGTTTTGTTTTATTTCATTTCTTCCCATCTTAAAACCTTTTTTCATAAGTTTTTTATTATTGTCAAGAAGTTCCATTTTCAGCTTCGATGGACCGACTTTTATCAGGCTCTTATTTTTCTGTTTCTTTATTGGGGAGTCCTTCAATATTTTAATTAAATCTTTTTTTATCCCGTTTGAAGAAAATAAATAAAAAAATGCAAATTTTATTTTTTCTTCTGTAGTCACATTTTTTTCTTCATTGTTTATTAGAATTATATCTGTAGCTCCTAACTCTTTTGCTTTTTTTACTATGTTCCTGGGGGTTATGCTGACCGCTCCGTCTATGTATTCTCTGTTTTTTATTTTGATTTTTTTTCCATAATAAACAGGAATCGCTTTTGAAGCGCGAAGTTCCTCAAAGACATTTTCCTTGCCTTTGGCTAGAAAAAACTTTTGTCTTCCTGTCTTTGCATCTGTTGCTCCTATAAACCATTTTATCTTAGAGTTTTTTATTTTCTTAACGTCGAGAGGAAACCTTTTTTTGAATACAATGTCTATTAAATAATCCACATTAATTTTACTGTCATGAATAAACTTTCTTGCAGTCATTAATTCTTCCCATATTTTTTTTATTTCTTTTGCCTGCTCAGACACATAATAAGCAAATGTTCCTGATGAGCCCGAGACACTTATAAGAATATCGGGGGTGAGTGACGGGAACTCCTTTTGAAGTTCATAAAAAAATCCAGCGGTAAAAACGCAACGCATACCTCCGCCTGTCGCAATAATTGCAAGCTTCCTCTTTTTCATCTAAATTAAGATATCTCTTTGTATTTTATAATTTTTGTTTTGATTATTTCTGACCATTATTAAACTCCCCCGATTATATGTTGGATTAAAGTACCAATAATTTGTTTTTTCGAAACCGAACTTTTCATATGAGGAGAGTTTGATCTTTCCGTCTATTAAAACATCAATATAAATTTTAGATTCATAATTTTCAAATTTTTTATTGAGATAATGTGCAATGTTATATGTGGCTCTAAAATTTTTCATATGTGAGATCATAAGACCAGAAATTTCTGTGCTTCCTTTTTCTATTTTCGCTTTTGGGAAGTATTTGCTTAACGGAAGTCGCCCATTTTCTTCTTTTGAGATCCTTACAACTCCATTTAATTTTTCTTCCAAGAAATATCCAAGTTGTTCACTTTTTTCGTCCCAGCTGTCATAAACGGGGAGGGGATTAAAAGGAACTCTTTTTCTAAAATTTATTGCTTCTTCAAGACTTATCTGCTTTATCATTGTTCTCGAGCCTTTTTTTATAGGCTTCAACCCTCTCACGATTTGTTTCACAATCTGTATTAAAGCAAAATATCCATGGCTTCTTTCCTTTCTGAAGAGCCATTAATAACGGGAAACCGCACTTTTCACAATTCTTTCCGGTTTGTTTTATTGTGCCGTAAGGGGGAAGTGAATAGGTGTTTTTACATTCGGGATACCCTGAACAGGCAATGAAGAATTTTCTGTTTTTAGGAGAATATGTTATCCTCAAATTGTGCTTTTTACAAACCGGACAAAGATTGAGTGTATTTTCTTCTCTTTCAATTTTTCTTTGATGGTCCTGAGCATTAACTAAATCTTTACCTATCAAATTTTCCTTCTCACTAAACTCCTTGGAGATTTCAACAATTTGTTTTTTGGCTTTTCCCAAAATGTCGTCTTCCTTCTCCTTTAAAACTTCAATTGGTTTATCATCATCTTCGACAATTTCATCCATCTCGTCCTGCAGCTCTTTAGTTAAACTTTCATCAATTATTATAGGGGAATAATTTTCAAGCGTTTTTATTAAGGACATTCCAATTGGAGTTGCTTCAATCGAAGTTCCTTTAATGTAGCCCCTATCATAAAGTGTTTCAATTATTGCTGCACGGGTTGCTTTAGTTCCTAAATTTCTTTTTTCAAGTTCCGAGATTATCGACGCAGGCGAATAGCGACGTGGTGGTTGAGTTTCCTTTTCTTCAGTTTTAAAATCAACTATTTCTTTAAGGCCATTCACATCAGGAATTTCTTTTTCATTTGTTTTAACAGGATAAAATTCCATCCATGCTTTTTTCCTTATATGATATCCTGCAGTTGAAAAAGAATACTCCTCAATTTTTCCTGCGATTCTTTTTCGGTCAATTATTGCATTGTCACAAAAGAGAGCAAGAAATCTTTTAACAATCAAGTCATAAACTTTTTCTTCGTGTCCGGATAAAATTTGTTTGGCTCCCGTCGGATAAATTGAAGGATGAGCTGGATCAGTCTTTTTTCCTTCGATAGGAGTGTCTCTTGTAATCAGCTTTGCAACTTTGTATCTTATTTTTAATGTTTCCAAAATTGATTTGTAATCAATCGATGAAGGCAGCTTTTGTGAGGAGGTTCTTGGATACGAAATTAAACCAGCCAAATAAAGAGACTGCGCTGCCTTAAGTGTATTTGAAGGAGTTATGCCGTAAAGTTTGTAGACTTCAGTCTGTAAACCGGTTAAATCAAACGGAGGATTTGGAGGCACAATTTGTTCAACTTTTTTAGTTGATAAATCAATTTCTTTTCCGACAATCCCATCAAACTTTTTTAATTCATTTTTGTCAAAAAAAGATTTTGTACATTTAAGTTCAAGTGAAGGGTCTTTTATTTTTATGGAAGCTTCCCAATAAGGCTCTTTTACAAAGCTTTTTATTTCTCTTTCTTTTTCAACAATTAACTTTAGTGCAGGTCCTTGAACTCGGCCAATAGACATAATTTTGAATTTTCCCGTTGTCTTTATTGCATTCATTAAAGCGCGTGATAGATTTATTCCATAATACCAATCCAAAAAATGTCTGGATTCTCCTGCAACTGCCTGCCCCCAGTTTATCGTCGGTGATTTGTTTTCATAGGCAGAGTTTAATTCTTTATTTGTTAGGGTTGAAAATTTCATTCTTGACGCATCAGGTTGATTGCAGATTAATTTTACGACATTTCTTCCTATGACCTCTCCCTCAACATCAAAGTCTGTTGCAACAGTTATTGCACCTGCATTTTTAGCAAGTTTCAAAAGTGTATCATAATACTTTTTTGTGAAGTCTCCTTTTTTTACCATATAATTTGGAACCCATGAAATGTCAAAAATAGGGGCGCTTGAACCGTTAACATTCTGCTTTAATGTAAATAGATGGCCTACAGCACATGCAACAATTATTTTTTCCCCGTTCCTATCAACTTCGTAGTATGGGACTCCACGCACAATTTCCCTTTTTGTTGAAACACCAAGCGAGCTTGCAATCTTCATTGCGGCCTGGGGTTTTTCAGTTATTATTAATTCGTAGCCATTTTTTTTCAATAATATTTTTGGAGCAACATAAATTTCCTCTTTTGTGGTTGTTGTTTTACTCCTTTTAGAAACTGCTTTTTTCTTAGTCTTCTTTTGTGCACTCTTTTTTGTCCTTCTTCCTTTTTTCTTGAGTATGCCTTCCTTCTCAATTGTAACCAAGTCAGATGCATTCGGCTTTGAAGAAATCTTTTCAGTTACCCGTCCTTTTTCAGCAACAGGACTATAATCTTTTACAGGCTTTTCAGTAACATATCTTAAGATTTCTTCCCTCTTTGCTTCGGGTTTGACTTCTTTTTCGGTTGTTTTCTTAAAATCTGTGTCAGGTCTAAAAAATGATTCAGTTGCCCTTTCTTCCTGAGATTTTCGCTTTGCCATTTTACTAACTTTGGGACGAAGTTCTTTTATATAAGTTTTTGTTTTCACGAAAATCCGAATAATCCTTTATCAAAACTTTTAAAAGCCGGAACAATCTAATTTTTACATCTATATAGCGAGGTGGAGCAGTCTGGAGTGCTCGTCGGGCCCATAACCCGGAGGTCGCGTGGTTCAAATCCCGCCCTCGCTATTTTTCGCTTGAGAGGGATTTGAAAAGTCCCCGCTATTTTTTGATGGATAGACTTTGAAAATAAGTTAAGCTAGAGTTCCCCTTCTATTTTTTCACGCTCTTTATGAAGTTTGACCAT
>JBJKQI010000066.1:0-2886 GCA_046705565.1 Candidatus Pacearchaeota archaeon | reverse complement strand
ATTCATGCATGTATTAAAGTCGTCAGGACAAAAAGAGAGGTTTGATCCAAAGAAGATTTATAGAACTATCCGTGACGCCGGTGGTTCGAAAAAACTTGCTCACAGTGCCGTTAAAGAAGTTAAGAAGCTAAATAAAGAGAGTTTACCTTCGAAAGACATATTAAGAGTTTTGTTAAAGCATTTAAGGCAGGAACCAGGGGTTGCACAGCGTTATGATTTGAAACGGGCTATAATGATGCTTGGCCCCGAAGGCTTTACTTTTGAGCAGTTCTTTGCGCGTATTTTGGATTATTATGGGTACAAAACAACAACGGATAACAAACTTAAAGGGAAAAGAATAATACAGGAAGTTGATATCGTTGCAATTAAAGAAAAGAAATGGATGATTGAGTGTAAATACCACAATGAACTTGGGACAATAACAAAGCTTCACCCCGCACTTTATACTTATGCGAGATTTTTGGATCTGGGAAAATATGATTTTGACGCTCCCTGGCTTGTGACAAACACAAAATGTTCGTGGGATGCAATTGAATATGCTAGAGGTGTTAATTTGAAGGTCACAAGCTGGAGGTATCCCTCTCAAGAAGGACTTCAGAGTCTTATAATGAAAAAGAAGCTCTATCCTGTAACAATTTTGAAATCTGTTGATAATTCTGTCTTTAGCAAGCTTTTCAGCTCCAAAATAACTGTCGCAAGAGATTTATTGGAAGAACCATTAAGTGAACTTTCACGCCGAACGGGAATTGATCAGAAGACTTTATCAAAAATGGTTGAAGAAACAAGGGTCGTTTGTAACGAACTCCCCGAAAAAGAGGATTAATTTTTTTTCAAGGGAACTTTGATAAATAGTCTAGTTATTGGAATAAAAGTGACACAAAAAAGTTAAAAATTTTTATATTGGGAGATAAAATATTATTGGAATTTGAACAATCTTTCATAATCTTTATGATTCATCCAATCAAGAACAATTGCCAAGATTTCTATTTCGTTACTTGTTAGGGTATAAAGGAGCCTCCAATCTTTTCTTAGGTTGTAAATCCACAAGTTGTCAATTCCATATTTTTTCATAAGGTCTTTTGGGATTAACTTCTTTTTTACATTTCTCCCAAAAAAAGCATTTTGTTTTATGCTTTCTAAAGCGCTTTGAATTTCTTTGTAAAGTCTTTCGTCACTTTCTTTTAGCTTTTCAAAGGAATTCTTTAATTCCTTTTCTGCAAAAATTACTTTGGATTCCATTCCAAATCTTTCCTGTCTTTATATTCATTGTAAAGAGATGGATTCCAAATATAGACAACATATCCTTCATTGTCATAAGCTATTTTTAGAGAGTTTTCAAGATATTCCATAATGACCTGAAAGGTTTGCCACATGACTTTTTTTGGAATTTTCTTGAAGAGTTCTGTTTTTTTGTATTCTCCGGAGTTGTCTTTTATAAATTTTTCAACCCTTAGAACAGTCTGTAGTGTTGGAGATCTTGCTACAGAATTAATTTCAAAGTAAGGTTTTCCGTTTTTTATTTCTAATTGCATTGTAATATCAATTGATATTATTATTTAAACCTTTCGTTTTTTTTGGAATTTCACAAACTATTCCTCTATTGATGTCATAAGTTATTTTGTATACTGAATAAATCATAACAAGAATTGAAATTATAATAAGCTCAAAACCGCCGAAAGGCAAAAAGCTTAGTGTTGCTGAGGAAATCCCAAGGACTGAAAGAATTCCGACGCCACAGGCCGAACAACCCGGTGCAATTATTCCCAGAAAAATTCCGACTGTTGCCAGAGCCCCACCTTTCTTTGAGAATTCTTTTATCATTTTTGTTTTGTAGGTTATTAATGTAAATAAGATTCCGAAAAGAACGCTAAGTATAATTAATCCTATTAAGAACTTCTCCGTGAAAAAATCCCCATATGAAATAAGAAATAGAGGAAAAGCTTTTGCCATTTGCAAAAATCCGTGTGTTTCTGAAATTATCATTAAATTTTTATAATTCGAGAAAAAGACTTCAAGACAATAAAAGACTATTATAGAAATTAGCGCACCAACAACATATCTTTTATTTTTGAAGACTTGTTTAAACACACCTACAAATTCGTTAAACTTCATTTATTGATTAAATAGCGACGGTATAAAAACGTTTCTTAAAAAAGATTTACGGATTGAAGTTTTGAATTTCATTAATTGTTGCAGCTTTTCCGTCTATAAAAAATGTCGGAGTTGAAGTTGTGAATTTTCCTGCAATATTGTTTATCTCTTCAGTTTGAGCTAAAGTTTCATCGCTTTCAAGGCACTGATTAAATTCCTGGGTGTTAAGACCCGGAATGTTTTTTGCTAAGATTTCAAGGTTAGCTTTTGTAAACGTACCATCATCTTCTTTTCCGTCATTTATTTTAAATATTGCATCGTGCATTTCCCAGAACTTCCCCTGGTTTTTTGCACAAAGTGCAGCTTCAGCCGCCCAAGTCGATTCTTTACTTGTTGGATCAGTTCTTGAATTTAAAAAACTCATTGAAACTGATATAAATTTTATTTTACCAGCTTCAGCCAAGCTTTCCATTCTTCCTGAGGCATTAAATAAAGGCTGAAGTTGTGGGTTTGACTGGACGACTCCTGTAGCCCACGAAGGCAATCCCGAAGCTATTGCGCAATATGGACATTGGAAATCATAAACTTCAATCACTGTGTGTGCCGAATTTGTTGACCCTACCGACGGGAAGAGTGTCGAATTATCAAAAACTTTAAAGTCATTTGTTGTATTTGATGAAAAGATTCCTGAAGAAATCAAAATTATAATTGCCAAAGCAATTATTAAGATAGTCAAATAGGTGTAGAAAATTTTTTTCTTGATTTTGATTTTCATTATTTTTTCAAGGAACTTTT
>JBJKQI010000065.1:0-3479 GCA_046705565.1 Candidatus Pacearchaeota archaeon | reverse complement strand
TGAATATCCGGACGGGTTTTCTCTCCTATCCAAAATTAAATAGCATAGTGAGTTTAAAAGAATAATGAAAATAAAAAACTACACAACCAAGACGAACGGGAACGAAAATTTAACTCACGAGGTCGCTGTGGCTCCACTCGTGCCTTCACTTCGTTCAGGTCTGTCAGCATACATTTACAAGAAAACTCCTTTGTTCTTTTTTGAAGAAGTCGGAGTTTTCCCAAATTCTGCTTCGCAGAACTTTTGTAAATTCCATATTCATTTCAATTAAATCGGACTTTGAAATCCCCCGACCACCCGCCCCTAAAGAGGAGGATTCGCCGTCGTCCTTCGGACAATTAGTCGCTTTCAGCGAAGATAAAAACAGAAAAATACTTCTTTTATCGGACCGAGAAAAACACCAACGAAATTTTAAGAAAATTTCGCCTAACAAACGATAAAAGATTTCACTTCGTTACATCCAAATATTTTTCAGTTTTTTATTGGGGCACTTTTACGATAGATTAATAAATAATATTGTTCTATTATCATTTATGGAAAATGTAGAAATGCAAAAGATTGCAGAATCCCTCAAAGGACCATTTAATCTTGCAATCAATCGAAAATCTGAAATTCAATATTATAAGATGAAGACTCAGTTTATACACATGAATTTCGACGGAAAAAGGAGAGGCACTGAAACATACTTGCTGAAATTAAAATGCAATCCTGCGGCGCTAACCGGAAAAAAATTTGATCAATGCACCTGTAAAGAGTTCGGTCTGCAAATAAATGACAACACATTAACTGCAATACCTAAGCTTGATAATTGGGAATATGAATTTAATCCTATGTCTGGACTGGACGGCGGTCCGGTTTTTGGAATTCCCCATGATGTATTTAATGATCTAAAAGACAAAAATGGAAACAAGTTATCTCCGGATATTCGCTATGCGATATACAATAATTTTGTTGACTTCCATGCCTTGAATGATGCTTTTTCACGACCGATGTTTGGCAAAGGAGTAGATGCGCTGAAATTCATCGGAGACAAAATTGTGCATCCCGCGGCATTTTCCGAAGCGCCCGTAAATCTTGGAACAACAGTTAAGCCAGGATCTGTTTTTCATAATGGAGAGATTACGCTTGAATTAAAGGGCGTTAGTGTCGTCGACGGAAATGCCTGCGCGCTGGTCGGTTATGACTCAGGTGAGAGCACATTAAAAATGAAGATGGAATCCGGAAACAGGGATAAACTGACCGAGGGAGGTTCAGAGTATATAGGAAATATTTACATTGACCTTAAAACAGGATTTGTCAGAAAGATTACTCTTGATGAATTTGTAATAACAGAAGTAACCGAAGGAGAATCTAAGGAAAAAAATTATACTGTGCGTCATCTTTCAATGGATTTAATTGACAAAAAAGATTTCGAAAAAGAGAATTTCTAAAAGTGCCCCATCTTCTTTTTAGAAAAAAGAAGCAAAAAGACGGCGAATCCTCAAATACATTAAAACTCAATGGTGTCCCACCATCCCAAAGTCCGATTTAACTTTACATTTTTGCCTTCGGCATCGTTGCACTAAAATGTAATCCCTGCAAGTTTTCGGGAGAAATGAACAGCAGATTAAGCGGTTACTTCGCCTTGCAGGCTCATCCACCCATATTTTTTCTTTCAGAAAAAACACTCGAGCGTTCCGCAATTTTTCCAGCTCTGTTTCACGAGGGAAAAATTTCTACACCTCGAGCCTTTCAGGTCGCTTAATCGCGATGTTAATTGCAATTCGAGACGCCAAAAAAAGAAATAGGAAAATCTCTCTTTATTCTATAATCGCAAAATATTCACCCTTGTAATAACCCCTCCCATCAACATCAAAAAAATCGAAATCTTGCCCGATAATCCTAGAAGAAAATATCTCAATACTTTTTCCACCTAATGCCTGTGTGATATGCGCCCAAACCAAACTATCCACAGCATTTAATCTCAATCTATGCATTCCCAAAAATTTCTTTTTTGCGTAAATGATAAAACCTGATTCAGAAGCTTTTTCTCTCCTTTTCAAATTCCACTTCTTTTTCTTAGCAAAATCAATTGCTTTCTGGCTTGGACCCGGCAATTCATCCCACACAACAGATTCTTCTTTGTTTGAATATTCTTCAATTTTTTTATCATTCAATCTAATTGTGTCATCAATTATTAACAAAGAATCTGAAACAGGATAATAAATCATTGTGACTAAAAATTTATATTGTGTTTTTAATTGCACAATGATTTGCCAATGGTCTGAATTTGATTTTGCGTAAGCAAGAGTGCCATCAATCGGATCAATTGAAATTAAAAAGTCTGTATCTTTCGGAAACAAATTTACACTTTTTGTATCTTCCTCACAAAAAACTTTACATTCCTTTAACTTTGTTTTAAGCAGACTTTTTAATATAATCTCTTGTACTCCTTCATCAGCGTTTGTAACAATATCTGAATTTTCCCTTCCAGTATTTGACTTATAATTTATTTTAAGCTGTTTTCTTAAATCTAAAGCCAAACTTCCTGCCTTCTTTAAAATGTCTGGAACGACATTATAAAATTCTTTTTTGATTACTTCTTTAGACATTTTGAACTGACCACTTTAATTCCTAATTCAGATAATTTTTTATTTATAGCAATTAATTTCTTTACATCCTCTTCTCTTTGTTTATTTAGAGAACTTCGACAATTTGGATCAAATTCTCCAGGATGAGAAATTAATTCGCATATCTCATTTTTTCGTATTGATTCAAGAAAATCTAAAACCTCTTCAAAAGTATGGTCTGTTACAGAAAAAGCCCTATCTGCCATCATAATCTCTTTTTCAAATTTATCCATTTTACCACTTTGGCTTTTTCTAACAATTAGATT
The DNA here is from genome assembly GCA_046705565.1 of Candidatus Pacearchaeota archaeon. Lineage (GTDB taxonomy): Archaea > Nanobdellota > Nanobdellia > Pacearchaeales > GW2011-AR1 > GW2011-AR1. Next base: position 604 of record JBJKQI010000065.1, on the reverse strand, counting down.
TTCTTTCTTAGCAAAATCAGCAATTGCCTTAGCTTCTTCTTCAGTATAAATCCATTTATGTTTATCTAAATTATCTGACCTAACTCCAACTAATTTCATAAATAGTTTATACTGATTCTCTAAATCGCTAAGAATATTTTCATAAGAATTATCTTCATCATGTTCAAAATGCAATCCTATTGAGATATTTTTATTTTCTTTAAGATTGATTAATTCCAAGATTTGATCTTTTTGGGAGGCAAGATTTCGATTCACTAAAACAGATGTTGATGAGACCACCCCCAAATTTAATAATTCAATAATTTTTTTGTTGAATATTTTGCTCATTCCAAAATCGTCTGCATTTATAATTATTTTTTTCATCATTAATCATAATTATAAAGCAGTATATATATTTTTTCAATAAAGAGAGATTTTCAAATAACAGGCGTCTCGAACTGTCCCTTCGGTCGGTCGCCTTGCAGGCTCCCCAATTAACAGCGATTTAAAGGGATTTTCTTGCAGAAAATCACCCAAATTTTTTTGTCAACTCTGAAAAATCCTCCAGCCATATGGGTCGGATTTTTCGAGGACAAAAAAACTTCTTTAAATCGCGATGTTCAAC
>JBJKQI010000064.1:0-4041 GCA_046705565.1 Candidatus Pacearchaeota archaeon | reverse complement strand
CATTTTTTTGTTTGTAAAACTATTGTGAGAAGGAAATACAAATACCTTCGGTTTTTGATCTACTTTCTGAGCACATTTTCTTAATGTTTCTTCAACAATAGAATTGATTTCTCCTTCTTTGAAAGAAAAATCATCATTGGAAAGAACTTCATCAAATATCTGCCACGAAAGATTTTCTTCTAAATCTTCCCGGGTATCATGTCCTGCAAGTTCTCCTGAAATTTCCAAAACATTTTTAGAAATTTTTTTTAAATATGCTTTTTTATCTCCTAAAAATTCTTCATTTATCAAATAAATTCTTTTCATGAAAAAGAAAGATAGAACAAGTTAAAAAATTTATCTAAAAACTCATTTCACCAAGACCATCTTATCGGTCTTTATGTATTCTTTATTGCTCACATCCGACTTTGCATCAAGTCTATAGATGTAAACTCCGCTCGATAAACCATTCGTGCTAAAGTTAACATCATAATTTCCTGCGGACTCTACTTTATCAACTAAAGTTTTTACTTCCTGTCCTAAAACATTGTAAACTTTAAGATTAACTTTAGACTCTTCAAAAAAGAATTAATCTAAATGGTTTTTTAATACATCTAAAAATTTTTTATGAATTTTCTTTTTTCCTTCAGGAGACATCTTTAGATTCTCCAATCCAGCAATTAATTGCACCCCTTTATTTAATAACTCATTATTGATATCTTCTTTAATTCCTTCATAATCAAAAGAGATATTTTTCCTGTAAGAATAAATAATTTCACCCTCTAAATCCGGATGATTTAACAATAAAAGGGATAAATCTCTTGCAGGATGTCCAACTCCGGAAAATTCAAAATCAATATAATAATTTTCTCCATTTTGTGATAAAATATTTCTTCCAAATAAATCCCCATGAGTAATGGTATTATAATTTTGTACCTTTTCTTTATTTAACAATCTTTCACCAAGTTTATCTGGGATGTCTCCAAAAAGATTCTTATGGTTTAAAACATAATTAGACAAATTTCTTAATTTATACTTAGGAAGATTAGGGTTGACCAAAATTTCACCCTTTAAAAAAGCAGAATGAATTTTTGCCCAGTCTTTCACAGCCATTTTCAAGTCCGGACTTGAGGATTTTATAAATTCAGTAACAAGATAGTCCTCCCCAGAGCCATACACTTTTGGAATTTTACAAACTCCCTTTAGCAATTCATAAAATAACTTTTCTCTTTCTGCAAATTTCTTCTCCTTATATTGCTTGAAGAGGATATCTTTATCATTAACAGAATAAACTGAGATTAGATTACGATTATAACATTCGATGTTAAAAATAAAATTAGGCACACCTCCAAATAAATTGCTCAAAACATCTTCAACACAATCCATTTTTACCCTAATCAACAGTATAACAGTCTATACAACTCGAAGGACTATAACAACCATCAGAATAACAACCAGTCCCTGAAGAATAACACGCTTCAGATTTCAATTCTTGTTTCTCTATTTGGTATGCCAAAAACCCTTCTTGTTCAGAGGAATCAATTACAGGAAGTTCTTCCACTAACGGTTCTATTGTTTTTACCATAATATTTTATTCGACTTTAAGTTTATAAATATTTATATAGTTGGATAAAATTTAAATTTCATGGTAAAAGTTATATTTAAATTTGATAAAGAAAAAGATTTATACAATAATTGGTTTGCAGTCAATTTCAAGTCGAATCTCGAGAAAGGAAAAAAATTTAATAATATTCCCAAATTACAAGAAATATGTGAAAATAAAAGCTTTGAAGAATGCAAGGACAAAATAGCAAAGTTTCATGAAAAAATTTATTCTTCGTATCTGATTAATGAAACTATAAAATCTTTTCAATCTGCATGGGAAAAGATAAATGAAGAATTCTTTAGAAGATTAAAAAATATAACTGGAAATGAATTCCCATTTGAAGAGGTAACTGCATATTTAACCACTCAAAGTTTATGCCCTTATGACTTCAAAAAAGGAAGTTTTATGATCTCTATTTGGAGCAACCTCCCTGAAATGTTAAGACTTTCTGCTCACGAACTCATACATCTTGATTTTCACAATAACAACGAGGAGGAACTTAAAAAGGAGATTGGAAAAGAAAAAACAGAAAAATTGAAAGAAGCATTAACTATCTTACTTAATTTAGAATTTAGAGATTTATGGTTCGTGAAAGATAAAGGAAAAAATTCAGAAGAACAACAAAAACTTCGAGAATTTATAAAAAAAGAGTGGTTGGAAAATAAAAATTACAAATCACTCCTTGATAAGTGTGTGATTTATTTGAAAAAATGATTTACAAACCTCTATCGGTTCAATTTGAAATCACAGAATCATGCACGCATAAATGTGGGCATTGTTATAATTACTACTCAGATAACCGAAGTTCCGCCTCAACGAGCAGGAAAGTCACCAACAAAATTGCAGAACAGGAATTTTTTGATATAACTTTGACTGGAGGAGAACCTTTATCCGCAAGGCCCCAACTTTATGACGCTATTGAAATTTTTAAAAGAGAAAATATGGATGTTAGAATTAATTCTAATTTGCATTTATTAAAAGATTATGATGCAAAAAGATTTGCCGATTTTAATGTTGATTCAATTTTAAGTTCAATTCTTGGATCAAATGAAAAAACTCATGATTCATTAACCGGAGTTAGAGGGTCTTTTGAAAAGTTAGGAAAATCTCTTAAGTATTTATCAAAAAATAATTTAAGGATTGCTATGAATATGGTTGTGAATAAAAATAATGTTTCTGAAGTTTATGAAACAGGAAAATTCCTCTTTGAGAATTTTGGTATAAATTATTTTGCGGCAACTCCCATGACAATTTCTCCCGGAAAAGATTTAACAGACATTACACTCTCAAGAGAGGAATATGTTTTAACCTTAGATAATTTACTAAAATTAGGAGAAGATTTAGAAATAAAAACAGACTCATTAAATCCTGCAATTCCATGCATGTTTTCTGAAAACAACCAGGAAAGATATAAAAAATTCTTTGAGAATAGAGCTTGCGGGGCAGGAAAAAGAACTTTAACATTTTCGATTGATGGAGAAGTTAGACCTTGCTCTCAGGAGGGTAGAGATTATGGGAATATTATGAATGACTCTTTAGAAAATATTTTAACCAAAATGAATGATTGGAGAGATGGGAAAAATATTCCACAAGAATGTTCCTCTTGTGAATATCTTAAATTATGCGGAGGTGGGTGTAGAGTTTCTGCCGAAGCAAGTTCAGGCAAACTAAATGGGTTAGAACCTTATTTTACTCACCCAGTGAAGAAGAATATTTCTAGAAAAGAGAATAAATTAATTAATTTTGAAAGTTTAAAAGCTCAAAGAGGAAACCTTAGGATGAGAGAAGAAGAAAATGGATTAACAACCATTTATTTGACACCAAGAATAAACGGAATTTTAACACCCACCGAATTAAAAGTTTTTAGAAGATTTTTATTCGGAAGAAGTTATAATAATATCCTAAGTGAAGTTAAAAATGAAATATTCCTAAAAGAAGTTTGTACAAAACTTTCAGATAGAAAACTTCTTGTTGATAATTCAGCGTAAACATGCTGCTACTTTTTCTGAAAGGGGTATTTGAACATACTTTTTATTTAAGCTTAATCATCTTTCCGTCATAAATCTTGTCGCCCGCTTTCATTAAATAAATGTAAACCCCGCTTCCGACATATTTATTGTTTTCATTTTTTCCAGTCCAGATTATTTCATGCTCACCAGCACTCCTTGGGCCCTTAAGCTTTCTAACTAAACTTCCTTTTATGTCATAGATATCCACTTCAAAATTGGGGGTATATTCTTTAAGATCGTATCTTATTGTCGTCGAGGGATTGAATGGGTTAGGATAATTTTGGTAAAGTTCAAACTTCTTTGGTGTAGAAGGGAAAGGATTTTCAACTGCAGTTATATTTTCCAAACTTATTTTTTGTGATGTTGGAGTTGAATCTATTTTAGTCTTGCCAAGTGAAGAATATTCTCCAAAGTATTCCCTGTCAAAAGAAAAATTTGACGAGTCTG
>JBJKQI010000063.1:0-8732 GCA_046705565.1 Candidatus Pacearchaeota archaeon | reverse complement strand
ACAGAATTATTGCAATAGCCGGATTACTTATTGTCGTTGCAGGAAATTATTTTTCTCTTAAAACCCGAACAAGAAAAAAGTACACATACCTTTTGCTTACACTTGGAGCAATAGCACTTTTGCTTTTCTCAATAAGTATCGGCGACGTAATTTTCACAGTTCTTCAGGCAGTTGTAATTGTAACTTCAATAATTGAGTATTACATCGTCCACATAAAGAAAACAAGAAGTCCTAAAATAAAATAATCAAATAAGCCTTATAAATTTCTCAAACTAAACTTCAAAAGTCCTTCCGCCATTAACTAAAATCGGCGTAGCGTCGTGACAAAAGCCCGACGCGAAGCATATCCACTCTGCTTTAGCAATAAATGTCTGTGTCTTTGGGGCGGCTGGTCGGGGACGCGGCGGAAATATAAAATAACCCACAACCATTAAAAACTTCTTTTTCTTAAAAAAATTATGAGATATGAAAAACTCAGTGATTGCTACGAAAAGCTTTCACAAACTACAAAGAGGCTTGAAAAAATTGATATTCTTTCAAAGTTTTTGGAAACAGTAAAAAAAGAAGATTCTGACATAATGTATCTTTTGGAAGGCAGAGTTTATCCAGCTTATGACGAGAGAAAAATCGGAATTTCAAATCAGCTTGCAATAAAAGCAATTTCAAAAGCAACCGGAACAGACTCAAAAAAAGTTGTCGCACTTTGGAAAAAAATTGGAGACTTGGGGGAAGTTGCGCAAGATTTAACAAGGAAAAAAAAGCAGACAACATTAGCTTCGCACGTTTTAACAACCCAAAAAGTAGTTGATAACTTAAGAAAGCTAACAGAATTTGTTGGTAAAGGAACAATAGAAAAAAAGATTTCATTAATCACCGAATTATTAACCTCCGCCTCGCCATTGGAAGCAGTATTCCTTGTCAGAACTTTAATAGGGGATTTGAGAATTGGGGTCCAGGAGTCAACAATAAAATACGCAATTCTAAAAGCATTTTTCAAAAATAATAAGGATTACGAAGAGAATATTCAAAGAGCAATTGACAAATCAAACGACTTGAAAGAAGTTTTTGAATTTGCAACAACCGGAAATCTTGAAGAAATTGATAAAGTAAGTTTACAGGTCGGTAAACCCATCAAAGCAATGCTTGCCCAAAAAGCTAAAGACATAGACGACGCCTTCAAGCATTTAGGAAATCCAATGGCTATTGAATACAAATATGATGGGTTCAGACTTTTAATTCACAAAAAAGGAGATAAAGTTATTTTATTCACACGAAGACTTGAAAACGTTACAAAGCAATTCCCTGAAGTTGAAAAATATATTAAAGAATTTATTAAAGGAGAGTCATTTATTTTAGACTCTGAGGCTGTAGGATACGACAAGAAAACAAAAAAGTACACCGATTTTCAAATGATTTCCCAGAGGATAAGAAGAAAATATGATATAAAAGAATTGGCTGAAAAACTTCCTGTTGAAGTAAATATTTTTGATATCCTTTATTACGACGGCAAACCCCAATTGGATAAACCGTTTAAAGAAAGAAGAAAATTAATTGAGAGAATAATAAAAGATCATCCTTACAAACTGATTACCTCAAAGTTTATGGAAGTTCACGACAAGAAAACTGTTGAAACTTTTTATAAAAAGGCATTAAAAGATAATCAAGAAGGAATAATGATGAAGAATTTAGACGCTCCTTACAAGCCGGGAAGAAGAGTCGGAAACATGTTAAAGCTAAAACCTGACACCAACGAACTTGATTTGGTAATCACAGGTGCCGAATGGGGAGCAGGAAAAAGAGCCGGGTGGCTTTCTTCATTTGTGCTTTCATGTAAAAAAGGAAATGAATATTTAGAAGTTGGAAAAGTCGGAACAGGGGTCGCTGAAAAAGAATCAGAGACAAAAGAAGGTGAAGAACCTGAAGAAGACGAAACAAGAATCACATTCGGTAATTTAACAAAAATACTTCAGCCATTAATTACAAAAGAAAAAGGCAAAACCGTTGAAATAAAACCAAAAATAGTTGTAATGGTAACTTATCAGGATATTCAAAAGTCTCCAAACTACAAATCGGGTTGGGCTCTCAGATTCCCAAGAATAACCAGATTAAGACCTGACAAACCCCTCGGCGAAATTGCAACACTCAAAGAAGTTGAAAACGCATTCCTTGAACAAAGAGCTAAGAATTATAAATATGGTTAAATGGAAGATTACCAATTCTAGGACAAACCTTAGGAAAAGCTTTAGGAAACATTTAAATACCTAGATTATATAATAATAATATGTTCAAAATTGTTGAAAAAGGCACAAAGTCCCCCAAGGAGGATTTTATTAAGATATCAGGAATAAACATTTCCATGAATTCCTCCTTTATTGAGAACAACAAATTAATGGAAAAAGAGTTTGTTAACGTTTATTTGGATGAAATAGCAGATAAGTTTCTTATAGGATTTGAATTTTTAGTGGAAGAGGAAGAAAATAGTTTTAAGTTAAGTAGGACAAAAGGACAAAAAGGAAGATTTGTCTCGGCAAGCAGCTTATTCAAAAAAATAAACCTAGATCCCCAAAAATACAAAGAGGATTACCTCAAAGCCCAGGTGAAAGAGTTCAATGGGAAAAAACTCTTTGTGATAGAGATCCTTAAAAAATAAAAATGTACAGAATTAGGACAGCAAGTTCAAAAACAGAAAAGATTCTTAAGAAACAAATATCAAAAAAACCAGATATAAAAAATAGACTTGACAGATTGAAAGAAAACCCAAGAAAAAACAGCGGGGCACATCCTCTCCATGGAAAATTGAAAGGAAAATGGGCTTGCTGGCTAGGCTCAAATTTAAGAGCAGTATATTCAATAATTGAAAAACAGAAGACAATAATTATAGAAGCAGCCGGAAATCACAACAAGGTCTATTAATATTTGAACTCTTTAGTTTTACCTTTCTTGATATTCTTCTCACTTTCCTTAATCTGAGACATCATATTACTGTCATTTAAAATTTCTTTTTCTTCCAAATCAAGTATTTTATCTCGGAGAGCTTCTCTAATAAATTCGGCTTTAGTAGAATAATTATAATCCTTCATAACTTTTTTTATTTTGGCTAAGAAGCGAGACTCAATTTTTAGACTCACATTTTCCATAATACCTTAAGTAATACCAAGTAGTATTTAAAGTTTATGCATCGCCGAAGGCGACTCTAAACCTTTATAAACCCCCTGGTCCTTTAAAAGCTAAATGGCAGCAAAAAAAAGTATTTCTGCACCGAAATCCAAAAAAGATTCTGAATATAAAATTCAAAACATCGTCGCTACAACTGCACTTGAAAAGCCTGTTCCTTTAACAAAATTGGCACGAACTCAACCAAATACGGAATATAATCCTGAGACTTTTCCGGGACTCGTTTTAAGAATAAAAGAACCAAAGTCAGCAGTCTTGGTTTTCTCATCAGGAAATTTAGTCTGCACAGGAACAAAGTCTTTAGCCCAGGTAAGAAAGGTGATTGATGAAGTAATTAAACAATTAAAAAAAGTGAATGTGAAAATCACAATCACTCCAAAAATAACAGTTCAAAATATTGTTGCTTCAGGAACAATTAATTTACAACTTAACTTAAATTATCTTGCTTTAGAAATGGAGAACACAGAATACGAACCAGAACAGTTCCCAGGATTAGTTTACAAACTTGAAGATTCAAATGCAACTTTCCTTCTTTTCTCAAATGGAAAATTAGTCTGCACAGGAACAAAAAACAAACAACAACTTGAAGACTCCATGACCTCTTTACTTAAAAATATAAAGCACATTTTGAAAGATTATAAGAAGTAATTCTCAAGTTTCTCCCCAAAACCACTCTCAAATTTACAACTATTTTTATAAATAAGGCACATTTTATTTTTCCATGGATGAAGTGGACTTTACAAAAGAGCCGGACGAAGAGGGAAATTTAGAGGTTGTGAGGCCCGAACTTTCAGGAAAAGCTGAAGAATTGAGCTTGGAGTCAAAACGATTTATTGAGTCTTACAAGAAAAAATTAAAGTCTTCATTAAGAGAAGAAAATAATGTTGTTTTCATTGATTTTATGGAGATAGCCGAAGAGTCTCCCATGCTCTCTGAAGAGATAATAAAAAACCCGGAAGAAACCCTGCGTTTAATTGAAGTTGCAATTGAGGAAATGGGGATAATGGAAAACGTTAGAGTAAGGCTTTTCAACCTTGAAAAGTCTGATGAAGTCTTAATTAGAAACATTCGTTCAAAACACTTAAACGAATTAATTATGCTTGAAGGAATCATTAGACAATCATCAGACGTTAGACCCCAGGTTGTTAATGCAAGGTTTGAATGTCCGAGCTGCGGGACAATTATTTCAGTTTTGCAAATTGAAAGAAAATTCAGAGAACCAACAAGATGTTCGTGTGGTAGGCGTGGTGGATTCAAGATATTAAGTAAGGAGATGGTTGACACCCAAAGACTTATTGTCGAAGAAGCACCCGACATGCTTAGCGGTGGAGAACAACCAAAGAGAATAAATGTCTTTGTAAAAGAAGATTTAGTCGACCCAAAAATGGAAGAAAGAACTACTCCTGGTGCCAGAGTCAGAGTAATTGGAATTTTAAAAGAAGTTCCTGTTCCACTCTCAACCGGAGGTTTATCAACTCGTTTTGAATTAGCAATAGAAGTAAATAATATAATCCCCTTGGAAGAAACTTTTGAAGAACTGGACATAACCGAAGAAGACGAACAGCAAATCCAGGAACTTGCTGCAGACCCTGAAGTTAGAACAAAATTAAGAGATTCAATTGCCCCGAGTGTCTGGGGCTACGAAGAAATAAAAGAATCACTTTTACTTCAGCTCTTCGGCGGAGTTCAAAAAGAAAAAACAGACGGGCAAAAGACACGTGGAGATATTCACATTATGATGATTGGTGACCCGGGAGTCGCTAAGTCAGTAATTTTAACTTTCATGGCAAACATTTCTCCCAAAGGTCGTTACGTTGTTGGTAAATCGACTTCAGGAGCTGGACTAACCGCGTCAGTAGTTAGGGACGAATATCTTAAAGGTTGGTCATTGGAAGCAGGGGCAATGGTTCTAGCAAATAAAGGGTTGGTTGCAATTGATGAATTGGAAAAGATGGACCAGACAGACCAGTCGGCAATGCACGAAGCGATGGAGCAGCAAACAGTAACAATTTCAAAAGCAAATGTTCAGGCAACCTTAAGAGCAGCAACGTCAGTTTTGGCTGCAGCAAACCCAAAATTCGGAAGGTTTGACCCAAGCCAGGGCATCCCTCAGCAAATAAACTTGCCTCCTGCATTAATTAACAGATTTGACATAATCTTCACGATGAGAGATATTCCAAATTTATCAAACGATACAAAAGTTGCAGACCACATTTTAGAAGAACACCAAAAAGAAGCTAAAGATATGATAATTGACAAGGACTTATTTAGAAAATACATTGCATACGCAAGGCAAAGAGTTAATCCAAAATTAACCGACGAATCGGTCCAAAAAATGAAAGAATTTTACGTCGGATTAAGAAACAGACCAATGATTGAAGGTCAGGAAATGAGGACAATCCCAATTTCAGCTAGACAGCTTAATTCTTTAATTAGAATGGCCGAAGCAGCAGCAAAATTAAGAATGTCTGAAAGAGTTGAGGTAGAAGACGCACAGGTCGCTATAAAATTATTAAAATATTACTTAGAACAAGTTGGACTCGACGAAGAAACAGGAGAAATTGATATAGATAAAATTTCAGGAAAAATGAAATCAAGCCAGAGAAATAAAATTTTCATTGTAAGAGATGCAATTTATGCTTTATCAAAAGAATTGGGCGAACTCGTTCCTGTTGAAAAGGTCGAAGAAAACCTCAGCGGAAAGATATCTCCCGAAGAAATTGATGACGCAATTGAAAAACTAGCTAAAGAAGGCACAATATTCAAACCCCGAAGAGGTTTTGTTCAAAAAGTTTAAACTCAGTTTGTAGGGGGAGAGTTATTCTGAATTGATGGTTTTTTATTTCCCATAACTACATTAACGGGGGTACCTCTAAAACAACCAATTGTATAAGGATATTCGTAAGTTAAAACATAATGATAAATTTTTTGAAGTTTACCGTTCCACATAACCGTTGAATTTATTCCGTGACAAGCGTCAAGTTCCGAATCTGTAATTAGACTTCCATTCGCGTCGTATGGACTATAAATACCAAATCCGTCTAAGGCATAACCAACAAGAGTGTCACTTTGATTTTCCCCAGAAATACATGGACTCGGACCATGATAATGGTAAGTGCCACTGCCGTCTGGATGACCTGAACATACATCCTGAACTTCGTGCGCTACAGCATCACGTCCGGAAACATCAAGACCGTTAAAAAGTGCAACACCGTTTATTGCAACCCCCACAATTCCCATTGGAACACAACTAGGGCTAGAGGCAAAAGTGGGATTCAATGGAATTGAAAAAGAGTAGTTTTGAATTTCCACACTATTCGGATTCCTGTCAATTTGATAAGCGGGGTCGCTTGGTTGGATTGGATAAACCCCTGTAACGGAATTCACAGGCAACCCATTACCACGAATAATTCTTCTGTCTCCAACAACAGAAATGTTTAATTCTGCATTGGGCCATTTAACATTCCCTTCAACATTAATCTTGGCGCTTAAATTCCAAGTATCCCCATTAATCCAATTTCCTGTGTGTTCTGCTCCGCCTCCTTTGAAGGTTTGCATACACGAATAAACATAACCTTCCTTCGGAGAATCTGAAACATTGCCATCTCCTAATGGAATTTTTTGTAAATCTAGGACCCCCTTAGAAAAATTCAACTGACTGGGTTGGGATAAGTTTAAGGTTACATTATCTGAATTTTTATGAACAAGAGTCCTATTAAAACTATTTCCGGGGGAACTTCTTAATAAAATAAAAATAGTAAACGCGATAACTATAATAATCAAAATAATAATAGCAACCATAGAAGAGATCCCTTTTTTATATGAATTTTTTTTCATCCGTTTAAAAGAGAAACTCACAATTTATTAACATTTCTAAAAGGAACTATCAAATTTGATTAACTTCTCACGAATACACATAAATCTTTAGGATTTGCTTGCAAATTCTTTTGATTTAGATTCCTCGAATCTAAATCTTTAAAAACCAATCCTTATTTTTACAAAGATGGTGGATCAATACAAAAGAAATGTTGCTTACAAACTGAGGATAGGAGACTTAATTTTAGGAAAACCCATTTTTGACAATGAAAAATTTTTATATCTCGAGCTCGGCTCAAAAAAAATTTCGCGAGTTAACATTGTCGGCAATATTATTGACAAGTACGAAAGTGAAGGTGAAAAGAAGTACTTATTTTTTACACTTGATGATGGATCAGGACAGATAAAATTGAAAGTTTTTGGAGAAGAAGACGCTGCAAAATTTAACAAAGTTTCACAGGGAGAAACAGCCGTCGTTATCGGAACTGTAAGAAACTGGAACAACGAAACGTATATTCAACCGGAAATAATTAAAGATAAAGACCCAAAATACCTTTTAGTCAGAAAGCTTGAGCTCGATAAAGAAAGAAAATCAAATGCAAAACCCGTTAAAGACAAAAAAGAAATGAAAGCGATTAAAGACCAAATTCTTGAAAAAATAAAAGACGCCGAAGATGACGGTGGAATTGACACTGAAAAAATAATAATGGAATTAACCGGAGTTTCACCCGACACAATAAATGAAGAAATTCAAAAACTTCTTGAAGAAGGAATAATCTTTGAACCAAGACCTGGAAGATTAAGGTATTTGGGGTAAGTTTAAATAAAGGCGTATCTTGTCTTTCTAATGATGGATAAAATTAAGTTTTTTAAAATTCTAACAATAACCTCAATTATTATTTGTGCCCTGGCATTTTTCACATATGTTATTCCCCAGGCATTTCCCTTCGGAGGTTGCTACACAAGAACACAGGTAAGCAACATAAACATCCCTCAAAATTTGAATGTTGAAATAAACCCAGGAAGATGCGAGCCTTATTTTACAATAATAAATCACGGGGACAATCTCCAATTATATGCAATAAGTGGAAACGCCACCTCATATGCAAATAACGAATTAGTCTACAAAGAAGGCATGTTTTGCATAATGGATGTTTACACTATAAAGGATTTAAAAAATATTGAAAATTATTCAAAGTGTGATTCAATAAACCTTTCAAAAGAAGAAAGTTATGATGTACGCGGTGTTCAAAATTCATGGGAGATAATCACAAACAAAGGAAGCATAACTGGGTTCACAAAATATTCAATCCCATTCGAAACCCAAGAAAAAATAACTCTTACAATTTCAGAAATTTTTGGAATTATTTTTTTAGTTTCCTTATTCTTGTGGATTTTCCTAAAAAAGAAAATAAATCACTCACCAATCTAAACAATCTTTAATAAGTTTATACTTCGCTCGCTCTATTTTGAAATAAAAATAATATCGATGGGGGCTTCTTCTATGTTAATTATTAGATTTTGCAAATTTATTAATCAAATTTACAGTCTTGTTTAGGCATTAACTCTTGAACGCGAAGTGCCTTAATGAAATCTGGCACGAAGCAAATAAACCAACAATCTTTAAAAACAAAGTGCCTCTCTAATTTTATGGAAGATTATGAACAGTTATTAGACGAAGCTTATGAAAATGTTAAGGTTATAGAAGGAACTGGAGAAAGATTTGAGGTTCCAAAAATCGA
>JBJKQI010000062.1:0-3648 GCA_046705565.1 Candidatus Pacearchaeota archaeon | reverse complement strand
GAAATGTTTTTCTCATTTAACATGGTAAGAAAGAAACAATTGAGAGCCAGAGGTAAAATTAGTTTTAGTGAATACTTCAAAAGATTAAAAGAGGGAGATTTTGTAGCTGTAAAAAAGGAGATTTCCGTTGACTCAAAATTTCCAAAAAGACTTCAGGGTAGAACAGGCATTGTCAAGGGTAAACGGGGAAGATCTTACATTGTAAATATAAAAGACCAGGCAAAAGAGAAAGAATTTATAATCGAACCAGTGCATCTAAAAAAATTGAATTTGGAGGCTAAAAAATGATAAAAAATATGACTCCGTTAAGCATGCCAGAATCACTTAAATATGTAGAGAATCCTGAAGTAAAAGCTTTTATCAAAAAGTTTTCATCATTGGAAGATAAAGAAGCTAAAGAACTAAGAGAGAAACTTTCAGGATTAAATTTAATTAAATTAAATGAAAAGCACATTTCAAAACTCATTGACTTTTTGCCTGACGAGAAGGAAGAAGTATTAAGAGTTTTGCCTGACTCAAACCTGGACGAAGATGAGACAAACACAATTATTTCAACAATTAAAGAATTCAAATAAAGAAAATGGCAAAAGAAGAATATGCAACAGTTTTAGAATATTTACCCAACGGGTATCCTTTGGAGAAAAAAATGATGCCGATTGTTCAGGCAATCGGAAAAGAGAATTATACTCTCCTTGAATTAGCTCCGCGGAGAGGAGTTCCAATTGAAATCGGGGAAGACCTTTACATCGGTGAAGGCAAAAGAGACAAAGTTTACTACATCCTCGGTAGGTTAAAACGTGAAAGACTCACTGAACAAGCAAAATCGCATCTTCAGGAATTTATATCAAATAGAGTAAAAGAAGATGAACCCAAAATAGTTAAGTTTTTTAATGAGTCAAGCGCAATAAACAAGAGACTTCATCAGATTGAACTTCTTCCCGGAATGGGAAAAAAGCATATGATGGAGATTTTGAAACAAAGGGAAGAGAAACCATTCGAATCTTTCAAAGATATGAAAGAAAGAATTCCAAACCTTCCTGACCCTGAGAAAACCGTTGAGAAAAGAATTTTTCAGGAATTAACAGAACTTGAAAAATATAATCTGTTCACAGCATAAAAATGGAAACAAAACAAACAACACAAAAAAGCAATGAAAGAATAGTAAGAATCCTATCTAAAGATATAGAAGGTGGAATGAAAGTTTACCCCGGACTGACTAAAATAAAAGGGGTCTCATGGGCACTTTCAAATGCTGCATGCATAATCTTACAAATCCCCAAAACCAAAAAAATCGGAGATTTGACCGACGCTGATATTAAAAAAATAAGCGAATTTTTGAAAAACCCAAAAGTTCCAGAATTTATTCTAAATCGAAGAAAAGACTTTGAAACGGGGGAAAACTCTCATTTAACAGGGGTTGACCTTGAGCTTAAAAATGAGTTTGATATTAAAAGATTGAAGAAAATAAGAAGTTACAGAGGACTTAGGCACACTCTTGGATTGCCAATGAGGGGACAGAGAACAAAAGCAAACTTTAGAAGAAATAGAAGAAAAGGCTCGGGAATTGCTAAGAAAGGTGCTAAAACCGAAAAGAAAGCGGCAGCTCCTGCCGTCGGAAAAACTAAGGGAGGAAAAAAGTAAATGAAAAGAAGACATAAGATATATTCAAGACCAAAAAGACCATTCGATAAAGCCAGAATTCTGGAAGAAAATGAGATAAAGAAAAAGTATGGATTAAAGAATAAGAGAGAAATTTGGAAAGCTGAAGCAAAAGTTACTTCCATGAGACAAAAAGCAAAAAGATTAATTAAAGCAGATGAAGAAGATAAAAAAGTTCTTTTTCTTCGACTTCAAAAAATTGGACTCAATGTCGCATCTATCTCAGATGTCCTGGGGCTTGACAAAACTAATTATCTGGAAAGAAGATTACAAACTGTTATTTTTAAAAAGAATCTTGCACCAACAGTAAAATCCGCAAGACAGCTAATCACACACAAAAAAGTTGTTGTGAATGGAAATGTTGTGGACGTTCCGTCTTACATTGTGCCCGTTTCCTACGAAAATAAAATAGAAATAAAAAAGAAAATAAAGCAACCGAAAGTTGAAACAACGGCGGCTAAAGAAGAATAAAATGACAGAAAAAAAGAAATCAAGAACAAAAGAAGAAAAATTGAAAGAAAAGAGAATTCAAGAAGGCGAAGAAGAAGCTGTTGAAGAACTAAAAGAAGATGAAGAACTTGAAGCAACAGATGAAGAAGTTCAGGAAGTTGAAGCTGAAGAACACACAAATAAAGCGACGGTCAGCAAAGAAAGTGAAGCTGTGATAAATATTTACACTTCATTTAATAACACAATTGTTCATGTAACGGATATGTCCGGCAAGACAATTGCAAAGATTACAGGCGGGATGATAACTAAACATGATAGACTTAAAGCAAACCCCACTATCGCAATGTTTATTGCAAAAAGAATTGCTGAAGAGGTTAAAGACCTTGGAATAAAATCTTTTTATGTCAGAATAAGGGCTAAAACAAGAAATCCGGCTCCAGGACCGGGTGCACACAGCATCGTTAAGAGCCTGACTCGTGATGGATTTAGAATAATAAACATTTTAGATACTACAAGAAGTCCTCGTGGAGGACCAAAAGTTAAAGGAGGCCGAAGAGGAAGAAGACCGTAAAGGTTAAAAGAACTCTTTTTGATATTAAGATGAAAATGATAAAAAACACTCCGGAAAAACAAGTTTTTGAATTGAAGATAAACGAAACTCTTGCAAATGCAATCAGAAGAGGCGTCGGAATGATTCCTGTTATGGCAATTGATGAAGTTGAAATCTCAAGAAACGATTCAGCACTTTACGACGAAACTCTTGCACATAGAATTGGTTTGGTGCCAATAAAGCAAGAAAAGAGCTGGAAAGAAGGCGACGTTTTAAAATTCAAACTAGATACAAAAAAAGACGGATATGTTTATTCGGGGGAAATGAAAGGAGACTTTGAAATAGTTTATCCAAAAATTCCTCTTACACTTTTGAACCCTAACCAGGAAATAAAAATAAAAGGAAAAACAAAGATGGGGACAGGTCAGGAGCATGCTAAGTTTTCACCCGGATTGATTTTTTTTAGAGATGCTGCAACAATAACAATAGACAAAGAATTTGCAAAAGAAATTTCAAGATCCTTCCCTGAAAACGAGATAAAAATTAAAGGAACAAAAATTACTGTTAAAGATGACAAAGAGAGAAGCATCCTTGACTTTTGTGAGGGACTTGTACACAAGAACAAGAAGAAAATTGAAGTTGAAGAAAGTGGAGATCTTATTTTTACAATTGAATCATTTGGTCACATGCATGCCGAAGACATTTTCAAGAAATCAATTGAAATTTTAAAAAAAGATTTAAAAATTATTTCTAAAGCTTTGAAATAAATTTTAGGGATTTGCCGTCGGAGAGGGTTGGTTGAATAATTTTGAAGATTTAACGGAGAGGAAGGTAAATTATTAAGCAATTATGGAAGAGTGCACTTGGAATTAAATAGATTATTGAAGATTTTTCCTTGCCGAAGGCTGGCAAAATTGATTTTTCATTGGAAATCTAGAGTTTTTGCCTGGAAATTTTGCAAAAAAAATATTATTTTAAGTTTTAGTTAG
>JBJKQI010000061.1:0-13385 GCA_046705565.1 Candidatus Pacearchaeota archaeon | reverse complement strand
TCTTTTCCGCCGAGTTATACATTAGCAGTAAATTATGCCGTAAAAGAAAATGAGAAAGCATTTTTTGAACTAGTTGGGGGAATTTCAGAATTTCCAAAATCTCACCTTCAGGAGGCTTACGAATTAGCTTCTTCTTATCGAGGAAATAAAAAGGATTTAGTTGAAAAGCTTTTTAATATAAAACATTCTGCTGATTTATGGGAGAATTTGGACGATGAATTATGCTAATGAAGAAACTTGGAAGATGTTTGTCTATGAAAGAAGAGACAGTAATTATAAAATAATTTATGGAATGAAATTAGATATCCCTTACACTTTGGCTGAGAAGACATTTTTTGGGATTACTAATTCCTGGATTTATGATTCTGTTCCCACCTCAAAAACAAAGTTGCTTCAGAATGAGATATCTTGTCACAAAGGTCCTTCTGCAGGTTTGATTGAAAAGATTAATAATATCCTCTCGGAGAGTTTTGTTAAACAGACTAAGTCCTTAAAGTGTCCGAAATGTTGATTTGTTTTCCTATTAAAGAGAGATTGTAGACAAGGCATTTAAGCAGCATTTCTACATCTCTCGAATTTTGTTTTCGTGACCGCAAGTAACTATTATGTTTTTTCTTAATGACTGAAAAAACGGCTTCGACGACTACTCGGTATCTATATCGTTCATGCCAAAGGTCAGGTTTATCTTTCCAGATATTTAGTTGATCTCTCCAAAGAGAGCTTTTGGCTCGGGCAGTTCTACAATTTTTCTTAAAATCGAGAAAGGCTTTGATGTTAAGCTCATTGCAGAGAATATAATTTTCCTTAGAACAATAACCTTTATCTCCGAGACAGAATTTTAGATGGAATAGTTTTGAAGCGTCGCTTACAATATCTTCAAAGGCAGGACAATCATGCATTGTTCCTTTGGTTGCTTTTGCATAGCAAATGACTTTTGAATTTTGTAAAATACCAACATGGATTTTTCGAGTGTTGGTTAGTCCCTTCTTGTTGCCATGAACTTCTTTATAGCCACCAACATACATTTTTTCTCCAAACCATGTTGAATCAACTATTAAGGTATCTTCTTGTTCTCGGAAAAAGGTTGAAGAAATTTGGATTAATCTTTCGAGAATTTCTATTGTTTTCTCGTCGTTAGCATAATCGTTTAAGGTGCTACGAGAAATTACTTTCTCAATAAAGCCGAGAGTTTCTAATATATGTAAATCACTTATGGCTCTTCGGTAACTCATGGCGTTATAGGACATAACTAAAAGATGTTTTAGTATTTCTCGAGAATCGGCTTTTGGTCTGCCGTTGGTTTGTTCTTCTTCTAAATTCAAGTTGTCTAAAAAATAGCACATTGATTTTAGAAAGTTTACTTTCTCTTTCTCTAACGAGTTTCTCGTTTCAAGTTGGATGAACATTTGGTTTTCCATTTTATTGTGATAGTTAGTCTAATTATCATAACTTACTAGTGTTTTTAAATATTGTGATTTTTAGACTAGATTATTCTAGTCTACGAAAGTTTTAAATACTAATTATTAGTCTAATATTTATGGTGAAAAAAGAGGGCATTCCTGAAGAGATAATTGAAGAATTGGATATAAGAAAAGTCGAAAAACAAAAGGATGTTTTTGATGTGACGCCAGTAATAGAAAAACATCAAATAAAACTTCCAATTCCTTCGGTTTTAAGAAAAGATATACAGCTTAGTAAAGGAAAAAAAATCAAGGTAAGATATAATTCAAAAACAAAGGAGTTAATTTATAAAATTTAAAATGGCATTAAACCCGCGTCAAAAAGCTATTCTCGCAATTTTAATAAAAGGAAATCGGTGGATGACAACTGCTGAAGTAGGAAGATTGGCGAGAATGTCTTGGAATACCGCTTATACTTATTTGGAGAAATTTTATGAGTTGGGATGGGTTCATAAAAGAGGAAAATATTGGAAAGCAAATATGAGGAGGAGATACTAGGTTAAATTTAATAAGGTTTAATCTATAAAATTAATATGGGCGAAATTATTCTTACAGAATTAAAGTATCCGGACAAATTTTCTTCCTTAATGGATCAACTATTAAATAAAAAATTAGGAACGACTCCAATAAGACCGCCTCATGACAGAGGGAGAGATTCTTATATCAAACAAGAAAACGAAAAAATTAAAATTTATCAGTACAAGTTTTTCAAAACTGCAAAAGATTTTAATAAAAAGGATGTTGAAGAATCTTTGGATACTGCAATAAAAAATTATCCAAATCAAATTGAAGAATGGATTTTGTGTTTGCCTCGGGAAATAACGAGTGCCGAAGAAGATTTTTTGAAAAATTTAGAAGAATCAAGGGGGATAAAAATATCTTATATTGGAGAATCAATAATAAAAAATTTTATAGAAGAAACTAATTTTCCTATAGAAAATTATTTGGAATCTCAGTTGTATAAAAAAAATCAAAAAGATTTGAAGGAAATAAAAAGTATTTTGGATAAAAGAAATATAAAAGATAAGGAGATTAAGTTTGAAATACTAAAAAAAGTAGTGAGTCATATTAATTCACTAGAGAAATCTGGAGAATTTTCAAAAGGAGATATGCCTATTGAACTAAAAGAAAAAATAAAGTTAAATAAACTTTCAAATACTTTTGAAGATATTCTAAAATCAGAAATGACGTTATTTCCACAGATAGATAAATATTTTAGAAGCGGAGTTATTTCTTCTTCAGAATTGAACAGGCTTTTAGTTTCATTGAAGATGGTTTATTTAAAATTCAAAAACAAGTTTGAAAATGGAGATGATATTTTTGTTGCGATGATAAATGAAATAATTCCAGATGGATGCGAGGACAAAGAATGCGAAGCATATATAACTATTGTATGCTATTTTTTCCAATCTTGTGAGGTGTTTGAAAGATGTTGATTCCAAATAAATATGAAACTCTATCGCAGAATATCTTAACCATTGGAAAAGATGTGATAGAAATTTTAAGAAAGAGGAATGTTGGTGTTTATGATTTGTATAAACTTGTTTTAGAAAAAAGAAAAGAAGACTTTGATTTGAATCTAAACAAATTATTTTTTACATTAGACTTTTTGTATTCGATGGAATTAATTGAAGTAAATGATGGAGAGATTAGTTTAAAATGAAATTAAAAAGGTTCTACTCTAATCCTTCCAGATTCGATGTAAATTTTGAAAGAGGTCTAAATCTTATCTGTGCTGACATAAAAGAAAAAGATAATAAAAAATCTACAAGAAATGGAGCAGGAAAATCAACTTTCCTAAAACTAATAGATTTTTGTTTATTGTCAGAATTAGAAGATAGATTTGATAAATCTAAGGAATTCCAAGAATATGAATTTATCTTAGAGCTAGAAAATAATGAAAATAAAACAATTGAGATAAGAAGATCAATCAAAGATTCGACTAAAATTAGTTTGAGTATTCAAGATCAGGAGAAAAAAATTCTTTCAATTGAAGATGCAAGAAAGTTGTTTAATAAATTATTTTTCGGGCTTCCTGAGGATGAAACTACTTTATCTTTTAGAACATTAATGAATTTTGTAAAACGGGGAGAAGAAAGAGGATTTTCGAGGATATTTTATCCTTTTCCTATGTGGGATATTTATCTTAAAAATGCAGTTAATTTATTTTTAATCGGATTGGATTATAAATTGCCAATAGAAAAACAAATGCTAAACAAAGAAAAAGAATCAATAGATAAAACAATTTTTGGATTGAAAAAAAGTTTGTCCGATAAGGAAGTTTCTCCAAAAGCAGTATTAAAATCTCAAAAAGTTCTCCTAGAAGATCAGATAGAAAATAGACAGAAATTTCTTAAAGATTTCAAGGTTCATAGAGAATATGAAAAATTAGAAAAGGATGCAAATCAATTAAGAAAAAATATAAGAGATTTGCAAAATCAATTTTTTGTAAATAATACAAAATTATCGGAATATTCTGAAGCATTGGTCGAAGAGGTAAACTTTAATCTTTCTGAAATTCAGGATTTTTACAATTCATTGAAAATTAATTTTTCTGAAAATCTTAAAAAAGAATATTCCGAAATAACCGATTTTCATAAAAATCTTATAGAAAATAGAAAAATTTACTTATCAGAGGAAGTCGAAAGATTAAACGCCTTGAATAAAAGTATTAAAGTTGAAATTGAAAAATTGGATTCTAAAAAATCTGAAATACTTAATGTCTTAGAAACTCATGGTGCTTTATCGGAATACCAAGCAATTCTAAACATGCTAGATGACGAAAAGAAGGAGTTGTATAATATATCTAATTACATAAAATCATACGAGGAAATTTTAGATTATCAAAAAAAGAAAAAGGCATTTATTGAAAAAATAAAAGAAAACAACGAAGCTAGTGAAAAAGAGATGAATGAGAATGAAGACAAAGTCAAAGAAATAATAATTAAGTTTGAAGAAATATATAAAACACTTTTGGATGTTACCGGATTATTAGTTGTGGGCATAAAAGACAAATATAATTCTACTGAGCAGGTGTTTGAATTTGAGGTTAAAGGGGATAAAAAAGGAAGTCCTGGAATAGCCAGAAGCCAAATATTTTGTTACGATTTATCAATAATCTTGATTAATTTAGCTCATAAAAGAACATTCCCGAGATTTATAATTCATGATGGAATCTTTAATGGGGTAGATAGAAATCAAATTGAAAATGCTATGAATTTTGTAATCGATAAATCCGTTGAAAAAGACTTTCAAGAAATAGTTACTATCAACACTTGCGATATGCCTGAAGAAATTGACTATGATAAATATTGTAGACTCAAATTAAGTGATAAAGAAAATTTAATGGGATTTAAGTTTTAAATACGAATAATCTGTCCGTCGTCTTTTATTCTAATCAAAGACTTAACGGCTACGGTTCTGTCTTCGTTTCTTTCCTTTGAAACCAAGTTTGATTTTTCTAACATACTTGTGTATTCTACGGTTATGCTATAATTTAATTTCAAAAGTTTACTTAGTTCGGTAATTGAATATTGCTTATCGGAGCAAAGCTCGATAATCTTCAATCTTTTTTCGTTACTTAATGCAGAGAAGATTTGTTTGAGTTTCTTTATGTTGTTCATATTGCCAATAATGACGAAACATATAAATATCGTGATTGTCAAATATGACAATATATAAAATCTAGTGAAAATGGATGCCGACACTCAAATATGGTTATTACAGAATGTTCCAAAGGTAGCAGGGCTGGTTCTTGGTTTTTGGATTGTATGGAAACTCAAGAAAAAGAAGGATAAGAAAAAATGAGAAAAGCATGGGCTAAAAGAAAAGCTGAAAAATTAGGAAATGTAGATTCAATTCATTTCGGGAATACACACGCTAGTTTTATTACCGAAAAAGAAAATGGAGAATTTTCAGCAATTCAGATAAAATATCCGGATTCTATATTTGGAGTTGTATTTGGATGGGCAATTAGAATTTTTGTTATTGTATTTTGGATTTTGCTTGGTGCAGGAATAGGTTTTATGATAGGGGCAATAATCAACGAAGAAGGAATTTTAATGAAAATACTAGCTGTTGTTGGGGCTATATTAGGCGGGTTTTATGGATTCACAGAGGCAAATTAATTTATGAAATTAGTTTTCGGACACTTTCCGGATAGTAAGATACTTCTCGGACATATTTAGGGTTTAGAGACTGAGCCTGTTAAACAAAAAAATTTAAAAACGAAAGAGGCATCATAAAAGAATGATAAATACACGGAGTTATCCCCATCTTTAGAAAGGATTTCTCTAGTGTAAACTCTGATTTTGAAAAACTTATAAACCGACTTTCACTTGAATTAAATGTAACTATGGCGGCTGTAGTTCAGTGGCAGAATGTGCGGTTGTGGTCCGTAAGACGAGGGTTCGATTCCCTCCTCCCGCTTCCATATGGAGAAAATGGAAACAGTAAAAGGATTTAAGGATGTGACTGGAGAGGAGGCTGAGAAAAGAGAAATTATAATGGAAATTATAAAAACTGTTTTTCAGCGTTATGGATTTGCCCCTGCTGAAACGCCGATAATTGAGTACGAAGAATTTGCCCGCGGAAACAATTCAAATGATGAGGCTGTTCGTGACATTTTTAAGCTTGAAGACAGAGGAAAAAGAAAACTTGCTCTTCGTTATGAATTTACTTTTCAATTGAAAAGAATCGCAAAAAACAAGAAACTCCCTTACAAGCGATTTCAGATTGGTTACAATTTCAGAGATGAGCCTATCAGACCCGGACGAACAAGACAGTTTATTCAGTGTGATGCAGATGTTATCGGTTCAACTGTGAAAGATGAGGCGGATTGCCTTGCTATGACTAAAGAGATTCTTAGTGCATTAAAGATTGAGAATGTAATTTATGTTAATAATAGAAAACTTCTTGATGAGATTCTAGAAAGCGAGGGCGTTTCGAAAAAAGATAAAGAGCAGGTTATTAGGGAACTTGATAAGCTGGACAAATTAACAGAGAAAGAAGTAAAAGAAAATCTGAAAAAGTTTAGCGCTTCAAAAATTGTTGATATCATGAAAAAACCTGAGTCTTATTTTAAGAAATATAAAAATTATTCTGAGGTTGAGGAATTAAAAAATTACTGTAAGTTTCTTGGAGTTGAAATTGAATTTAGGCCGTTTTTGGCTAGGGGGTTTTCTTATTATAATGGAAGTGTGTTTGAAGTCTGGTCCAAAAAACTTCCAGTCTCAATTTGCGGAGGGGGAAGTTATCTTATTGATGGAAATCAGTCAACGGGAATTTCTTTTGGTCTTGAGCCCTTAACTATTTTAACAAACATGAAAATTCAACTCGAAAAATTTTTGGTTGTTTCTCTTGATGAAGACAAGAAAGCAATTGAAATTGCAACTAATTTAAGAAAAGCCGGGAAAAATGTTTCGATGTATTATGGGAAGCCTGGAAAGTCTTTGGAATACGCTAATTCTTACAACATCGGAAAAGTGGTTTTTGTTGGCAAAAAAGAGATTGAAAAAAAGAAAATAACTGTAAAAGATATGATTACAGGCAAGGAAATTACATTAACAATTGAAAAGGTGAAGGAAGGAAAAGTTTAATGATTTCCAAAAAATGCATAGAACTAAACCTTAGATTAGAGGAGGATGGTTCTTTTGATCTTTCTGATTTATACAATCTTTTAGAAGCTTCTCGGTTTTCGAAAGAGTCAGAGTTAAATGAATTCCTTGATAAAGATGGACGGTTCGTTCCAGGCGTCTTAATGAGGAGCTTTCCTTACAAAGATAAGGAAGAGAATATGGCAAAGGTTCTTGTTTATAACGAAAAATATAAAGAGCTTTTTAGTTATTTTAGCAATAATTAAATTATAACTTCGATTATCTTTGAACCCTTCGTATTATTTATATATTCTTTTACATTATATTTTTCATGGTAGAGGAGAAATTTATTCTTGTGTCTCTTGAAGACGAAAGAGCAAAGCATTTAGCTGATGTTCTGGGAAACAAAACCTGTAAGAAAATAATTGAACATCTGGCTGAAGCCAAAGAGGCAAGTGAAAAAGATTTATCGGTCGCTCTTAAAGTCCCATTAAATACTGTTGAATATAATCTAAAAAAATTAATTGAAAGCGGTTTTGTTGAGAAGCGAAAAAACTTTTTTTGGAGCAAGAGAGGAAAAAAAATTTTGATGTACCAACTAACAAATAAATCGATTATTATTTCACCTAAGGGTTTAATTGGTGAAAAGTTTAAGTCTATTTTACCTTCGGTAATTTTACTCTTTGCAGGAGCTGTTGGTATTTTTGCTTATGAAAAAATAGCTCTAGCGTCACAAAATTATACTACTATGCCTACGAGCACAACTAACCTTATGGTTGCTCAAGGTGTCCAAAAAACTGCAGAATATGTGACGAGTTCTCCTCCCGAGTTTTGGCTCTGGTTTTTAGCAGGAGGCATCTTAGCCCTTTTAATTTTTGCAATTGTAAACTGGAGGAGATTATAATAATGTCAAAGAGAATTAAAAAGGAGGAATTTAATGAACATGCAAAGAAATAACAATGCAATAATTGTAACTTCAATAATTGCTGTTGTGATTTTGGTAATTGCTCTTGTTGCAATTTCAAGCTTTTCAAACCCCACGAAGGACACTATGACAGTTCAGGGAACTTCAACTTTGAAAGTTATGCCTGACATGGTTTCAGTTCATTTTAATATACAGACGAACGGGACAACTTCAGCAGAAGCTAACGACGCAAATTCTGTTATATACAACAATCTTAAGGCTGCATTAATTCGTGACGGATTTAGTGCGGATGAACTTGGAACTGAAAACTTTAATGTTTATCCAAATACATATTGGGATAATGGAAAGCAGGAAACAAATGGTTTTGTTGCGTCTCATATGGTTAAGTTAGAATTTTCGGCGAATGAAACCGATAAACTCTCACTTGTCGTTGATGATGGGATAAATGCCGGTGCCGGAGTTAGTTATATAAATTTTGAGTTAAGTAATTCAGCTCAAAATACTTACAAAGCTCAAGCGATTGAGGCAGCTTCAAAGGATGCAGCAACCAAAGCAGATGCAGTTGCCAAAGGATTTGGAAAGTCAGTTGGAAGTTTAGTTTCTGTATCTGTGGACAATTATAACTATGTGCCATGGGTAATGTATTCAGCTTCAGCAGGTGCAACAAGCCAGGAAGTAAAGGCAGCAGCAGCCGATATAAACCCAACAAGCCAGGATGTAACAGCAACGGTAAGTGCAACTTACAAGCTCGCTTAAAATTTTTATTTTTTATTTTTTTATCATGAAAACTTTTTCATATCAACGAATATATCGAGAATCCATCTTGTTTAAAAAGGGAAATTTAATTTTCTTACCATGAAGGAAAAAAATTCGGGAAAAATAATTATTTTTTCAGTTATCTTTCTTGTAGTAGGGCTTATTGTTGGTTATATTCTTGGAGTTTATGTGATTCACCCCTCACAAAATTTTAACAGAAATCCCGGAAACTTCGCTGGGCAATTTCAGATAAATCAAAGTTCAATAAGTGAAGTTACAAATGTTTTTAGTAATGCAAAAAGTTTGAGTGATGTTGAAAGTTATTGTAGTGTTGCGGGAAGTCAGAATATGATGAATTGCTTTTATTACTGTAGAAATGTTGAACCGACAAACCAGTATTGCTCTTCAATAATGAATTCGACAAGAGGAGGTTATTTTCGTAACGGACAATGAAACAAAAACAGATTATGAGTATAGGCAATGTTTGGAAAAAGTATGACATGGGTGCTGAACCTTTGGTTGTATTAAAAGATATAAATTTAGATATTTATGATGGGGAATTTTTAGCTATAACCGGACCGTCTGGTTCCGGGAAATCAACAATGGTTAATATTGTTGGCGCTCTTGATAAGCCTTCATGGGGCGGTGTTTACCTTAAAGAGAAAGATATCTCCGAATTGGGTGAGTCAGCGCTTGCCCTTTTCAGGGGAAAGACAATTGGATTTGTTTTTCAGCAGTTTAATTTAATTCCAACTTTATCTGCAGTTCAAAATGTGATGCTCCCAATGGAAATAATGGATGCCCCTGAAAATTTTGCAAGGAAAAGAGCAGCGGAACTTTTGACAATGTTGGGTTTGGGTGAAAGACTTAATCACAAACCGAATGAACTTTCAGGAGGCCAGCAGCAAAGAGTTGCAATAGCGAGGGCTTTAGCAAACAATCCCGAAATAATTTTGGCGGATGAACCGACGGGAAACTTGGATTCACAAACCGGGAAATTTGTGATGGATTTTTTGGGGAAACTCAATAAAGAAGGCAAAACAATTGTTCTAATAACACATGATTTGGGCCTTGTAAAATATGCACAGAGAGTTGCTCATATAAAAGATGGGAGGATTGAAAAAATAACTGCCAGATGAAACAGACTAAATTATTCTTTTTGTTTGCATCATTATTGCTCTTTGGAGTTTTTGTGAGTAGTTCTGCTTTAGCTTCTCCAATAAATACAACAAATTACTCAACAAATTTGAATGCTGGAGGAGTGCAAGTTTCAACAATTAAATATACTCCTTATCCGGCTAATCCAGGGGAATATTTTGATGTTTGGGTTCAGGCAACTCTTGGCAGCGGAGTAAATTATGCAAAGTTTGCAATTGAAAATACTTTTCCATTTAGCGTTGACAATGGCAGCGATGGATCGCAAGTTTATACAGACATGGCTTCAAGAGATGTTGTAATGCATTTTAAAGTGAGGGTGAGTGAGGATGCAGTTTCAGGAATGAATAACCTCAAACTTGCAATATATACAAGTCCGGTTTCAACTAGTGCACTTGTGGATAACTTAGGAATTTATGTAACGGATGCCCAAACTAATTTTGCGACAGTTGTTCAGGATGAGTCTTCAGGTTCGGTTTCACTTGCTATAGCAAATATAGGAGAGAATACAGCTAACTCAATGATAGTTAAAATTCCTAATCAGGAAAGCTTTAGAGTTTCAGGAACCAATGGGCAAATGGTCGGAAATCTGAATGCCGGAGATTATTCAATTGTTAACTTTAATGTTTTACCAAATGGAAGAAGTTATGGTGTGGAAGGAAATAATTTAACTATTGAGATTGATTACACTGATGCAATCGGAGTTAGAAGAACGGTTTTTCAAAATGTAACTTATTCTCCTTCACTTGGAAATTCAACTGTTGCTTTTACAGGAGGGACCGGAACTTCTGGTTTTACAAGAGGGACTTTTCAGCGAGCAGGCTCTTCAGGAGGAACTAATTGGATAGCAATAATTATTGTTGTAGTACTTATTGTAGCATTATTTTTATTTTACAAACTTAAGCCTGAAAGGTTTAAGAAAATATTTGAGAGAAAATCTGCTAATAAATCCGAAAAAGAAGTTTCTCAAGTTCCATCTTGGATTGTGAAAGAAAAGGCTAAGGAGAAAAATTCTCGTGAAAAATGAGGTTTACAAAATCGGTTCACTTAGCCTGGAATATTTTAATTCACTCTAAATTAAGAAGTTGGCTAACTATAATAGGCATTGTTATAGGAATTGCATCGGTTGTTTCAATTGTTTCAATTAGCATTGGTGCTCAGCAACAGGTTCAAAGTAGACTTGGAAATATTGGGGCAAATGTACTAACTGTAACGCCTGGTTTTTCGAGAGCATCCGGAGGAACCGGTTTTGTTCGGTTTAGTTCCGGGGGTGGAGGAGGACAGAGGTTGGAATTTTCTTCAGGAAGTTCCTCTTCGACAACAACTCAAAAAAATTTGACACAGAATGATATTACTGTAATAAAAGGGGTGCCAAATGTAGAGTATGTAATGGGTCAGATTTCAAACAGAGAAACTGTTAATTATCTAACTAAGTCTTCGACTTTAGACATTACGGGTGTTGATACTCTTACATGGAAAGATATAACAACTGAAACACTCTCTTCAGGTAGATTTCTTTCTTCCGGAGACTCTAATTCTGTTGTTATCGGGGACAGAGTTGCAACTTCGACATTTAGTAACATTCCTTTAAATTCAAAAATAACAATTGACGGGAAAACTTTCACAGTTGTTGGAATTCTTTCAAATTCAAATGGAGTTTATATTCCTCTTCAGCAAGCCAGAGATATGTTTGACGTTGGCGGAAAAGATTTTCAGTCAATCTCGGTCAAGATTAAAGATGTTAGTTTATCTAACGATACTGTTAATGCAATAACTCAGAAACTAAGCTTAGAGAGGGGAATTTTGCAGGCCAGTAAACAGGACTTTTTTGTTTCCAATCCTGCGGAATTACAGTCAACAATTGAACAGACAACCGGAATGCTTGCTTTATTTTTGGGAGCAATTGCCGCAATTTCATTGATTGTCGGAGCGATTGGAATTGCTAACACAATGTTTACTTCAGTTTTAGAGAAGACCAGGGAGATTGGAATAATGAAGGCTATTGGAGCAAAAAATAAAGATATTCTTAAAATATTTTTAATTAATGCTGGAATGATTGGTTTTGTTGGGGGTCTTGGGGGAATTTTACTTGGAGTAATTGGTTCTGGAATTATTGGCTCACTTGCTTCAGGTGCAGCAACAGGTAGTGGGGGTTTTGGAAGGGTCTTTGGAACAACTGCGATAACTCCCGCATTGTTAATTGGGGCATTATTGTTTTCAATAATAATTGGAATGGTTGCAGGAGTGATTCCTGCTTATCGTGCTTCAAAGTTAAAACCAGTTGATGCATTACGTTACGAATAGGAAAGTATAAAAGTTCATTTTATGTTTAATTTTGATGGAAGATTATGAAAAATGGTTAAATAAATCAGAAGAAGATTTTAGTGTTGCCAACTATAATTTTGACGGAGATAAAACCGAAGCTGGATTTTTCTTTTTGCAACAAGCCGCTGAGAAATCCCTAAAAGCAGTTTACATAAAAAAATTTAACGATTTATTAAAAGCTCATGATTTATTCTTAATTGCGAGAAAAGTTGATGCCCCTAAGAAAATTCTTGAATATTGTAAGAAATTAACTCCGGCATATCAGTATACAAGATATCCGGATGTTTCTTTTACGGAAAACCTTAATGATTTAAAAGAAGATTTCATTTTTTATTGTGAGGAAATAATAAAATGGTGCAAAGAGAATATTTAAATGAAATGCTGAAAAAGTTTGTTATAGAACTTGGGAAAAAAATCAAAGCAAGTGAGGTAATTCTTTTCGGCAGTCGCGCGGGAAAAAAGTATAATGAAGAAAGCGATGTGGATTTAATAATTGTTTCGGACGATTTTAAAGGCATGAACTTTTTTGAAAGAGCAAGCAAAATGTATGACTTTTGGAAGATTGATTTGCCTGTAGATTTTCTTTGTTATACAAAAAAAGAATATGAAACCTTAAAAAAAGGTGTGACAATTGTCAGCCATGCTTTGAAGACAGGAATTGTCTTAGATATCTGATTAATTATTTTTCAAAAATAATTGATGCAGTAACGAGCGTTATTACAAAATCTCTAATTAATAATGGGGTGAAGTCTGATGTTGTTAGTAAATCTATCACTATTGCAAGCATAATTAAAGTTCCAAGTGAGGCGGCTATTTTCTTTTTGAATCCAGTTACTAAAGAAATTCCTATTGCAAAGAGAACAATTCCATGAATCACAATGATTGTTAAATAGAAAGACAAATTTGCTAAAAATTGAGGTAGAAATGCAGACCAATAATTTGGATTTATTACTTCCCATGCCCCAAATACAATAAATATAATTGAAACTGCAATCCTGATTAAGAAACTTTGATTATATTTTATCATTGCACAATATAGCCGGTTGCATCGACGACAATTGCCGTGTCGTCTCTTAGTGTGTAATCAGCGTTGTTAGTTGTGTCATCGTCACCTAAAGAAGCTTCAATGAAGTATAATTTTTCTCCTGATTTTACATTGTAAGTCTGATT
>JBJKQI010000060.1:0-4558 GCA_046705565.1 Candidatus Pacearchaeota archaeon | reverse complement strand
TGGACTGGCTTAATGGGATTTTTGGAAACAAAGCTCCATCGGCTCCGACGAATGTCAAGACAATTTCTGGAGGTCAAACTTCAATAAAAATAAGTTGGGCGACTTCTTCGGGTGCAACTAGTTATAAGTTGTATAAAGACACTAATCCGGGAGCAGGAACAAATTGGGTTCAGGTAGGAAATGAGATAACAAATTATGCTTCGGGGAATACTTATTCTGTTACCAATCTTAATTGTAATACTCCCTACAATTTTGGAGTTTCTGCTTGTAACGATGCTGGTTGTTCTTCAATTGTTGGTGCAACTAGCGTGTCGACAAGTGCATGTAACAATAATGGAGAGTGCTCATCAGGAGAATTTTATTATACTTATGCCGGTGTAAACAAATGTGAGCCAAGTTGTCTTCAGAATGGGGGATTCTGTTATAATTATTCAAATCCTTCAAATCCTGGGGTGAATTTTGTTCCCAACCATGCTTCGCAAATGCCTGAAGGCACAAACGGATATCAGTATGATTGTATACAAGAACATAACAGTGTTTGGTATACTTGTGGTAAATGCGACACTGGTTATTCTTGGAATGGAAGTACCTGTGTTTCGAAGCCTTCACAAATTCCAGTTTCGTGTAGTGATGCCAAATTAACAGATTCGTCTATAATTGGCTGTGGTTATTATCCTCCTGATTCTAATGCTCGTCTGAATAAAACTTATACCTGTGCAACTGGGAACTGTTACCAATGTGCTGATGGAAAATCCTGGGATGGCAGTGCCTGCGTTAGCAGTTAATTCTCCTGCGTATCTTTACAAGGGTTTTTCTATAAATTAATGGGGATTTACATAAACTCGGTTTTCTAGAATGTAAATTATTACGGGGAAATTTTGAAATGAATTTTAAACAAAGTGCATCCATTTTCCTGGGATAATTTTAGTTATAAAATAAGACAGATAAATTTTTAACTTTCTGCAAACATTATAAACTGCCTTGAATTAAAAATCTATTCAACTTTAGGATGTCTTGCAGCTCTGCCGTTATTTGAATGTTAATTTTTATTCCCTTAATTTGTATTTGTTTTTATTTTGTTAAACATAATATTTAATAACTTATTTTTTCTTTAAATTCAAGAGGTGGAAAATGAAAAAAGAAAATATCAGTTCTGTAAAAAAACTCCTTAATTCAATAGATGATAATTTTGGAAAACTTAGGGATGCGATGAGTTTGTTAGACAAGGAGAGTTTTGAGAAAACTAAAAATCAAACCATTGAGAATCTCAAAAAAATTGAGGAAAATATGGGATGATAAAGGAATATAAGCAGGCAAAAGAGAGTTTCACAAGTGTAAAGATTGCTTTTTCTGAGATTGAGAAGACTTCAAAGCTTCTTGAAATGTCAAATGATCCTTCCCAAACAAGGATTCTTGAGATGCATGCAAAAAATTTAGATAAAAAATTCAAGAGTGTTCTTAACGAATTCAAAATTATCTTTAACAGAATTGACTTTGAAAGTGCGCTTGATCCCGAGGCAATAAAAAAAGAATTGGGAAAAGATGAAGAAAGACCAGATGTAGAAAATAAATTGATGACCAAAGGCGGAAAAAA
This sequence comes from Candidatus Pacearchaeota archaeon, assembly GCA_046705565.1. Lineage (GTDB taxonomy): Archaea > Nanobdellota > Nanobdellia > Pacearchaeales > GW2011-AR1 > GW2011-AR1. Next base: position 2,964 of record JBJKQI010000060.1, on the reverse strand, counting down.
ATTCACGATGAAAGAGATTCTGCCGGATGATCTAGAGGAAGAAACGGTTAAAAGATTGAAGCGAAAAAAGAAACAGAAAGAAGAGGAGAAGAAAAAAAAGAAGAAAAAAGATTCTTCTTATTATACAAAGGTTTCATCAAAATTCTTTTCGAAATTTTCTCTTACGCTTCTTTCTAAAAAATCTTTTTTGAAAATTGAAGATCAATTAATAAAAGCAAATCTTAATTACACTCCGGTGGGTTATGTTTCAATAATCCTTATGACCACTTTTTTGTCTCTTTTTGTTGCGGGATTTTTATTTCTTTTTTTCCTATTTTTTAACTTTACAGCAACGTTGCCCATAATTTCCAGAGCAACAGACCCTATTAATGTGCGTTTCTTGAAGACCTTTTGGATATTAATTGTGGTCCCAATTGCAACATTTACCTTCATGTATTTTTATCCTTCTTTTGAAAAAGAAAGTGCATCGTCAAAAATTGATATTGAACTTCCTTTTGCGACGATAAACATGGCTGCAATTGCAAGTTCAATGATGAGTCCGGAGAGAATATTTACCATTTTAATTTTAACAGGAGAATATCCGGCATTAAAAAAAGAGTTCACTAAGATGATAAATGAAATAAATCTTTATGGATATGATTTAGTTAGCGCTTTAAAAAATACTGCTAAAAACTCTCCAAGTAAAGAGCTCTCCGAACTTCTTAATGGTCTTGCTACAACTATTACTTCGGGGGGGGATCTTTCGGAATTTTTTGATGAAAGGGCACAGAGCCTCCTTTTTAATTACAGGATAACTCAGGAAAGAGAATCACGTACGGCTGAAACTTTTATGGACATTTATATTAGTATCCTTATTGCTGCTCCGATGATATTAATGTTGCTTTTGATAATTATGAAAATAAGTGGATTGGGAATTTCAATGAGTTTTTTAAGTCTTTCAATGATAATAAGTCTTGTAGTCGCTGTAGTAAATGTAATCTTCCTCGCATTTTTGCAGCTTAAGAAAAGTAAACAATAATCAATTAAACAAAAAAAATGAAACTAAACGAAAAAGATTTGATTGGAGTGTTGATTGCTGTAGCTGTCTTTGCTATTGGCAGATTTTTACTTCCTGTGAAGTTCTTCCCGCTGGTTGCGGGGTTGGGAATTATTTGCGGTGCTCTTCCAATTGTGATAAGAGTAATAAAAGAAAATAAAGATGCGCAGGAAAAAGAATCTATGTTTCTTGAATTTTCAAGAAATCTTGTTGAAAGTGTGAAAGCCGGAACTCCTGTGAGTACAAGCATAATTATAATGGCTGATAAAAATTATGGAACACTTAGTCCCCATATAAAGAAACTTGCAAATCAGATCTCTTTGGGGATTCCTCTCGTCACAGCTTTAGAGGTCTTTTCCCACGACGCAAATAATAAATCTATTTCGAGGTCTCTAACTTTAATTGGTCAGGCAGAACGAGCAGGAGGGGACATCGGGGAAATTCTTGAATCCGTTGCTGATGCGGTTAGTATGACAGATAGATTAAAAAAAGAAAGAAAATCTGTAATCTCTTCTTTGGTTAGTCAGGGTTATGTAATCTTTTTGGTTTTTATAATAATTATTCTTGTTTTACAATTTCAGATTGTTCCAATGGTCTCTGGAATTGGTTCAATCGGCGGGACTCTTGGAATTGGAAAAGGTCTTACCCCTATTGATGTTTCATCGGCTACAGGACAAATTGCGAGTGCATTCTTGTATCTAATTTTGGTTCAGGGATTTTTTACGGGAATAACTATCGGGAAACTCTCAGAGGGTAATTTCAAAGCGGGGATAAAGCATTCTTTCTCACTTATGATTTTGTCCTTCTTAATTTCAACTCTTGCTAATTTGTTTTTTGGAAAATAAAATGAAAAAGATAAATAAAAAAGGTTCACAAGTAAGCATGATTCTTTCTTTTATTATTTTTGTAGTTGCAATAATCTTTGTGTATATCTTTGTGAGTTCAGTAATTTCGACGGGGACGAGTCAAAGTGATATCCTTGGGACAATTGAAGGGAATATATTGAATTATTTATCAGCTCCTGTTTGGGTAATACGAGCTTATGACACAACAAACTCTGGGGGGTGTATTCAAATGACTTTACCTAAAACAATTTCTGGAGGGGAATCCGTTGCAGTTTCAAGTTCAGGTACTCTTTCATCGTCGGTTTCAGGTTCAACATTATATGTTGAAGGAGGAAATGGTTTTATGAAAACTTATTATTCAAATTTAATAAAAAATGAAAATCCTCTCTCTAATTCAAGCTGTGAAGCACTAACTCCTGAAAGTGAGAAAGAGGAGGAATTAATTCCTATTGAAAATGTTATAAATTTAATGTCAAACTTTTCATCTAATTATAATTCGTTAAAAAGTGAACTTAGTGTGCCAACTCAAATGAACTACAACCTTTATTTTATTTATTCAAATGGGACTGGTCTTGGAAGCGATAATGTTAATCTTGAAACAAATATATACTCCGAGGATTTAAAATTTAATTATTTGTCTTACAAAGGTTCAATAGAGGAAGGCGTTTTAAGAATTAAGGTGTGGTGATAACTTTAAAAGTTTCTGTTGTTTCTGTTTATAATGTGTGTTTCGCGAAATAAAAAAGGTTGGATAAAAGTTGTTGAAGCTTTTATGGCAATAGTCTTTCTCCTTGGATTTTTGATGGTTATAATTACTACTTATAATAACTCACAAAAAGACACACTTGCTGTACAAAAATTAAACTTTGAAATTTTGAATGGTATTGAAACACAAAGTGCCCTTAGGAATTCTGTTTTTTCAGTAACTCTCCCTACCTATTCAAATGAATCAGGATTTCCTTCCGGGATAACCTCTTATGCACAAGGAGAATATCTACCCGGAGAGAATTGCACGTTCTCAATTTGTGGAGTTAATTCAACCTGTGAGTATAATCTAAATGTGGATGCTGATGTTTATTCGTC
>JBJKQI010000059.1:0-8695 GCA_046705565.1 Candidatus Pacearchaeota archaeon | reverse complement strand
GCCTTTAAGGAATGAATACAATATTGAGAGACTTAAAGTCAAGCAAAGTTTGGGGATTAAGGATTGGGAATGCAACCTGAAAGATGGGAATCATCGAGGCCTTAAGTCGGAATACGATCTTGAGTTCTCCGGTCCTCGTTCCTGTCGGAATGAAAATTCGATGACCATTTTGTCAGTACAAGAAAACGGAAGTTTTTTAATGATAAATGAAGTAATTCGATAAATATATAGTAGAATTAAACCTAACGGTGCTTATGTGGTCTAAAATCGCCTAAAATGGCATTTTTAAACACTGAAAAATTCGCCAATGCACGGTTTCAATTTTAGTTAATTTATTCTTTTATAGCAAGATTTTTTTCTGAATATATTAAGGATAAGCCTCTTAAAACATTCAGAACAAAAAAATCGGATGTGATCCTTCACATCCGATTTTAATAATTTGTTTGTTGCTATTATTAAGCGGTCATGGATGACCGCTTAAACCTTCTCCGCCGCCGCCTTTTCTTCGTGCCATTGTAGTCCCCTCTTTCTGTATAGAGGTATCCAGTGAGCATCATAGAAGTCATAACCGGCACCGTCCACACCGAGAAGGATTCCCGTCTCGTCAGAGTCGTAGACTAAAAAGCCGCATTGTTCCACTTCATCAATATTTTCTCTTATCCATTCTTCGTCTAACGAGAATTCAGGATGAAACATCGTTCCCCATCCTGCCGGATAATCAAGCTCTGGATATTCACTTGATAACAATTCAAGCTCTTCCGGATTCTCAAGGAATGCTTTCTTGATTAGTTCTGTAGGAATATTTGAAAAGTCCCTGTTGACCCAAAGTCTTACCGCTTGATCGATTGTCATTGTGTTGCCTCCTTGTTGGTAAACTCTTTTAACAGATGTTCATTCTTGAACTTCAAAGTCTTGTCGCTTATGATGAACTCGAACTGATCCTTACTGTACTTGTATTTAAGCATCTGGAAAAAATCATTCAGAGCGATTGAACCGATAATTGAGTCTGTGAAACATAGCGTATATGTTGCCTTCAACAATGGATTCTTGAAATATGCGACAAAATCATTATTCGAGTTTTCTATTTTCTTGATGATTATTTCTTTCATCCGTTCGCCTCCTTTTTTTGATTATTTAAAATGGTAGGGGCAGGTCGAGACCTGCCCCGCCTGATCCGTTGCCTTAAACAGCCTCATGGCAAAGAAGCGTTTTTTGATAAACGGGCGGTATGCACCAGTAGCCCTGGACAACACCGAACAGGCTTGAGTGATAGACGCTGTAAAGATTTGTGTCCGACAGCTTTGTGCTTGTTACGACAAACACCGGTTTGTTGTTGTAGATTGCAGACTTGAAGGCAAGCGCCGAGCCTCTGCCCATCTCCGGCGTGTCAGCCTGACTGTCGTCAGGCTGTGCATCGCCGAAGGGCTTGCCCTGAGCGTAGCCGAAGGGAAACAACACGAGAAGCGAACAACGGCTTGTCATCCATAAAGTGCGCTTTGCAAGCGCAACCTTTGGCGGTAAGCCTTGAGGAACGACAAAGAGAGAACGAATCTCTTTTATCCTCTTTGCACGATCCTTGAAAGCACATGCAACAGTTGAGTGATCCTTGAACTTTGACAGAGACAGAGCCTTGCGGAAACTCTCGTCAACACCGCTTGCACAACCAGTGAAGAAGGAGAAGCCCAGAGAGCCGAAGGCGCTGACAAGGTCCTTGCAGACCTGAAGAGGTATAGCCTCGTGGCGTGAACCTGCGAAGAGTACCGAGCCTCCGTCAACGTTGAACTCGAAGAAGGAACCCTTTTTGGAGTCCTTTAAAGGAACCGAAAATGTAACCATATTAAACCCCCTTGAAAAAAATGGGGGCAAAGATTGCTATATTTTTTTGAAAGTCAAGACTTGTTTACAATTTTTATTACATTTTTTTTGTTTTTTTATTTTTTTGTTGTGAGTCAATAGCAAAAAATTTATAATAATTAAGACATTTCAATTAAAAATTATTAAACAGATTATTTTAAGAAGTAGGCAAAAATGGAAGATGTCAAATTAAATAATTTATTTGTCTATAGGGTAGTTCCAAACTCACATAACATAAATCCTTTTGGTGGTGAAATTACATTAGATGATAATTTGAAAACTATATTTATTGATTCTTTTGCTGGCACAGTCTCAAAAGGAACTAAAAAACAACCTTTTCATTTTAGATTTTCAGACACACGAAATAATGACACCCGTGAATTAATTATCAGAATTTTAAATGGCAAGAAAGAAGAAAAAAATGATTTTGCCTTAAAATTAGCTAAAAAATTATCTTCATGCATAGATGATAGAACAGGAGAGCTATTATTGACTATTGGCATAGGCGAAGTTGAAAATAATAATTATAGATGTGCTGTTTGGGCATATCCTTCTGATAATCCAATTCAATTAAATGAACAAAAAGGAATTCCAAATATTAAAGAAATCAAAAATGCTTTTAGCAAATCTTCAAGTGCGAGAAAAGCAGCATTTTTTGATACAAATAAAAAAATTGATAGGAATGATTTGCTAAAAGGAATAATTATAGATAAAACAGCAAATAGGATACAAGGCTCATCTGATTATTGGCTTGATAAATTTTTAGAAGGAAAAATAGAATTATTATCAACAAGAGGAACTACAATTTTAATCTCAACTTTAAAAGAATCATATAACAAATCAAATACTAGTGAAGAAAAACAAAGTGTAAGAGCTCTATTTAGTCAACTATTATCAAATAATTTTCCTCCAAAAACTTTAAATGAAATATCGCGAAATTTAACAGGACAAGCAAAAGAAATATTTTTTAAACACATACCCAAATCTATAGAAAGTGATGCTGTTTTTGAAATAGATTTTTCAGAAGTTAAATCAAAAATAAAAAGCAATATTTTTATATTAAAATCAGGAATCGAAATAATTTTTCCATTTAATGAAAGCTTGGACCCAGAAGATTATATAAAAGATAAAAATGGAAAAAAATATATTACTGTTGAAGATGAAATTGAAGAGAGTTATTATAAATGAATATAACTGAAGATTATTTAAGAGAAAGATATAATAAAATTAATAAAAAATTAATAGTTATTAAAAATGAAATAGTTGATACTTTAGAAGATTCTTTAAGCTCGATTAATTATTTAGATTGCATCAGTGGTAGAGTTAAATCAAAAAAAAGTTTTATGAGGAAAGCGTTATCAGATACAAAAAAATATCACATGCCATTTAAAATTATTGAAGATATAATTGGTGTTAGATTATTAGTCTTATTTACAAGCGTAGCAAGAGAAGTATCAGAAAAAATTAAAAATGATATTTTTCCAGAAATTGAATATGAATATAGAGAAAGTTCAAATCCTAAAACATTTGAATATGAAGGATATCAATCAATCCATAGTATTCCCACTGAATTAATTTCATTACATAAAGATGATGATGATTTTCCAAATGTTTTTGAATTACAAGTTAGAACTTTATTTCAACATGCCTGGTTAGAACCCGAGCATGAAATAAACTATAAAAATAGGGAAAAAATTAAAAATGAAAAAAAAGAATTTGAGTATAATAAAAAATTTAGTTGGCTAGCAGCTACAGCATGGGGATCTGATAAAATTTTAGAAGAACAATTAGCGATATATAAAAAATTAAATAAAGATAAATAATTATTTTATTTCTTCTTCGATTTTTTTCCTTTCTCTTATATTTTTAATCAGTTTTCTTAATATATTTTTAGTAACCTTCCGGTCTGATTCTTCATATTCATCAATCTCTTTAAAAAGATTTAATAATTCGCTATCGTTAAAATCTGTGGTTGTCTTTTTACCGTAAAGCAGGTATTCAACTGGAACCTTGAAGTATTCGCAGATTTTAATTGCGTTAGTTACGGTAGGAACTACATCATTTCTTTCATAAGTTGCCAAAGTATTGTGGGATATTCCGACCTTTTCCGCCAAAGCCCTTAATGATAAACCTGATTTGTTCCGCAATTCTTTTATGTTTTTTGATATCTCTTTCATACAAACAATATAATAATAAATCACTCAAAAAACAATTATTTTTTTAACAAAATTTTCTTGACATCAAAATTTATTAATTCAATAATATTGTGTACAATTATGAATTATATATTTTACAAAGTAAAAAGGAGCTTTTTATGACAAAACAGAATTATCTAGCCAAATATATCGAGAACTGTAACTCAAATATCAGGGAAAATAAACGGATTCTTTCCTTAATAAAGAACCTTGGGGTTTATGAAAACTATATCTTTGATAACTTCAATATCGGTTATTCTGCCGGTAATTTATTAGAGATAATCGGATCAAACTCTGAACTTTTGGAGTGCTTTGCTGAACTTGGGATAATTAAAAATAACAAAGAAGAGTTTGTCAATAATATCACAATTCCCATTTATGATGAAGCCAAGGTTATAGTAAACATTGTATTCTTTAATCCTCATCCGCAAAGCAAAACTAAACTACAGTATTTAAACGATGAAGGCATCTTTAATTCCTCTTTTCTTAAAAATAATTCTGAAGTGATATTAACCTTATCACCAATCGAGGCATTGCTTTTGATTCAAGCCAATTATCCCAATGTCTCTTTTTTAACAGGCGAGGATTTTAAATATGTTGATTTCTTTAAAACTAACAACATCAGGAAAGCTGTATTTACCTTTGACGGCAAGGAGAGGCTTTTCTTTGAACTGACCAAAAATGGCGTTTCAACTAAAAGGATAAACATTGACTTTGATCAATTAAAAACCCCCGAAGCAAGCTCATATTTGGAAAATATATTTAAAAAAAGTGAAACTGAAAACTCAATCAGCACAGACATGATTCAGGAAATTGAAAACGGTTTCTTGTTTCAGCTTCCACATCTTTCTTACAGGGTAATCGGTAACTTCACTGAAAATGCGATCAGGTTAAAAGCAAATATCAAAGCATTCACCAAAACAGAGGTCTTTATGGATTCTGTTGAGTTATATAAAAACAGGGACAGGCAAAACTTCATTTTCAATTTGATGGACAAGTTCAATATTCGAGATCAGATACAGCTTGAAAGTGATCTAAACCAGATAGTTGAAGTCATTGAAAACCACATTGAGAAGAAGGCAAACGAGAAGAAAAAGATAAAGCCTGAACTTACTGATTATCAAAAAAACATCGGAACAAAATTTTTGCAAAATGAAAATCTCATTGAAGAGCTAGCAAGTGATATAACAAAGCTAGGCTATGTAAGGGAAGATAAAAACAAGATTCTGTTATATCTTATAATGACATCAAGGTTGCTTGACAATCCATTGCATTCAATAATTATTTCTCGAAGTGGTGCTGGAAAGAGTCAGCTTGTTGACATCGTTGAAACTCTCTGTCCCCCGGAAGAACTTGAAAGTGTAAGCGATCTATCCGCCCAAGCACTCTATTATTTCGGTATAGACGACCTTAAAAACAAGTTCATTGTAATCGGAGAGAAGGAAGGCTCGAGAGACAGCGACTATCCTTTGCGTGAACTTATCACCAAAAAGTTTATAACAAAAGCGATTCCAATGAAAGACCCGGTAACAGGACAGATTAAAACTGTATCGATCAAGGTTAACGGCCCGATTGCGCTTGTCGAGACAACAACAAATGGTGAGCTAAACCCTGAAAATCTAAATCGTTGTTTTGTTGTTGCAATAGATGAGTCGGAAGAGCAGACAAAGCTCATTCACCATAACCAAAGGATAAAGTATACTCTCGAAGGACATCTGTCAAGAAAGGAACTAAACAAAATAAGGGAAAAGCATATTTATGCTCAAAGGCTGTTAAAAAAAATTCACGTATTCAATCCCTATGCGACCCTTTTGACTTTTCCTTCATCCAGACTTCAAACAAGGCGAGACAATGAAAAGTTATTGAAGCTCATAAACGTAATTGCATTCCTTCATCAGTTCCAAAGAAAAGTTAAAAAGATGAAGCTAGAAAACAACGAGGTGCTTGAGTTTATCGAGTGTACTATAAATGATTACAGTGTTGCATACGACCTTTTAAAGGATGGATTACTCGATAATACTCTCGATGATCTGCCAAGGCCTGCAAGGGAACTTTTAGAGTTAATAAAAAAATACGTTTCTGACAAATCAAAAGAGAACAATATTCCGGCAGACAAAGTAATATTTGAGAGAAAGGACATCAGGGAATATACATCGTGGAGTTTTGCTCAAGTACGAAACAATATCAGGATATTAAAAGAGTATGAATATCTTCAAAACATAAAATCTAAAGCCGGAACAGCATATCAGTATAAATTATCAGGCAATTACAGCGATCTTGATTTCTTGAACACTATTCTCACCCCCGCTCAGCTTGAAGAAAAGATTAAAGAACAAAAAGTATTACAGCCAGCTTAAACAAGCTGAACACAGTTGAACTTTCGAGTTGAATTATTGTAACTCATCAATTATTCAATAGTTAGCTTTACTTGAACTGTTGAACATCAATTTTAAGCATATAAATACTTTTAATTAAATATAACTTTCATAAGGAGGAAGTATGAAGTATCTTGACTTGTTTCTTGATCATTTAAGATTAAATCACAAGGCAGAAAGTACTATCAATGGCTACAGAAGTATTCTAAAAAAAGTAAAAGAATATTTCAATGAAAAAAAACTTCAAGATGACAAGCTTGTTAATGAAAATGACATCATAGAATGTCTTAAACATTTTAAAGCCATCAAGCATCTTGAATGGATGTATCCCAAGCTTATAATTGCCTTGAGAATTTATTTTCAGTTCCTTGTTGATTCCAATATCATTTTCTTAAACCCTGCCATAAACATTGAAAATGAAAGGGAGATAAAAAATCATATCAAACCTTTAGACAAGGAACAGGTTTTTGATTCGTTAAACAAAATAAGAACTGATAATGACTATGGCATAAGATCAAAGGCGATCCTTGAGCTTTTATATTCAACTGGCATTCGCCCGTTTGAGCTGGCAAATATAAAGTTGAATCATATTGATTTTAATAAAAAAGAGTTATTCATTGAAAAAGGCAAGATGAGCAAAGACAGGGTCGTGCCGATCGGAGACACTGCTTTAAACTGGATAGAAAAGTATATAAAGGAGGTTAGGCCAAAGAACTTGAAAGATAAAACCGTCAATTATCTCTTCATAACTTTGATCGGTAAGTGCAAAAAATTATCTTCTCATGGATTGTATGATGCAATAAAATATACTTTTTCAAAGTTCAAAATTAAAAGATTCAAACCTTATGCCCTTCGTTCCTCATGTGCGACTCATTGTCTCATAAACGGAATGGATATTCTTCATATCCAGAAGATGCTTGGACATAGTTCAATTCTTACAACAAAAGGTTATCTTCATGTTGACACCTTGAACTTGCAGGATATCCTCAAGATCAATCATCCTCGTAATAAATATTAAAAATTTATTTTTTAAAAATAAATCACATAACGAATTTATATTCTAAACCCAAAGGAGACTTATTATGAAGTTTGAAAACTATTTAAATTATTTCTCTGATTATTTAATCGCAAGGAATTTTTCCGAAAGAACTGTTTCATCCTATACGCATGAAATCAAAAAGTTTCTTTCCTACATTGAAAGTAATTATGTGAGTATAAAAGCAATTACACAGATCACTAAAGAAACCATTGCCGATTTCGTAAACTATCTGACATTCTATAAGGACAGAATGGGCAAGAGTTTGAGCAGTAAGACAATAAAGTTAAAAATCATATCGTTAAGAAACTTTTTCAAATATTTAATAAAGAATGATTATATTCTAAAAAATCCCATGATCTTGACAGAACTTCCGAGGGAAGAGAGGGAGTTACCACGAAGTGTATTAACCGAGGAAGAAGTAAAGGAAATATTAACGAAGATTAAGACAAATACACCGATCGGCATGAGGAACAAGGCTATTGTCGAATTGTTTTATTCATCTGGGATTAGAACAAGCGAGCTTGCAGATTTGAAGATCAATGACATTGATTTCAAGGAACACATTGCAATTATAGTAAAGGGTAAAGGAAATAAAACAAGAATGGTTCCAGTTGGACAACATGCTATTTTTTATATCGAGCAGTATTTGTCAAAAGCAAGGAAGTTCATGTTGAAGGGTAAATTAAAGGATGAAGGATATTTGTTTTTAACTGAACGGGGACAGAAGTTTGACAGGGAGACATTGAACAAGTGTGTTATAAGGCAGGTCATGAAAAATGTAAGGATCAATAAAAAGGTTTCATGTTATACGTTCCGTCACAGCGTGGCAACACACTTGGTCAAGAACAAAGTTGACATCAGGTTTGTAAGTCAGTTATTGGGACATGAGTCGTTACGCACAACACAGAAGTACACTCATCTTGATATAAATGATTTGAAAAAAGTTCATTCGATGTTTCATCCTAGAGAATTGGAAAAATAAGGTAAAAATAAAAAAACAAAAAAACCGTAAAAAAATTGATAAACAAATCTTGACTTTCAAAAAAATATAGCAAGAAGAGCCCCCATCTTTTTTTCAAGGGGGTTTAATATGGTTACATTTTCGGTTCCTTTAAAGGACTCCAAAAAGGGTTCCTTCTTCGAGTTCAACGTTGACGGAGGCTCGGTGCTCTTCGCAGGTTCACGCCATGAGGCTATACCTCTTCAGGTCTGCAAGGACCTTGTCAGCGCCT
>JBJKQI010000058.1:0-4893 GCA_046705565.1 Candidatus Pacearchaeota archaeon | reverse complement strand
TTATTTGTGATTCAATAAAACACATAATAAAAACAATTCGCGAGAACGTTCCTGAGATAAAAAAATTAATTGAGTCAGGAATTGTAAAAAAAGAAGATTTTCTTTATGAAAAATATTTTGGTCCTGAAATAATCCCTTAGACCTTGGATTTAGGCTCCAAAACTCATTTAAACTTTGATTTTTTTGTTTTTTTATGTTTGGAAAACTAAAAGAAAAGCTGAAAAATTGGATGGGAAAAGTCTCTGAAGCAGAGGAAGAACCCGAGAAAATTAAAGAAGAGGTCCCTAGTAAAAAGACTAAAAAAATTGAGAAAAAGGTTCATGAGAAAAAGCCAAAGAAAGAAAAGAAGCTTGAAGAAATTTCTGAAGAGACCATTGATGAAGAATTGAAAAATGAATCTCTAAAAAAACAATATGTGGAAGTTCCCCCTGTTCAAACCGTTGATGAGTTAATGGGCGGGGAAGTATTGGGAGAACATGCTAAAAAAGCTATTGAAAAAGCACGCCCAATTGAAGAACATATTTACGTTGAACCTCAAAAGAAAGTTTTCGATGAAAAAGAAAGGAAAGTCGGCGAAGACGTTTCCAAAGATATAGAAAGAGAGAAGTCATCAAAAGATATTGAAGAGACAAAAGAAAAAAAACATTTCTTCAAAAATGTTTTTTCCGGCAAAAAAACAATTTCAACAGAAGAGTTTGAAGAGTATTCTGAAGACCTTGAAATGATTCTCTTGGAGAATAACGTCGCACTTGAAGTTGCAGATAAGATGATTTATGAACTAAAAGAGAAAATTGTTGGCAAAAATCTAGAGAAAAAGGAAATTGCGAATTTAATAAAGAAAGGATTAAGAGATATATTAGATGAAGTTTTGGTTCCTCCATTTGATATTATTAAAGAAATTGAAGAAAAAAAATCTCCTTATGTGATTTTATTTTGTGGGATAAATGGGGCCGGTAAAACTACAACAATTGCTAAGTTTGCTTCTCTTTTGAAATCCAAAAAGATTGCGTCTGTCCTTGGTGCTGCTGACACATTTAGGGCTGCTTCAATTGAACAATTAAAAGAACACGGCGAAAAACTTGAGATTCCAGTTATTTCTCATCAGTATGGAAGTGACCCAGCGGCTGTTGGATTTGATGCAATTGCTTACGCCAAAAAAAATAACATAAAAGCTGTTTTAATCGACACAGCCGGAAGAATGCACACAGCAAAAAATCTTTTGATGGAAATGGAAAAAATAAAAAGAGTTGCAAAGCCTGACAGAGTTATCTTCTTAGGAGAATCAATAACAGGAAATGACTCGGTTGACCAGGTTAAAGCATTTGATGAAACAATCGGAATTGACGGAATAATCTTATCCAAAGCCGATATCGACGAAAAAGGTGGAACTGCCCTTTCAGTTGGATATATCACAAAAAAGCCAATTTTATATCTTGGAGTTGGTCAGGAATATAAAGATTTGGAAAAATTTGACAAAAAAATATTTATTGAGAAATTGGGTTTGGAATGATTCAAATTTTAGGTCTTTTAATTAACCCAAAAACTTAATAATCAACTTGTTACTTCTAAAACTAACTAAATCCAGCAATTCAAAAGAATTGCTGCAAATTGCCGAAGCGTATGGCTAATCGCACATGTTAGAAAAACTCGGGGCAGCACTTAAGAAAGCAACAGACAAGATATCAAATGCGATATTTTTGGATAAGAATTTAGTAGACGGGATTGTGCGTGAGCTTCAGAGAGCACTTATTGAGGCGGATGTTTCTATTGTTTTGATTAAAGAACTTTCTGAAAAGTTAAGGAAAGTTGCATATGATGAAAAAATAAAAGGAATTGAGAAAAAAGAACATTTAATTAAGACGCTTCATGATGAACTTGTGAAAATTCTTGGAGACAAAAAGGAATTGAAGCTTAAGGAAAAAGGTAGAACAATTATAATGCTCGTTGGACTTTACGCTTCGGGTAAAACAACCACGGTTGCAAAGCTTGGAAATTATTTTCAGAAAAGAGGGAAAAAAGTTGCACTTGTTGGCCTTGATGTTTGGAGGCCTGCAGCAAAGGAACAGCTTCTTCAATTGGGAGAGCAGCACAATCTTAAAGTTTTTACAGACTTAAAAGAAAAGGACCCTGTTAAAATTTGGAAAGGGAATAAAAAAGAACTTGAAAAGTTTGACCTTGTTGTTGTTGACACCGCCGGGCGTCATGACTTGGATAAAGAGCTTGTTAAAGAAATTGAAAAATTGAATAAGGAAATAAAGCCGGACGAGACAATTTTGGTTATGCCGGGCGACATTGGCCAGGCCGCAAAAAATCAGGCTGAAAAGTTTTCTGCGTCATTAAATATCACAGGAGTTATAATTACAAGAATGGATTCAACGGCAAAAGGCGGAGGAGCAATTTCAGCTTGCTCTGAAACTAAGTCCGGAGTTTATTTTATTACAACAGGTGAAAAAATTAATGACATTGAAACTTTTAATCCGGAATCCTTTTTGTCTCGTTTGCTTGGAATGGGAGACTTGGCTGCCTTAATTGAGAAAGTTAAGTCTGTTACAAATGAAGACAAGCAAAAAGAGATGGAGGAAAAAATAAAGGAAGGAAAACTTTCTTTAACTGACGTTATTGAACAGGTAAAGTCAATGAATTCTCTTGGAGGTTTTGACAAAATTAAATCAATGGTCCCGGGACTTGGGAACGCTAAAATTCCTGAAGGGGTTTTGGACACGCAGCAAAAGAAGGTTGCAAAGTGGGAGCACATTGTTAAATCAATGACCAATTATGAAAGAGAAAATCCTGAAATAATAAAAAAAGAAACTCAAAGAATCTCAAGAATCGCACATGGTGCCGGCGTTAATTCTTCAGATGTACGTTCACTTTTGAAACAATATGATATGCTTCAAAGTATGATAAAAGATTCTTCTGACTTTGACATGAGCAAAGGAATGAATCCAAGACAAATGCAAAAGTTAATGAAGAAATTTGGAAAAGGTATGAAATTCTAATTAGGGGTATTGAGTAAAATTTGAAGTTAAGTTTTGCGTAAAGTTCATATTGCTTATGCTATTTTTCATTACAGGGACTATGAAAGCTGTCCACGCAATTACAGCAATTATAACAATAAGGATTCCGGCGAATCCTGTGACAACTCCTGCAATAGCCATGCCTCTTCCTTTGGTTCCTTTTTTCTTTATTTCATTCAAAGCAACAAAACCAAATATTACTGCCAGAATTCCTAAAATAATATCGAGAATAAACACCCAGAATAAAAGTACAGAGCATATTCCCAAAACCATCGAAGCAATTGCCATTCCTGAGGTTTTAGTTTCAACCATGTGTGTTTTAAGGTTTTATTACTTTTAAACTTTCCTGAAGAAGTAACCAGTTGCTCCATAACCCTTTTAAAATATATTTTTCTATTAGGAGAATGAAAAAAGAAACGAAGTACAAGATTATACTTGTCCTTATGGTTTTGTCACTTGCAGCGTCGATTGTACTTTCATTTGTTCCATTAAATGAGGCATGCGGGGGAGCCTCAAGCAGTTGTACAATTGTTCAGACCTCACAATATGAAAAACTATTCTTCGGAATAAACAATTCCCATATCGGTCTTGTTGCTTTTCCAATTCTTGCAATATTAATAATCTTTGAATTAAAAAAACCAAAAAGATATCAGAAAATTGCCTTAACAACGGGTATGATTTTAGGTTCAGTTATGGCACTCTATTTTATGTATCTACAATTTTTTGTGCTTCATGCGATATGCAAATACTGTATGGTTGTTGACTTCTCGGTACTTGCATCAATGGCACTAATCATATTCTGGGATGAAGGATAAACCTTAAAACCTTTTTAGATTTAGTAATATATGGTTAAAAAAATTTTGTCGCGCGGAGCTGAAGCAGTAATTTATGTTGACGGGAAAAATGTTGTAAAAGAAAGACTGAAAAAAGATTACAGGATTCCCGAACTTGACAAAAAAATAATAAAGCACAGAACAAAATCTGAAACAAAAATATTAAAGAAAGCCTCTGAGATTGTTAACGTCCCAGCCCCTCTTGAAACAAAAAATGAAGGAGAAATTATAATCCCCTTGATTGACGGCGACAAATTATCTGATAAATTAAATAGTTACCATGAAAAAAAGCAGATTGAAGTTATGAACAAAATTGGCGTTGAAGTTGGAAAGCTTCACAAAACAGGAATAATTCACGGCGATTTGACAACATCAAATATGATTTTGTCGGACGGAAAAGTTTGGATAATCGATTTTGGACTTGGAAGTTTTAATGGAAAATATGAACAAAAAGGAGTTGACATCCATTTATTAAAACAGGCGCTTGAAGCAAAGCACTTCCAAAATTGGGAGAAGCTTTTTTATTCATTTGAAAAAGGGTATAATTCTGTTGAACCAAAAGAGGCAAAAAAAGTTTTTGAGAGACTTGTCGCAATTGAAAAGAGGGGAAGATACAGACATTAGAAAACATTTCTCAAAAAGGTTTATAATATGAAATTTTCTTCATTAAAAATGAAATTTAGAAAAAAGAAAAATAAATTGGATTATGACGAGGAAACTGTCTCTGAAAAGGTAAAGGAGAAATCAAGCATTCTTGGAATAATTGGACTTGGGGTTCTAGGATTTTTTCACACACTTTCACATGTGATTCCGGCGATAGGAGCTCTGGCTATGTCTCAAATGGCTTCACAGGAGCCTCCAATGTACGTCCTTGGGTTTAATGTTACACCAATACTCACAAACCCGGTTATGGAAGTGGCTTATATGATATTTGTCCCGCTAAGCTTTTATTACATTTACAGAGACCACGTTCACCACAAGCACGAGAGAAAAGTTCGTCTTGAACTCGAAGCCGCAAAAAAAGAAATTGAAGAATTGAAAAA
>JBJKQI010000057.1:0-12052 GCA_046705565.1 Candidatus Pacearchaeota archaeon | reverse complement strand
TATCTTTCTCTTTTTCCTTTCTTTTAGCCTCACGCTTCTTTTTCTCCTCAGCTTTTTTCTTCGCTTTTTCTTTCTCTTCTTTCTTAGCTTCAATTGCTTTCTTCTTATCGAGCTTACTTTGTTCTTTTTCTATCTCAGAATCAACTAAAGAAATTTTTTCATCAATCTTTCCGAGTGCCTTCTCTAAATCTTTTATCAATTTTGAATTTTCTCTAACGGTAAAAACTTCTCCACATTCATCACACGTGAAATCCATAAGAAGAGCCTGGTCCTCATCATACTCAAGCCCGCAGGTCTCGCAAACGTAAAAAACTTTTGAACCTCTAGTCTTTATTTCATTTTCAATTTGCAACTTATCTTTTAATAATAATTCCTTCAAAAATTCGAGACATTTCAAAATTTCAAATCTCCAAAAATAAGTATACCATCCTTTTTTCTTGTCCTTTTTTCTTACCGAGGAAACAAGACCATAATCTGAAATTTTGTAAAGAATATTTCTCGTCTGATTTATGGTCATATCAAGTTTTTTTGCCAGGATAAATTCATTAACATATTTTGGAGTATTAAGAAGTTCAACTATTCCCGTCGCTTGCTTGCCCACAACAGAAATTATTATCTCCTCAAGAAGTTTATTTAGCATGAATTATTAAAAAAACATCCCCTTAAAATAACTTTCGGTTTTTTTGGATTCCAACCTCCAAAAATCATTAAACTTTTCTCTCTCCCAACCCAGAAAACCTTTTTAAACTATATACTCTATTATATATTTAGAGGTGTAATGTATTAATGGGATTATTTTCTAAGAAGAACGAAAAAAAGAATTCTGAAATTCCGAAACTTCCAGAACTCCCAAGTTTACCCCCTACACTCCCAGATTTTCGAGATTATGATGAATCAGAAGTACATGAACTTCCAAGCTTCCCAAATTCTTCTATGGGAGATAAGTTTTCAAGGGAATCAATAAAAAATGCGGTCTCCGGCGAAGATGAAGACTACGAAGATGAGGAGCCTCAGATAAAAGAAGAAGATTTAATGCCTTTACCAAAGTTTAACAAGATTCAAAAACCTGAAACAAAGAAAATAAAAATGGATTTGCCCCTGAGAGTAATGCCAAAAGAGAGGGTAATTGAAAGCGAACCGGTCTTTGTCCAAATTGAAAGATTTGAAGAAGCACTTCATGTATTTAGGGAAACAAGAGAGAAAATTGATGAAATTGAAAAACTTCTTGAGGAAACAAAGAGTCTTAAAGAAAAAGAAGAGTCCGAACTTTCAACCTGGGAAGATGAAATCCAGGAAATGAAAGAAAAAATTGAAAAAGTTGACAAAGACATTTTTTCTAAAGTCTAAAATGAAAAAGAAAAAATTGATAAAAAAAACTTCTAAGGGAAGAGTAGAAAACCCAATACATATTATGCTTACAGCATCGGAGAGTATAGAGGGCAAAAAAGATATTTTAAAATCTGAGGTAAGCATACTAAAGGTTTCTCAAAGCATTACAAATTATAAAGAATTAAGGATTCAGGAACTTCAAAAAAAAGCGATGATTCTGAAAAGGTTCGGGGAAATCAAAAGAAATTTAACACGTCTCCAAAAAATTCTCCCAGCAGTTAAAGTTCCAAAAATTCTAGAACACGAAAATCAATATGAAGAGGAAGAAAAAATCTCAGCTTCAAAGAAAATAACTCTTTCTAAAGGGACAGGCACAGTAAAAAGCCAACTTGAAGAGATTCAGGAAAAGTTAAGGTCTTTAGAAGAAATGCAATAGCCCAATCAAAACACTTTAAAATAATTAAATTCTTGTTCTTGAATGAATCGCCAAGAATTAATAAAAAAATATATTGATTTTTTCAAAGAGAAAGAACACAAAGAAATTCCGGGAGCTTCCCTTGTTCCTGCAAATGACCCAACAGTTCTCTTCACAACAGCCGGGATGCATCCATTAGTTCCTTTCTTGACTGGACAAAAACACCCTTTAGGGAAAAGGTTGGTTAACGTTCAAAAATGCATAAGAACCGTCGACATAGATGAAGTTGGGGACACTACCCACCATACCTTTTTTGAAATGCTTGGAAACTGGTCCCTGGGAGATTATTTCAAAAAAGGGGCAATAGAATACTCATTTGAATTCCTGACAAAAGTCTTGAAAATTCCGGTAGAAAGATTAGCAATTACATGTTTTGGGGGAGACAAAAGAGAACCACAGGTTCCCCTGGATGACGAAGCTGCAAGAACCTGGATATCTTTGGGTATCCCAAAAGAAAGAATAGCATATCTTAAAGGAGGGGTTTATGAATCAAAATATAATTGGTGGGGACCTGCAGGTCTGACAGGTCCGTGCGGACCGGATACCGAAATGTTTTATTGGAAACTGAACAATGAACCTGCCCCAAAAACTTTCGACCCCGACGATGAAAACTGGGTTGAGATATGGAATGATGTTTTGATGCAGTACACAAAAGAGAAAGACGGGAGTTATATAGAAGCATCCCAGAAAAACATCGACACAGGTATGGGAGTCGAAAGAACCATCGCTGTCCTTAATGGTCTTGAGGACAACTACGAAGCTGACATGTGGAAACCAATTATAGAAAAAATTGAAGGGTTATCTAATAAAAAATATTCTAAAGAAGAAAACAAAAAACCAATGAGGATTGTAGCAGACCACATTAAAGCTGCAGTTTTTATAATCTCCGACGGGGTCAACCCTGGAAATTCTGAGCAGGGCTATGTCTTGAGAAGATTGATTAGAAGAGCTGTTAGATATGCTAAGAATCTCGGAATTGAAAATTTTACGGGAAAAGTTGCAGAGCCTGTTTTTGAAATTTACTCAGATTACAAACTTGATAAAAAAAAGGTAACTGAAGAATTAGAAAGAGAAGAAGAAAATTTCAACAAAACAATTTTAAGGGGGCTAAAAATTTTTAGAGATTTAATTGCTCATCAAAAAGAACTCTCGGGGAAGGAAGCTTTTCTTTTATACCAATCATATGGATTTCCTCTTGAAATGATTGAAGAAGAATGCAAAAATAATAAAATAAGGTTTGACAAAAAAGATTTCCAAAATGAATATGAAAAGCATCAAAAGTTATCCCAAACAGCGTCGGCAGGAAAATTCAAATCAGGACTTATAGATAACTCGGTTGAAACTACAAAACTCCACACGGCAACACACTTACTGAATGAAGCCCTAAGAGTTGTACTTAAGGATAATAATCTTGCTCAAAGAGGTTCAAATATAACTCCAGAGAGATTAAGATTTGATTTTAATTTTCCAAGAAAATTAACTGACGAAGAAAAGAAGAAAGTTGAAAATTGGGTTAATGAAAGAATAAAAGAAAACCTCCCAGTTACTCTGGAAGAAATGCCTCTTAAAGAGGCTATCAAAAGTGGAGCACAAGCAGAATTTGGCACAAAATATCCTGAAAGAGTTTCAGTTTACACAATAATCAACGAAAAAAACCAGAAAGGATTTTCAAGCAAGGAAATTTGCACAGGACCCCATGTAAAAAGAACAGGAGAGCTCGGAAGATTTAAAATCATTAAAGAAGAATCTTCCTCGGCAGGAGTAAGAAGGATTAAAGCGAAATTAGAAAATTAAAAACTAATACCGTATTTTTTATCTAAACTCTTAAGCCTAGCTTCTTCAATAAAATTTAATGAACCGCCAGAAGCAAGTTTATCCATTAAATTATTAAGTTCCTCAGCATCTGAATAATCTGGTAAATTTCCAGAAAGACCTATCCCATTATTATTAATCAGGATTAATTCGGGAGTTTCGTTTAATCTGCCCACACCGCCGTTAACATCAAGGTAATTGCCCTGGCTAAACGAAATTGGGCTTGGCTCAGTAGACTCAACAAAACAGTATCCAGTTCCAAGGTAACTATACTGAAGAGGACACTTTATTCCGAGCGCTTCGTGATTTGCCTTCGGGAAATAAAATAACGTGACTCCAAAACCCATCTTCTGCAAAATGTAAGCAAGAAGTTCAGATTTACCCTCACACGAACCCTGATTTTCTCCAAGAACCTGATAAGGATACCTTGTAACTCCAACAGTTGTTCCAAAGAATTTTGTAGTTGGAGACTCATTATATGGAATATCTTGAACTAAACTTATTGCAACTTTTGCTTGCATGTCTTTTGAATTAGGGTACAAATTTTCTATTTTTGTAACAAGTGATGCCAAAGAATCAGATTGAATAGAATTATCAATCCTTGAGATTTTAAATTCATCGCGCCTAGGAGTTTCATTTGCCGAATAGATTTTAAAATGGGGGAGACTCAACAAGTAATCAAGAACACTTTGCCTAAACAAAAATGCGATAGTTCCATTAACATTGTCCGCATTCGAATTTTTAAAAGAATAATTAAAATACATTGCCTTTGATGAAGAGTTATAAACAAAGGCACATTTTCTTGTTAGAGTGGTCCTGCTCTCATTACTCAAATTTACGTTGGCAGGGCAACCGCAAAATACAGTGTTGGCAAGAGTAATAGAATTTATACAAACAGAATTTGGATTTAATGAACAAAAACCATTATTCAATTTAAAACTACTTGGACACCCACAAAGGCTAGCATTTTCAACTAAAGTTCCATTAGAACAAAAATAGGGGAGAGTTAAAGAACAGTATCCATTAAAAGTCCCGTCTCCACATTTTAACATAGGTTTTACAGAGTTGGGATTTAAAATCAAAAAATAAAATATTGACCCAAGGATAATTAACACCCCCAAGACAAAAAAGACTTTTCTTGATGAGTTAGACACAACTGAAGAACCCTCTTTTTCCTCCGGAAATTTATCCATAATTAATTAAGAGAAATTGTCTATAAAAAAGTTAGTATTTTAAAAAACTTATTTTTTCCAGCCTTCGTGAACTTTGTCCATAAGATAAGTAAGACCCGGCTTAAAATTATTAACCCATTCTGAATATGCTTCATCTATAAATTGTTTCTCTATTGCTTTATCCTGGGTAAGGCCAACAAGTGAATGCATGCTCGAAAATTTCATTGAAATTCCGATTAAATTCCACACTTTCTTTTTGTCTTCCTCATTGTTAAATATTTTTGACTCAGTCTGACCCGCAAAAAAAGACGGGTTAGGCATCAAAATATTATTCAAATAACCATGCCAGTCCCTGTAAAAATCAACTATCCTTGCGCAAAGCTGTCGTGAAAAGTTTTCAGAAACAAAGCCGTTGGATAAAACCCCGTCACTTATTGCAAATTCTTTTTCAAGTTCTTCATAAGTCGGTTTGAAGTCAAGCTCTTTTTTCGATTCAGCAAACTTTCTTTCAAGCTCTTTTAATATTTCCTTTTTATCAACCATTTTCCAAAAAAGAATAATGGGTTTTTAAAATTATTCAAACCAAAATGCAGGCATCCCAGGACGAGCTTTCTTAGAACGTCCTGATGGGTCGTACTTTTCAGGATCGGCAACAGAATAAACAAAAACTTTCTTACCTAATGTGGAGCTTATCTTTTTAATATCATAATTTTCAACTTCATATGGCAAAACATAAAGATGAACTTTTGAAACTTTCTCCGCCTTGCCCTCTACTTTCTTTAAGACCTCCGCCACTTCCTCAATTGCTTTTTCATAAACAGTCCTTCTCTCCTCTTTTGAAGCTTTAACCTCTGAAAACTCGGGCCACGAAGAAGTTGAAATAAAATCTTTATTTCCAATTTTTTCCCAAATTTCTTCAGTTATATGCGGGCAAATTGGATTCAAAAGTTTCAAAAAATCTTCTACAGTTTTTTTGCCGCACTTCTCATTTGAAATTTTATCAAAAATTTCTCTCAATTTTATCGTCGCTTTCCGATATTCAAAATTTTCAATTTCATTGGTTATTTCTTTTATTGCTTCATTCATTTCATTGTCCAAGTCTTGTGGGGTTTTTCCGGGCTTAAAATTTTCAAAATAATCATAAACTTTCTTTATGAACCTCAAACTTCCCTGAATCCCTTTTTCATCCCAATTGATATCCTTGTCAGGAGAAGCAAGACTGGATAAAAAGAATCTTGCAGTATCCATACCATAAACATTTGAAACACTTTCGGGTAAAACAACATTCCCCTTTGACTTACTCATTTTCTCTCCCCCTTCGGCATGAAGCATCCCTTGGTGAAAAAGTTTAAGAGCAGGCTCATCAAAATCCAATAAGCCGATGTCTCTTAAGAATTTTACATAAAACCTTGAATAAATTAAATGCATGCAAGCATGCTCAGCACCCCCTACATAGACATCTACAGGGTTCCAGTAGAGCGCTTTCTTCTTGTCAAAAATTTCTTTATTATTTTTTGGGTCAGCGTATCTCAAAAAATACCACGAGGAATTTACAAAAGTGTCCATGGTATCAGTTTCACGACGAGCTTTTGCTCCACACTTGGGGCATATAGTATCAACCCATTTTTGATTTGTCAAAAGAGGATTCCCTTCTCCAAATTTTACATCATGAGGAAGTTTAACAGGCAAATCTTCATAAGGAACAGGAACGGTTCCGCATTTATCACAATAAATAATGGGTATAGGAGTCCCCCAATATCTTTGGCGACTAATCCCCCAATCTTTAAGTCTAAATTGAACTGACTTTTTTCCGATTTTTTTCTTCTCAAGAAATTTTGTAATCTCTTCTTTTGCCTTTGAATTTTGCATCCCGTCAAATTCACCTGAATTGACAAGGGTTCCTTCATCAACATAAGCCTCAGTTAATTTTTTTTCATCAAGTTCAAACTCGGTCGGGCGTATTACCACTTTTAATTTTATTCCATATTTTTTTGCAAAGTCAAAATCCCTCTTGTCGTGAGCAGGAACAGCCATAACCATTCCCGAACCGTAATCCGCAACAACAAAATTCCCAATGTAAATCGGAACTTTCTCACTCGTCACTGGATTCGTCGCGTATGACCCCGTAAATGCACCTTCTTTTTCCAAATCAATCATATCTTTTTCAGAAACTGACTTTAACTTTTTCAAAAATTTGTCAACTTCTTTTCTCTGCTCCATCGTCACAAGTTTATCCAATTCTTTGTGATAAGGAGAAATAACAACAAATGTCACACCATAAATTGTGTCGGGCCTCGTCGTAAATACCGGCCATTTTTCCCCAGTAAGAATCTCTGAAAGAAGCTCTGGGAATTTTTCCTCAACTAAGTGCCCCCTATTAGTTAATTCGATTAATTTTGGATTAAGAGATTCTTTATATTCATTAATACTCTCCTTTATATGGCTCATATCATTATCTGAGGAAAAAATAACAATTTCACCAATCAGATTATTAACCTCCGGATTAATATTAAAATTATAAAAAGTTTTTTTGTAATCTGCAGTCGCAATCTTGCATGGAGCAACCAAAATTAATTTTTTAATTTTCTTTTTTGTTTCACCCAGCCAACGCACTAAAAATGCTCCTCCCCTACTATGACCAACTAAAATTGAATTCTCATCCATTTTTAATCTTTCAAAAATATCTCTCCATATTTCGTAAGTGACTTTAGAATCAACTGGCATCTGGGGCAACTCACAAACAATATTTTTTTTTCTTAATTCATCTTTTAGCCAAGGCATCCAGTGTTTATTATAATCTTTATCTTCTTCGGCATTTCCCCCATGAACCACAACAACATTCGAAATCGGCGTCTCAACGGAAAAGTCAATTTCAGTTCCGTAGCTTTTTCCAATCCAGTGCTTTTGCATGTTTTTAGTTTTTTCAGGCCAATCCATATTGTCCAAGTTATCCAAAAGTTCGTCAGCGTAATCTGTAATTTTCAAAAACCATTGTTTAAGATATTTTGACTCAACTTTTGTCTTGTCATGTCTCCAGCATTTTCCGTCAATAACCTGCTCATTTGCCAGAACGGTCTTGCAATCAGGACACCAGTTCACGACAGACTCTTTTTGATATGCAAGACCGGACTCAAGCATTTTCAAGAATATCCATTGGTCCCATTTGTAGTAAGAGGGATCAGCTGTACTCAAAACCCTATCCCAATCGTAAGAAAGCCCAATTTCTTTTTGTTGCCTTATATAATTTTTAACCGAAATATTTGTATAATCTTCTGGATGTTCGCCTGCTTGAATTGCAGCATTTTCAGCAGGCAGTCCAAGGGCATCAAATCCCATAGGGTGTAGAACATTAAATCCTTTCATAATTTTAAAGCGGGCAAAAATATCTCCAATAGTAAAGTTCCATGCATGCCCCATATGAAGCCCGCTCCCCGACGGATAAGGAAACATCTCCAGGCAATAAAATTTTGGTTTTTTTGATTTCTCAGTTACATGAAAAACTTTTTCCTTTTCCCATCTTTCCTGCCACTTTTTTTCTATCTTTCCAAAATCAATTTGTGCCATTAGAAATTAAAAGAAAAGGGGTTTAATAGATTTTTGATAATAAATTACAACACCCTCTTAGTCAACTTTCTCAAGAGGTAACTCAAAAATAAAAAAACAACCGTGAAACCGCCAAGGTAAATTAACTCAGTCCCTATTTCCCCAAAACCTAAGCCAAAAAGCATTATTTTTTTCAGTGCAGAATCCAGAACTACCATTGGATTAAATAAAGAAATTTCCATTAACCCCAAAGAAATATTTTGTACCGGTAAAATTATATTGGAAAAAAACAAGAATACTCCTGCAACAATCATTGAAGCAAAAATTACAGACTCTTCTGATCTAAATAAGTATCCAATAAACATTCCAATAAATATGAACGCACTAAATCCCAAAAGCATTGTAACAATCAACTCAAGAGAAATGACAAGCCCCATCCCCAAGATAAATTTTATTCCCAAGAAAACTAAAACAAACTGAAAAATAAGAATAAGAAGGCACGTTAAATAAGTCGAAAAGACGAAAGTAAAACTTCTTGTAGGGGTCATAAAATTTCTAAAATATGCAATAGTCTTCTTTTCTTTCAAAATAAGAGTAGAAGATAACAAAAGAGCACCAAACATAAGAATCAAAGATATTAAAACAGGAATAATATAGTCTCTGCTTTTTGAATTGGTATTTATTGGTTCAATATCTATCTTCATCGGAGAGATTATATCCTGAGCACTGGTTATGCTTTTTGAACTAACTTTTGCATTTAGTGAGTTTATATCATCAAGAGAGACACTCAAATTATTAACAACTTCATTCTGTGAAGATAAGACGTTTCCGAGAACCCCTGATACATTTTCATTTTCCTGCTTCAATAAAGAGATCAAACTAATTGCATTGGCGATTTTTCCCTGAACGACAGAATCATTTGATGAAGCCTTTGCCGAATTTAGATAATCAAGTGCGGAATTAAATTGAGTGATGGGTATACTTACTTCCCCAAGAGAAATTTTATTGTTATTAGCTTCTGAGAAAACAACCCCAAGATTTGTTTTTATTCCTGGAAGTTCCTCTTTAACTGAATCAATTAAATTAATTAAATCCTGGACATAACCCTTTCCCTGCGTATTTGATTCATTGTAAACACTGCCTTCTGCTCCATTGACAAGAGTATTTGCCAAATTTATTTTTGAATAGTCAACATAAAAAGTAACTGAACCGCGCGTAGAATTTTCAATAGAATCATTTGCAAAAATTGCACAAATTTGTACAGCATCCATCTTAACTGAATCAACACAATCATTTTGCGAAGAGTAATTTTTTACAAGAAAGCCGTTATCTCCAAAACTCTTCACAATTTTTTCAGAAAGCGCAGAAGAAGAATTGAGATGCACTCCCACATAAATATTTGATAAGTTTGAAGTGTCATAAGCATATCCTGCAGCAATAATTATTATTAGCGGGATTAAGATTATTAAAATGGCTGAAAGTTTGTGCCTAAAAAAAATTATAAAATCTTTTTTCAGGAGTGCAAATAAACCCGAAGATTTCATTTTTTAGTCCTCTTATTTTTTTTATTTTTAAAAAACACTTCCTCAAGTTCCTCTTTTGTTATCTTATCCTTCTCTTCTTCCTTGGAATTCCAAAATTCCTTTTTGGATTCCCTTTCCTCCTTAGGTTTCTCTTCTTTCAGAGGAGTCTTCTTTTCTTTTGATTCCTGATACGTTTTTCTGCCTTTTTTCGAAAATATTTTTCTGAAAACTCCGTCAAGGTCTTTTGTATGATACTTCTCTTTTATCTTAGCTGATTCTCCTTCTTCAAGGATCTTTTCATTATATAAAATAGCAATCCGGTCACAGATCTTATCTGCCTCCTCCAAAAGCTGAGTTGTAAAAAGAATCGTAGTTCCATGAGAATTTATTTTCCTTATAATCTTCATTATTTGGAAACGTAAAAGAGGATCAAGATCTGCAGTAGGTTCGTCAAGAATAAGAACACGGGGTTTATGAACCAGTGAACAGGCAATGTCGAGTCTCTTCTTCATACCTAAAGAAAGGTTTTTCGCAAGAACATCCTTTGCTCCTAAAAGTCCAACAAACTTCATAAGCCCTTCAACACGGGGTTTTAAAATTTTTCCGCTGACATAATAAAGCCTGCCAAAATAAAGAAGATTTTCTTCGACAGTAAGATTTTCATAAAAAGACCCGTTTTCGATTGCAAAACCAAAAACTTTTTTTATTTCCTTAGTATCTTTTAGTATATCTCGATTAAAATAATAAATCTTTCCTGAGTTTGGTTTGTAAAAGGAAGCAATCATTTTCAGGATTGTAGTTTTACCTTCCCCGGACGCACCAATTATTCCGGTAATTTTTCCCTCTGGAATTGATAAATCGATTGCATTTAAAACGACATTATCTCCAAAACGCTTTGTCACCCCCTTAAGTTCAATGAGTTTGTCATCCATTACCAAATTGTTAAGAAGAGGTCTTTTTTAAATTCTGGGTTTCTCCCAACAAACTTAAATAATCTTCGTTCCAACTAAATTTATGAAAGAAGAAAAATTCACAGCAAACATTTCTGGGGGAACAATCTCCAGCAACTCAAAAGTTGCATACACTTTATGCAATGAAAATTTTTTTGGAGAGAAGAAGGGAGAAAAAATAGTTTACTCCGCATTTGAAGCAATGTTTCTTTTCAAAAATAAAGGAATGAAAATCTTCCAGAACAATAAAAAAATTTCCTCATCAAATGTATCACAAAAACTAACAAGAATTAACAAAAACTTTGAATTGAAATATAGAGTTTACGAAGAATTAAGAAAAAAAGGTTTAATATTAAAATCCGCAATTAAATACGGTGCAGATTTTTCTGTCTATGAAAAAGGTAAAAAACCGGGTATTGCCCATTCGACATGGCTTCTATCAGTGGTGCCACATTCAAAAAAAACAAGCTGGGAAGAATTTATCCTAAAAAATAGGGTTGCAAATTCAACAAAAAAGAAAGTTATTCTAGCGATTCAGGACACTGAGGGAAACATTATTTATTATGAAGTCAACTGGAAAAAATTTTAATGCTTAAAAACATTTATAACAAAAGAGCATTTTAATTTTTAATGGAAATAAATAATCCTGAGTTAATAAAACAAAAAATAATAGAATTTCTCGAAAGAAACGGCCCAAGTCTCCCGGTTCATATTGCAAGATTCGTCGGCATGGATATGATTTTCACTTCTGCGTTTCTTTCAGAGCTTATATCTCATCAAAAAATAAAAACTTCTCATATGAAAGTCGGGACAAGCCCAATTTATTTAATCCCTGGACAGGAAGCAGGCCTCGAAAAATTCTTTGAGTACATAAAAGGAAAAGAAAAGGAAGCATTGCAACTCTTGAAAAGAGAAGAGTTTTTAGTGGACTCTGAGCAAGAACCCGCAATAAAAGTTGCTCTAAGAAGTTTAAAGGATTTTGCAAAACCCTTTGAAAAAAATAATGAGGTGGTGTGGAGGTATTTCACGCAACCTGAAAGTGATTTCCAAAAAGAAGTTAAAATTGAAGAAATTCAAAAAGAAGAAGAGAAAAAAGAAGAAAATAAGGAGGAAAAGAAAACCTCTGTAAAGAAAAAAAGAGCAGCAAAAGTTACAACGAAGAAAAAATCATCAAAGCAAAATGATGAAAAATTTTTCAATAAAGTTAAAGAATATTTGGCCAGAAAAGGGATTGAAATCCTGGATATT
>JBJKQI010000056.1:0-3319 GCA_046705565.1 Candidatus Pacearchaeota archaeon | reverse complement strand
ATGAAAATTGGTCTGAAGCAAAAGAAACTCGCAAAAGTTTCAAAGTTGTTTTCTATGGAATTATCGAAAGATGGATTGACATATGACTATCGTTAAGAACATTTGATTTATCAAATTCAAAATCTTCAACAAAACCTTCTGGATTTTTGTCAATCCATCTTTCGATAATTCCATAGAAAACAACTTTGAAACTTTTGCGAGTTTCTTTTGCTTCAGACCAATTTTCATCTAAATTTGGATCAAGCAAATCAAACATTATATGCTCATACCAATGAAAATTGTCCATTAAATAATCCTTAACATTAACTCCTTGTTCGAGCAAAAAATTTTCGGTTTTAGGTAAGAGAAAAAATTCTGTCTTAAATCCATTATATTCTTTAGTATCAATTAGTTTCATAATTATACAAACGATTAGGGATTTAAGTAATTTTCTAGCTGTAAGCACCAAATTTAATTAGACATAATCGATGTTATACGACCGAACGACCGATTAGGGAGTGAGGCAAGGCACGAAGTGCCGCAGAGTTGCCCTAGTCGTAAAGACGTTTTTTAGCCATAAAAAAGGGCAATTTCGTATAATCTGTGTTAAATGACCTGAAGCCCGCAGGCTGAAGGCAAGGAAAAGCGTAGGCGAAGCCGTAGTGGTTCCCTGAAAGGGAATTTCCGCAGAGTCGTCCCAAAGCTAAAAGCTGACTTTTTAATCAAAAAGTGGGACGATTTCATTTAACATCGCGATTAAGGAAAGTTCTTCTGACCTCGAGACTGGAGCGGAACCTCGCAGGCTCGAGCTGGAAGAAGAATTTGGGTGGAGAAGTCGGCAGGACTTCGGAACTCTTTAATCGTTGTTCAACTCTCCGTTAGGATTAAATTTTAATGCAATGTTCCGCAGGAAAAATTTAAAGTCGTGAGCCATATTAATTTTAAAGAGGACACTTTAGGACGGCGGGACGCTGTCCAATTAATAATAGAAATTGTTGTGTTTTTTGTTTTTGTGAGCCGCCGCCTTTTTTGCTTCTTTTTTAGAAAAAAAGAAGGTTAATAATTCTTTTGAAAAATAACAATTTTATCTTTATTACTTTTATTGAAAAAACTCTTAAATGCTTTTTGACTAACTTTAAATTCATCAAATTTAGAAAATAATTTTATGTTTTTTGTTTTTGTTAAAGTTGGGGGAGTTTTTCTTGCAGGGTTAGGATAAGAAGTTTTTTCATCGCTTGTATAATAAAAAATAACCCCTTTATTTGATAATAGGTTACTGAGAGGTAAAAGAATATTTTTGTAAAAACATTTAATTGTTTTTTCTTCACTCAAATTCAAACAGACATAGTTTTGAACATTTGAAAGATTAATAAGATCATATTTTCCATTTTTAATAAGAAAAGAAATATCTAAAACACTTCCTAAAACAAAATCAAATTTTCTAATTTTTAATGTTTTTCTAATTTTTAGATAAGATTTTTCATCCTCCAAATAATAATTAAATTCCTTAACGCTTCTTTTTTGCACACTTGCTCTTTTTCTAAAATAATCTGAATTGGCGAGTTTATCTCCGTTAAAATCAAATTTTTCATATAAATCATCAAAGAAATGTCTTGTTTCATTATTAAGATTTTTTCTTATTTTCTTATAAATTTCATAATCAAAACCAACATTTATTTTTTTATCTCCAAAAAATTTAATAAATTCTTTTAATTGTAAAGAAAGAATTGCCGAAACCTTGAGATTTAAAATATATTTTGAGTAAATATTAAGATCAAAACCAGTAACTTTTTTTGCACCTAAAAAAAGAGCATTTAATACTTGGTCTCCAGAACCGCAAATTGTCAGGATATTTTTGTTTTTTAGATTAAATAAAGAATAATATTCCTTTATCATTTCCGTGGCATAAATATACATCGGTCCCTTGTTTGCCATAGGGATTTTAGAAGTCTCAAATGTTTTTTTAGTCATTTTTATCAATTACCTGAGAATATAATTTTTCCACTTCTTCATAATATTCTTTTTGCTTATCTGGTCTATGAGTCCATTTCGGAACATCAGGTAAAACCCTTAAATAATAGAGTAAATTGTATGCTTTATATCTTGTATCAAATGCTTGATCAAGTTTCAAAATCTTTTCATATCCTTTCCTAAATGATTCGGTAAATTCTTTATCTTCTTTTAGGACACGATAAATGAAAATTCCAACTTCTTCTTCATTGTGCATAGATTTTGCCCATTCCCAATCAACTATGCCCTTAATTATTCCTCCCTTAATAAGCAAATTATCATAATTAAAATTCCCATGCAACAAAGAAGCTTTTGGAGTAATGTCAAAGTCCTTGTTTTCGTTAAAATAGTTCTGAATTCTTTTTATTTTACTTTCTTCTAAAGTCTTTGATTCTTTCACTTTCTGCAATATTTCCTTAACATATTTTTGCATAAATCCATTATATGTTGATTGACCATTAAATTTTCCGTCTGAAAATTCTTCTCCGAAATTCTCAAAGGTTATTGAATGAATTTTTGCTAAGAGTTCCCCCATTTTGGATATTTGTTCTAATTTAGATTTTTTATCCATAGAACCAAAAGAGTCGTTTAAAGAATTTCCTTCTATTTTTTCCATAATCATATAGGGATAATCTATTATTGATTTTGAAGAATCATAAGCATAAACTTTTGGAACAGGAATATTTGTTTTTGCCAGAAGTTCATAAATTTCTTTTTCTTTTTTTAATTTTGGGAGTTTTGGGTGTCCGGTATTTATTTTCAGAACATATTTATTATTTAGAAGAAAAACATCATTAACCATTCCCTTTTCAAATCTTTTAATTTGATTTGGTTCTTCCAAATCTTGCTTTTTGAATATTTCCTTAGCTTGGGATAAATTTAAATCAAACTTTCTAATTGATGCCATATTTTAGTTTTATTTTTGAATGTTTATTAATTTATCTGAAATTTAGATTAATCAGAAAAATTTGGGTGAAACCTTTTATCCTCTGTTAGACAAAGTGCGAAGCATTTTGTAAGGTTTTCGTTGGTCGGATAAAAGAAGTTTTTCTGCCTCGCTGAAAGCGAGAGTAAATGTGCGAAGCACCAAGGCGGCTCACTTTTTTATTTACAACAATTTCTGCATTTTAGGGGTGGGTGGTCGGGGGTTTTAAAGTGTCCTCTTTACTATCTTTTTATATTTTAGTTTTGGCTCACGATTGAGTTGAACATCGCGATTTAAAGAAGTTTTTTTGTCCTCGAAAAATCCGACCCATATGGCTGGAGGATTTTTCAGAGTTGACAAAAAAATTTGGGTGATTTTCTGCAAGAAAATCCCTTTAAATCGCTG
>JBJKQI010000055.1:0-4441 GCA_046705565.1 Candidatus Pacearchaeota archaeon | reverse complement strand
AACATTGGCTTCACAAATTGCAGCACAGCAGGGGTTAATGAGTGAGACAGACTTTGCAAATAATGTAACCAAGATAAAAGGCACAACAGACCCCAAACAAAGAATAAGCATGATTGAATCTATCTTTAACAAAGTTTATGGAGGAAATGAAAAATCTTTGTTATTGTTCTTGGAAGGCGGAGCTTATCAGGAATTAGCGAGGGGGTTGTTTGCTGAATTAGTTAAAGAAGGAAAACTAAATATTAATAAGAATACATGTGCAATTGGAAGTTCTATTCCATGTATAAATATTCCAGGGGGGGCATATACTGGCGGAACAGCAGCTTGTAAACCAGATGGCAGCGGTTATATTGTAACTGGATGCATAGGAAAAGACCAATTTGCAGATTACACTTCAAAAATTTACATTTATAGCGAAACACCTTCTTCCGGAGTTCAATATCATTATTGTTACCAATTCAGACAAGGAATATGGTATCGATCTAATTTAGATATGACAACTGGAAAATGTGGAAGTTTAGATACCCCTGCTACAAGTTCGGTTGTGAATGGTCAAGGATTTTCACAGGGAGTATCAACATTGGTTGACCGTGTGAGAATTAACCCAGAGTACACCTTACTCTCAACAAATGTATCTAACCTTGGAGGAGGTTTATTCCAATTTGAGCCTGCCAAAGACTTAACAACAAATTTAACTTTCTCAACGGCCATAAATGCATGGGTAATTGATTTTGGAGATGGAAAAGGATTTGTAAAAATAAACTCAAGCGATGGAAGGTTCAAAGTTATGAATATAAATGGTTTTGATTATGGAAATTTGTTTTTGAATTTGACAGACAAAAATTTATCTCAAGGTGCTTTGGTTTTATTCGAAGGTAAAGGATTTAATTTTCCAACTACAACTTCAGGTTCTGGGGCAACACAAAGTCAAGGTAGTTCGGTAATTCCTCAGGATGTCTTAAACGCGCTTGATGCAACAACTCCTTATGTTATTAAAGCCCAGGCAACATCTTCAGGTGCTGCCTCTGGTTTGAGTACAAGTCAAGACGAATACGAATTTGCTTGGTCTGCAACTTATGGATGGTATGCAAGATATAATCTCCTATATATGTTCAATGGACAAACAACAAATACTCCTTCACAATGGGTTAATGCAAATAGTTATACCTCAGGAAGCGACTCAAATTTAGCAACAGTAGATACACTAGTCACTTCACTAAAAGGTCAAAGTTATAAGAATGGACTTTCAAAGATAATTTCTTTTAGTTATCCTGAAATAAATAAAGCAAATGGAGAATTTTATTCTTTAAGTTACGGAAATGTTACAATATCTTACAATAATTTAGTTTTAATTAATCAACCAAGTGTAGATCAAATTTATTTCACATATAATTATGGAGGAAATGGAATTTGGACTTATGGTTATGATGGAAGTACTT
This sequence comes from Candidatus Pacearchaeota archaeon, assembly GCA_046705565.1. GTDB lineage: Archaea > Nanobdellota > Nanobdellia > Pacearchaeales > GW2011-AR1 > GW2011-AR1. The sequence goes on along the minus strand of JBJKQI010000055.1, from coordinate 3,002 downwards.
GGTATACTATTAATGACACAGAACCAAAAAAGTCAAGCTTCTTATTTATACCCACTGGGTCATATCCTATGACCCAAGATCAACAAAACTTAGTTAAATCATTATACAAAAAACCACAACTTGATGGGATTGAAGATATCTTTTTGTATGGACAATCCCCTTCACTTATAAATTCTCAACAATCAACTTCTCAATCCACAGGAAGTTTAGATTTATCTAATTGCCAGCAATACTACACAAACATCTCTCTTGCGGCAGCAAAATATAATATTGATCCAAATCTTCTTTTAGCAGTTATGTATCAGGAATCTCTTTATGGAGGGGTGCGATGTAATACCCAGGCAGTTTCACCAACCGGACCAAAAGGATTAATGCAATTTGATTCTGCAACTGCATACGATTATGGTTTGTGTTCAGATAGCACTTGTTCTGTAGGAGACAATAGGTTTAACGCCGGTATGAGCATCGATGCGGGAGCTCATTACTTAAGTAATTTGATAAACACATATAGCAAGTATCAAGATTCACAGGACCTTGCACTTGCGGCATATAATGGGGGGCAAGGAACAATAAACTTAGCAATAGGAAAAGTTTCAGGCACCGTAAGTTGGTCGTCTGTAAGTGCACAAATAACCAACGACTTACTAAAACAAATTACAGTATACAGCAAACTATCGGATAGCGATTTAACAGCAAAAGTAAACGAAATAAAAAATTATGTAACAACTATTGATAACAATGAAGCTCAATTGAAACCAATGAATTTGTTTACAAATACCGGAAACACTGTTCAAAACACTGCCTTAAATTCTTTCCTACAAAAAATGCAAGCTCAAGTCGGGACACCTGTTAAAGAAGCTACGTACTGTACTTCGGGTTCTAATTGTTTTACAAATTTAATGGGAGCTTACCAGGCGGCAGGGGTTATAAATTTTAATTGTGTTTATTCAGAAAAAGATGGGACAACTTTCTCAATTCCCGGCGGAACTGTTACTGTTGGTACAACTAATGGAAATAAAAACTCTCAAGGAGAAGCAAAGTATCAAACAAATACAAATTCTTGTTCTGTATTGCCTTCAGGAACTAACAAATTTAGTATTATAAGTCCAGGTGATGAGGTAAACTTTGTCTATGATACTAATTTTTCCCACGCTGTAATGTTCATCTCATGGAAGGACCAAGCAAACCACATAGCAAATGTATTTGATTGGAATGGCGGAACCCCTACGGATAAAACATATCAAAACACAACATATGATTTAAGTGATAATGAACACCCCATTCTTTTAATTAGACAACCTCAGCTTTCTTAAATGTGGGTGCAAGGATTCGAACCTTGGTAGGATAAACCACGACGGCCTAAACGTCGCCCGTTTGACCGCTCCGGCACACCCACGTCAAAAGGGGAATATACTTTTCTTTAAAAGATATTCCATAATACATCTTTTTATATTTTTTGTAAACCCATTTATCTTTTAGCACAGCAATTCCAACATCATTAAATAATTTAATTAATCCTTCCCACAAATTTTTGCTTGCGGTCGAGAGACCAAAACCCCTCTTTCTTCTTCCCCCTTCTGTTGCCATTATGCCTTTTAAAAAAGCTATTTTTATTTTCCTATTTGAATTCAAAATATATATTGGTACTTTAACAATATGGCTCTTTTTACCAACGGGAATTTCGAAAACCTTGTTTAGTAAATTGTATATTTGCTTGCTATCCATATAAATTGCGGAAGTTGGTTTTTTGTTATTTCTGAGTTTTATTGGATGAATATTAAATTCTCTTCCGAATAAATCTTTGCAGATTTTATTCAATTTATTTAACAAGAGTTTATCTGAGAGCTCTATGCTTATTTGGAATTTGTCTTTTTTCAAATGCCCGTCACCGATTATCGACGCAATAAAGAAAGACAAATCTTCACTTAACTTTAAAGGAATTTGTGTCGGTTTAGAGGGACCATATTTAGCTTTTGTTATTATCTTATCTTTTTCTCTTGAAATTAACCTTAAATCCTTCTGAGAATCTAAAACATCTTTTATATAAGCCATATGATGGGAGAGTAACTATTCTTAATAAATGTTTCGTTGCCTTACCTGTTTAATTTTTTTCAAAGACATAAAAAGTTTTATAAAAAAATTTAGGATGTAAGTTTATGGCAAACGAAAATCTTGCAATTGAAAACAATCGGCTTGTGAATTATCTTAGTCTTAATATAATTTTATCCGGACTATTGCTCCTTGTATGGCTTTCAAACCTAGTTTTTAATTTTACAACGTATGGACTTTTCTTTTTCGTTGCGGGAATGCTATTTTTTGTATTTTGCATTGATTTATATATCCGAATAAAAAGAATAAGAAAACTGATAAAAACAAAATGAGAAAAATTGCAATTGTGTTTAGGGACAGAAACAAAAAACTTTGGAAAAATATTTCGGACGAAGTAAAAGACATTCTTGATACAAAAGAAGTTACATGCTTTTGGAAGAATACATTAAAGAGAGAGAATTTTGATGGCAAAGAATTAATTATCTCCGTCGGAGGAGACGGAACATTTCTATCTGCGTCGCACTTTGTAAACAATCAACTAATTCTTGGAGTAAACTTAAATCTTAAAAAAAGCGAAGGGGCTCTTACATCTGTTAATATCAAAAAGATGAAATCCAAACTCGATAGAATTTCAAAAAGAAAGTTTAAAGAAAAAATTTATTCTAGAATTAAAGTAAAAATAATTCAAAAAAATAAATGCATATTAACTGAGAATGCACTTAATGAGATTTATTTTGGAAATGTTAATCCTCACCACACTTCAAAATACAATTTAAAATTTCAAGGCAAATCAGAGAATCAGGTAAGTTCTGGAGTTTTAGTTTCAACTGGAACTGGTTCAAGTGCGTGGTATAAATCTATGGGAGGAAGAACTTTTGCCCGAACAAAAAAAGAAATTCGATTTATTGTAAGAGAACTCTATTCGAGAAGATTAAACAAACCAAAAATAAAAA
>JBJKQI010000054.1:0-8439 GCA_046705565.1 Candidatus Pacearchaeota archaeon | reverse complement strand
ACTTCTCCCGGAAACTCTTCTTTTGAAGATAAATGTTCTTTCGGAATTATTAGAGTGTGCCCAATTGATGCCGGATTAATATCTAGAATTGCAATTGCTTTTTCGTTTTCTCCAACTTTCGTTGAGGGAATCTCCCCTGAAATTATCGAGCAAAAGATGCATTTTGAATTTTTTTCTTTGTTATCTAAAAGCCCCTGCTCTTTTAGGAAGTTTGTAAATTCCTCATCATCCATCCCTTCTATTGCAGAAATAAGTTCGTCTCCCTTGGTTTTTTCGTAATTTGCTTTTATGTGTTCAATTAACTTTTCTTTTATATTTCCTAAATCTTTTTTTATATCTACCATAACTTTGCTAAGAAATAAGGTTATATAAGTATTTAGGGATTTATTGTCGTTTTGTCGCAGATTTTGATTCCTACGTGTCGGTCTCCGAGCACGACGCTTCGTCGAGGGAAAGATTAATTGGGGGAAATGTTCAAAATGTTGGCTTGAGAATTTCACAGTCGATAAAAAATTTTACAATAAATTTAACAGATGTGCAGACGGGTTGTACAATCCTTAAAAGTTTCTTTACATTAACATATTTTTGGAAATTTTTCTTAACGAAGTTTGGAAAATTTTAGTCTTCGCCTTCTCATAGCCGGAAATTTAAGCAACTTTTCTCATGTCTATTAATTCAGCCGAAGAAACGTGTTCGATGCTTTGGAATTCCTCGATTAAATGTTCGGTTGATTTGTCTTCGGGATAAATAAAAAATGCTATAACTGCTTTAAGCCCGAATGCAATTGGTTGAATTTCATATTCTTTGTTTGTCCCTCCAAATGTTTCAACAATTTTTTTTGCTTCTTGCGTTATTTTTTCGAGGTCTGCGTCCGGGGAGTCTGGCATAATCTTGAATTTTGCACCATTAAGTCCTGTCATAGTTTTCTTTAGAGAAAATGGTTTATAAAATTTTGTTTTTTTCCGCGAAATTTTAAAAAATTTCATAAAAGTTACAAAATGCTTAAAAAGACCGGTGAATAAATCTTGTTATGGACGCAAGCTACGAAAAGATTTTATCAAAATTATCTAAACTCTCGGGGATAGAAGAGGAAGAAATAAACAGGAGGGTTGAAGCTAAGCGTTCAAAACTTTCAGGGCTCATCAGCCGTGAAGGAGCCTTGCAGGTTATTGCCGCCGAGCTTGGAATTTCTTTTGACAATGAAAAATTGAAAATTGATGAATTGTTGCCGGGGATGAGAAAAGTTCATTTTACAGGAAAAGTAATCACACTTTATCCTATCAGAACTTTCAAAACAAAATCTGGTGAAGAGGGAAAAGTTGCAAATATGATCGTAGCTGATGATACCTCAAATACTAAACTTGTTTTATGGGACACAAACCACATCGACATGATTGAGAGAGGAGATGTAAGCGAAGGCACTTCAATAGAAGTTATTTCAGGAAATATGAGACAGGGGGAAGTTCATATGGGTAGTTTTGCGGAATTAAAACTGTCAGATGAAAAATTTCCGGATGTAAAAACTGAGAAGCCTGTAAAAAGTATAAACATCTCAGAGTACAATGTCGGAGACAGTGTGAATACCCGGGCATTTATTGTTCAAGCTTTCGCTCCGCGATTTTTTAATGCAAACATTGAAACTGGGAAAAAAGCAACAGATGAGGAACTCTCAAATGGGACGCCGACTGAAAAGAGAGCAATCTTAAATATTGTGATTGATGACGGAACTGAGAACACACGTGTTGTGTTATTTCATGAGATGGTGCAAAAACTCGGTCTTACAGAGTATGATGATGAAGAAAAAATAAACCTGCAAAAAGAAGACCTTCTTGGAAAAGAATTTGTCTTCGGAGGAACGGTTAGAATGAATTCCTATTTTAACAACCCCGAACTTATTGTTAATTCTGTTAAAGAGCTTAATGTTGAAAGATTAATTGATGAGTTAGAAAATTAAATTTTTAACTTTTGATTTTCTTATTTTTTCATGCTGACCAGAACCCATCTAGTAATTTCAATCTTTTTTGGACTTGTGTTGCTTAAGTTTTCACAGAATCCTTTTTGGTTTTTTGGTTTTTTAATTATTGGGACCTTGTTGCCTGATTTAGACTCTTACAATTCCCGTATTGGTAAACACTTTTTTTCAAGAGTTTTGACCTCATTTACAAAGCACCGAGGAATCATGCATAGCTTCTTATTTCTTTTTTTAATTGGGATTATTTTGTATTTTTATCTTAAGGTTGCTTTTTTTGGTTTTTTAGTCGGATATCTTATCCATATAATCTGTGACTCTTTTACAAGACAGGGGGTTCGAATCTTTTACCCCTCTAAATTCAGAATTCACGGAATTTTAAAAACGGGTGGAAAACTTGAAGGGGGGATCTTTTTAATTGCAGGAATTCTTGATTTAATTTTAATTTTTGAATTTATTCTCAAAAGTATATTCTAAATCATTATAAACTTTATAAATAAAAATCGGTTTGATTTTTTATGACAAAGAAGGAAGTTGATGAAATAAAAGATGCTATTGAGGATGAAAAGAAATCTACCAAGAAAAAAGATGATAAAGCCCTCGAATTAACAGATTTACCTGGGATTGGTCCTGCCGCTGCCTCAAAACTTGAGAGTGCGGGAATTTTTGATTTGATGAGTCTTGCGGTTATGAGTCCTGCAACTTTGTCTGACGCTGCCGGGGTTTCAACGGCAGTTGCACGTAAAGCAATTCAGGCTGCTCGCAATATGCTTCAGTTAGGGTTTAGTGATGGGATGGAGTTTGCAAGGAAAAGAGCAGATGTAGCACATATTACTACGGGGAGCAAGGGTTTTGATGATCTTCTGGGTGGAAAGGGGATTGAATCCAGAGCTATAACAGAAGCTTTCGGTGCTTTTGGTTCGGGTAAAACTCAACTGGGCTTGACTTTAGCAGTTAACGTCCAGCTTCCCGAAGACCAAGGAGGTGCGGGAGGAAAAGCAGTTTTTATTGATACTGAAGGGACTTTTAGGCCGCAAAGAATAAAGCAGATTGCTGAAGGGATTGGGGCGAATCCAGAAATGGTCCTAAAAAATATTTTGGTTGCAAGAGCATTTAACTCTGATCATCAGATGCTCCTTTTAGAGAAAGTTGGAGAGATGATAAAATCAGGTGAGCCAATAAAATTGGTTATTGTTGATTCACTCACCGCACACTTCAGAGCAGAATTTTCAGGACGTGGTCAACTTGCGGACAGACAACAGAAGCTTAATAGATATATGCATGAACTGGCAAGACTTGCAGAAACTTATAATTTAGCGGTTTATGTTACAAATCAGGTCATGGCAAATCCAGCCCAGCTTTTTGGAGACCCCACAACTGCAATTGGCGGAAATATTGTCGGTCACGCCTCAACTTACAGGCTTTATTTGAGGCGGGCAAAGCAAGGAAGTCGTGTTGCAAAATTAATTGATTCACCCAGCTTACCCGATGGAGAGGCTGTTTACTTCGTCACAAATTATGGGATTAAAGATAAGGAGTAATTTTATGTCAGACATTACTAAATTTATTATAGAAGATTTCTATGACATTTGGACTAATTTTATTCCTTCCGATTCAGTTGTTTCCATAAACGGAAAAGATGAGCTTCTTGTTGACAAAAACTTTTCAAAATCATATTTTTCAACTTTGAGCTTTCGGGATGGAGAACCGGAATTTAAGTATTATTCACCATCAAAAGTTCTTGAACCAATATATACCACTCTTTTAGATTCGAAATTTCCTGCTTATTTTCTGCTAAAATCTCATCTTGCCAAGAGAGGTATTCAGGACATCCCTCCGAGGAATTGAACCCCGATCTTAGCGACTTTGTACAATTTAGTTCCGCAACGCTACATTCTATCCGTTGAACTAGAGGGATTTATTAAATTAAGAATTATTTATCTAATTAAGGTTTTGGGTCTTGAAACCTTTATTATTTATTTTCTTAGTGCAAAGACATCATGCACATTCTTGTAATCGTGGAGTTCTTCAGGTTTGAACCAAAGAGGTACCTCAATTTTAGCATCTACTTCGTCTCCTGATGCATGTATTAGGTTTCTTACCATGATGTCGTTTTCATTTGCATAATCTTTTGAGATGTGTGCAAAGTCTCCCCGTATAGTTCCAGGTGCAGACTCGTTGGGGTAAGTTGATCCTGTTAACTTTCTTACTATCTTTACTGCATCTATCCCTTCGAGAACGAATGCAACCACAGGGCCCTCTTTTAAGTACTCTACTAATTCCTTTCTTACATCTTTTCCATACTTCTCTTTTACTTCTTTGTATCTTACATCTAAATCTTCTCTATAATGTTTTCGTGCAAACTCTTCATCTGCCCAGACCATTTTTATCCCTATAATTTTTAATCCTGCATTTTCAAATCTTTTTATTACTTCACCGACGAGACCTCTCATAACCCCTTCTGGCTTAATTAACACTAAAGTCTTTTCCATAATGTGTCCAAAGAAAATTTATTTAAAAAGATTTGTGTTATTTTTTTGATGGACGAACCCGATTATATAAAAAAAGTAAAAGAAACTGAGATTTGCAAAAATTGCACAAACATAGTTGTTGGAAAGGGGAATCCTCATGCAGATATTCTTTTTGTTGGGGAAGCTCCTGGGAAAAATGAAGATTTACAGGGGCTCCCTTTTGTCGGGAAGGCCGGGAAAAATCTTGATGAGATGCTTGGAAAAGTCGGTCTAAGTTTGGAAGACGTATATATTGCAAATATTTTGAAATGTCGTCCCCCTGAAAATAGGGATCCGCTTCCCGATGAAATTAGAGCTCACACTCCTTGGTTAACTCAGCAAATAAGAGAAATAAAACCAAAAGTTATTTGCTCATTAGGAAATTATGCAACGAAATTTTTCCTTGCCGACGGCGACGTCGATAAAATGGATAAACAGCCAGGCATAACTGTTGTTCACGGGAAAGTTAAAGTTATGGATTTCGAAGGTCTTAATATAAAATTAATCCCTCTTTTTCACCCTGCTGCAATAATTTACAAAAGAGCTTTATTGCTCCTTTGGGAAAAAGATATGGAAATTGTAAAAAAAGAGGTTCGCGAACAAAAAGTTCAAAAGACTTTATTTTAATCTTGTTTATTTGAATTACCAAATTTTAAAAATTTGTAATGTGCATCTTTTGTTTTAATTTTACACTTTTCACAAGTCTCTTTTAATGTGTATATTGAGCAATTTGAACAAATTTTAAGTTTCATTATCCTAAATTAGTGATGTATTCCCTTAATCTTGGAGGGAGCTCCACTTCGAGCGCTTTCTCAACTTCAGAGGGTTTCACCCAAAGGAGTTCTTCAACTTCTTTTCCAGGATTTTCCTTCCCTTCTGTTGCTTCACATAAAAAATGAATCTTGAGTTTATCTTTCTTACTTAAAGCATTCTCTGCGTATACTGCCCCAAGGTTGTGGACTTTGTAACCAGTTTTTTCTTTTACAGAAGATTTTAATTTTTTATCTAATTCCACTTCGTAATCCAAATCTGTTTCTAGGAATGAAAATTTTGTGTCTCCCTTGTCTTTTCCAACGAGGACTTTTCTTTTCTTTGGGTCAAAAATAATTCCAACAATTCGTACTGTGAATCTGTTGTTATCCATATTTTTCTAAAGAAATTTTGGCTTTTTAAGTATTTAGTTTCTTTTTCGAGTGATATTTTAAGAGGCAGAAATCTCCAAATTTTTATCTTTTGAGGATTTTTCTATCTCGTCGATAAATGCCGAAACTTTTTGGTCTGCCTTTTTTAGGTTTGTTCCTTGTGCAGATATCAAATACTTTCCTGCTGCAAGGTATTTTATTTCAATTCCCTCTTTGGGTTTTAATGCTTCTTTTATTTTTACTATGCCTTCAGGATCTACAGACGTAATTTTTATTTCTTTTTTTATCAAGAAGGTTTTGTCTTTTTGTTTTTTTAAAATCTCAATAATTTTGTCCGCATCTTCTTTTCCGACTATCTTTTGAAGCTTTTTGGAATCCTTTTTTGCTTCATTTAAGAATTCAGCCAGAGGAGATTCCTTCTCAATCTCTTCGATTGCTTTTTCAGATTTTTCTTTTAAGACAGAATCAATTATCTTTTTGTAACTTTTTTCATTTTTGTAATTTTCAAGAGCTTCTTTTTTGTCTTTTTCTTTCACTCTTCTAAGAGAAAGTTCTAAGTGGTCCGGCATAACTCTTAGCACCTTGCAAATTATTATTTTTTTTGGAACAACATAATCCCGGAGGTTCCTGATTCTTCCAGCCGCAATTTCACTTAAAATTATTGTTCCTTTTTTCTCTGATCCTGCAACATCCACAAAAACTGTTGTTCCAACAATTTTGTCAACGGTGCAAATCACTATATCTTCGTTTTCTATTTCCATAAGAATTAAAAAATTAGGCGGGTTTTAAATGTTGTGTTCGTTTTGTTTCTCACCAATTCTTACAACCTCAAGTTCCAAATGCCTTTTTATTCTCTCAAGAAATTCTTCTTCATCTTCAATGTTGAGGACACATCCTGCCGCATTATGGTGCCCCCCTGCTTCTCCGTTGAAGGGTTCCATAACTTCAATAAAAAGTTCTCTCAAATTTCTCCCTTGCTTCCCGCAGTTTCTTCCTGAAACTTTTATTTTTTCTTTTCCATCATAGCTCATTCCTATAACTACGGTTCCTTCTTCATAATCCGGTGAGTTTGAAATTATACTTGAAATTGTTCCAATCATTGTGTCGTTTATATTATCTTTTGCATTAAGGAGTACATATCCCTTATTTTCTATTTTATTTTCCTGTGCATACTTTATTCCCGAGAGAAGCTGCTGTTTGTATTTTGTGTGAATAGATTCTGCTCTTTTTTTGTACTGTTGGTTTTCTAAACAAAAGCTTAGGGCGACATAAGAGCTTCCGACTCTGGAACAGGCGTTTATCTTTGCTGAAAGTTCTCTTGCGTCCTCAAGTTTTCCGAACATTTTTATTAAAAATAAATTTCCAACCAAATCCTTGTGTTTCTTCTTTGGATTTCTTAGCACAATTGATGTTACAAGCCGCTCCATTTCATCAGGCGTCAAATCAATTAAATTTTGGTATCGTCCACCGACTGGGGTAAGTCCCGCTTCTCTTAAAAGTTCCATAACCCCCAGGGGGTTGCCAGTTACTCCGGGAATAAATGGATTTGAAGAATACTCCAAGACTTTATTTATTGGTCTTGTTGAGGGGTAGATTAAAAGTCCCCTTATTCTTTGGATTTCACCGTCTTCTAAAATTTGGTTGTTTAACTCATCAATCTCCTTTTCAAGCATGTCTCCAATCATGCCTAATACTGCAATTTTTGCTGAGTCTTTATTTTTCTCATCAATTTTCTTACAGAAAAGATAAGTTAATCCTGAAGAAGAAATTTTCTGTTTCTGTGTCAATTCAGGATTTATAATTTCTACATTTTCCGGGAGGTCTTCAACATTTATCTCGTGATGATCAATTATATAAACTTTTTTTATTTGAGATTCTTCAATTTCTTTTAGACTTCCAGATGCAAGGTCAAGAAACAAAGTAATCTTATTTTTGTCAAGAGAATTTATTATATTTTTATTTAATCCTTTAATTATCTGAAGTGAGAACTTTAGGTCGAGTCTTTGCAGGGCTTTTATCATTATTGCCGCAGATGAAATTCCGTCTGTGTCAAAATGACTTATTACTTGTATGCTTTGATTCTTTGAATGGTCAAGGAATGAATTCATGACCTTTTCAATTGTATATTCAAGTTCACCATCTTTCATCTTAAATCTAGAAGAGAAGACTTAATTTAATCCGAAATATATTTTTAGTCTTCTTAGCTGAGAGAAAACCCTGTCCTTTTCTCTTTTAGCTCTTTTATCTTGTTTGTTTTTATTGAAATGAATTTCAATATTTTTTAGTTTCTCTTCAACATTTTTTAAATCCGGATTAACATAATCTTCACCTAATATCTTTGAAATTTTCTTTGAATATTCCTTTGGGTGGATTCCAGATTCCTTTAACTTTTGGCCTATCTTTTCAGCTGTAAACCCCTCTTTTGCCAGTGATTTTACTTTTTCCTCATAATCTGCAATTGAAAGCTTTTCAGCTTTTACTGATTTCTTTTCTTTTTCTTTAGCTTTTGTTTTTACCATGCTAATTCATATCCAGTTTCTTTTTTAAAGCTTGTGTTGTTGGCTTTTTGGTACTGGCGGTTTTGTAGAAAGTTTCTTATAAAATAAGTGAGTTACCTTTTTGAGTAGGAGGTAACTCAAAATGAAAAAGAACAATTTCTATAAAAAACTTATCCTTCGGATAAGTTCGGCTGTTAAGGCTTCACGGATACCGCGAAGTTTTAGCAGGAAAAACAATAATAAATTTTCTAACAAACAGCACATTATTTTTCAGGTTTTAATGCAGTTGGAACAAAAGAGATTTCGAGATATGCCGGACT
>JBJKQI010000053.1:0-5136 GCA_046705565.1 Candidatus Pacearchaeota archaeon | reverse complement strand
TCGTCACCGTGACTATATTTCAAAAAAAACTCTTGAATATTTCGGTAAAAAAATATCTTTCCAATTCAGCAACACACCACAATTAACTTCAACGCAAGCATCTCAAATGCAAGGGGAAAATAAAATTACTCCAAATAGAAACCGGTCTGAAGAAGATCCATATGTAAGTGCTATTAAAAATGAATTAGGCGGAGAAGAAATTAAGTAGAAATCTCAACAAGTTCATTTCATGGAATGCTATTAATTGATTATCTAATAATTATTGTGTAATCAATGGCCAAAGTGTATATATTATAATCACTTATATACTTTGTACAATTGAAAATAAAAAATTAGGTAGTGGGCTAATTTAAAATTTTATAAATAAATTTCGATTATGTTAATAATATACAATTTGATAATTATTTGCTAATAAAAAATATTATAATTTGTTTTCATAATGATATAGTATTAAATTATATTACTTCATATAAATAAAAAAAAGGAAAGATGAAACCGGCGGTTGATGCATATCTCCATGATAATCTAAATAAATATTTATCACAATTAGAGAAATATTTGAAAAGTGATGTAATATTTTATTCCGGTGATTTTTTAGAAGGTTTTGTAAAATATTTTAGAGATTTTATTGAAGAAGTAAAAGCTGATAATAAATTTAATAAATTAACAATAATCTTAAGAAGCATGGGCGGGAGTGCTACTGCATGTGAAAAAATGGTATATATTGTAAGGCACCATTATGCTGAAGTCCAATTTATAGTCCCCGATTATGCCTATTCTGCTGGTACGCTTTTTTGTATGAGTGGAGACGAAATATATATGGATTATTCGGCTTGTTTAGGGCCTGTAGATCCACAAGTAGAGTTGGGGAAAGGTCAACTAGTACCTGCATTAGGTTATTTGGATAAGGTTAATGAAATGATTGAAAAATCAAGAAAGGGGACACTAACCGATGCTGAATTTGCATTGCTTCAAAGCCAGGATTTTGCTAAGTTAAGGAGTTACGAACAAGCCAGAGATTTATCTAACGCTCTTTTACAAACATGGTTGGTGAATTACAAATTTAAAAATTGGAACACTCACGAAACCGATGTAGTAAAAAAAGGACAACCGGTTACTTTAAAAGAAAAAAAAGAAAGAGCTAAAAAAATTGCAGAAGATTTAAGCGATAATAAAAAATGGCATTCACATGGAAGACCGATAAATATTGAAGTGTTAACAAAGGAATTAAGAGTAAAAATTAAAAATTTAAACGATTTTCAAGAGCTTAAAAAGAAAGTTAGAATATATAATGATCTGATATGTGATTATGCAGACAAAAGTGGTTCACCAATATATGTACATTCGAGAAAATTTATTTAGGGAGGTATTATGGATGAAAATAAAAATATAGAACAACAAGTCAAAGAAGTTTTAGAAAAATGTGAACCGGATAATACCGTTAGAGGATTTCTTGAATATACAAATGAATTACGCTCTAAAGGAATATTGAAAGAAGACCAACTTGATTTAAGAGAAGTTCATAAGAGTAGAGATTTCTCTTTTGTTTTTGAAAGAACATCAAGAAATTCAATATTGGATAAAGTTTAAATTCACAAAATATGAAGATTATTTCCGAGCCGGTTTTTGTCGGCTTTTATTTTAAATATTTGCAAGTTTCACACTTTAAATAATTTTTATACCCAAAATATTCCTAATTTTAATTATATTATTAATTTAAGCCGCTTTTTTTCTTCCGGCCATTTCAAAGAAATCTTCTTAACTCCATAAATGATTTGTTACTCCTGTTTCCATTGCTGGTGTTATCCTTAAACTGGAATGAATACGCATAAAATTATAAAAAAAGAAATATAAAGCAACAGCACACTGCAAATTATATAATTTTTTTAAAAACGTATTTGTTAGCCTTGTTAATCTTCTCATTTGCATTCTCATAGTTAAATTTTGTCTCTCCACATAACTTGTTGAGGCCTTTTTAGGGTCAGGATTTCCCATCATCAAAATCTATAAATTTTGAATATATAGAAAATATTATCTATTTTTACAAACTATGTCAAAAAGATTAATAGTCGCCATCGATGGACCGGCAGGCTCGGGTAAGAGCACCTCTGCCAAGCTTGTCGCTCAAAGGTTGAACTATTTATACATCGATACCGGCGCTATGTATAGAGCAGTAACCTTTTTGGCAATCAGACAAAATGTTCTTAACGATACTATGGCCGTAATTAAGCTAGCCCAATCCACTGAAATAAAATTAAATTTTGCAAACGGCACAACCGAAGTTTTTACTAACGGTGAAAATATTACCGGTGAAATTAGAACAAAAAACGTCAATGCACATGTAAGTGATGTTAGCAAAATTGAGGAAGTTCGAATTGCGCTGGTAAATAAACAAAGAGAAATGGGAAGGAATAGCGGCGGTGTCGTAATGGAAGGTAGAGATATCGGTACCGTTGTTTTCCCGGGTGCCGATGTGAAGATTTTCTTGACTGCAAATATTGAACAGAGGGCCATAAGAAGAGCTAAAGAATTCGAAGAAAAAGGTGTTCACGTTTCTATTGAAGAAATTAAAAAGAATCTTGAGCTAAGAGACCAAATTGATTCTACCAGAAAAGCGAGTCCTTTGGTTAAAGCAAACGATGCAGTTGTTGTCGATACTTCCAAAGTTACTATAAATGAGCAGGTAAACATCATTCTTGAGAAGGTTAAAGAAACTGCAATAAAAAAGAATATCGACATTGATATTTAATGAATTTATTAAGCCGTCATAATTAATTTATGTTAAATAAATTTTTCTGCTATACTGCTTTTGAACGGCTTAAAGCAATAACAGCAGAGCAATCATTTAATTAGGAGGACTAATGTCCGAAGAGACAAAAGATACGAAAAAAGGAATAGTGACTGTCGATGACTATGAAAAAGCAAAAAGACATTTTAATAATGAGGAATACTCCCAGGAAGAATTTCTTACATTAGCTAAACTTTATACAGAATCTTTTAAAGATGTAAAAGAAGGCGAACTTATTAAAGGAAGGATAGTCAGAATACAGGGTGACAATATCATTCTGGATGTCGGCTTTAAATCCGAAGGCTCAATACCTAAAAACGAATTTCATGAAAGTGAAGAAATTAAAGTTGGCAATGAAGTTGAAGTTGTTCTCGAAAGTGTAGAAGACCAGGAAGGAAATCTGGTATTAAGTAAACAAAGAGCCGACTTTCTAAGAATTTGGGAAAAAGTTGTTAAAGCTCATGAGACAGGTGAAATTCTACAAGGTAAAATATTAAAAAGAATTAAAGGCGGAATGGTTGTAGACCTGATAGGAATGGAGGCCTTCTTACCAGGTTCTCAAATTGATATACGTCCAATCCGCGATTTCGATGCTTTTGTCGGTCAAACTATGGACTTTAAAGTTGTTAAAGTTAACATCCCCACGGAAAATGTTGTAGTTTCTCATAAAGTTCTGGTTGAAGAAGAAATTGCAGACCAGAGAAACGCAATCTTAAATAGCCTTGAGAAAGGTCAAATACTTGAAGGAACAGTTAAAGCAATTACGGATTTTGGTGTGTTTGTGGATCTCGGCGGCGTCGACGGCCTTATTCACATTACAGATCTTAGCTGGGGCAGAATAAATCACCCTAACGAAGTTGTTAAACTAGACCAAACAATTAAAGTAGTTGTTACCGACTTCGACGAAGAGAAGAAAAGAATTTCGCTCAGTTTGAAAAAACTTCTCCCCCATCCGTGGGAAGATATCGATAACAAGTACAAAATCGGAGATAAAGTTTCCGGTCGTGTCGTTTCTCTTACAGACTATGGTGCTTTTATTGAAATTGAAAAAGGCATAGAAGGCTTAATTCATAATTCGGAAATGAGCTGGACACAGCATATTAAACATCCTTCTCAAGTTGTTGCAATGGGCCAAATTGTTGAAGCGGTTATATTAAGTCTCGACAAAGAAGAAAAGAAAATTTCTTTGGGCATTAAACAATTAGAACCGGATCCGTGGGATTCTCTAATGCAGAAATATCCTGTCGGTTCAAAGCATACTGGTATTGCACGCAACCTTACAAACTTCGGTGTATTTGTTGAGCTTGAACCTGGTGTGGACGGTCTGGTACATATTTCGGATCTTTCCTGGACAAAAAAAATTCGCCATCCCGGAGAAGTTGTTAAGAAAGGTGAAAAGCTTGATGTAATTGTTTTGGGAATGGATGTTGAACAGAGAAAGATCTCCTTAGGTCATAAACAAGTTGAAGATAATCCCTGGAATAATTTTGAAAAACTTTATGCAGTTGGTATTGCTACTCAAGGTAAGGTTGTACGGATTATAGAAAAGGGACTTATTGCAGAGCTTCCCGAACATGTTGACGGATTCGTTCCGGTTACTCAATTAGCTACATCAAAAATTAAAAATGTGGCAAACCACTTCCCTATCGATGATGTTATTCCTTTAAAGGTTATTGAATTTGATAAGGAAAACAAGAAAATTGTTTTGAGTGCCGTTGCAGCACTTAAAGGCGAATCGGAAGAAGAAATACGCTCATATCTTGACAAGCATAAATTGGATAGAGTGTCGGTTCAGGAAATTCAGAATGCGGAAACAGGTTCAATAGATACCTCCGACTTCCCGATTTTTGAAGTTACGGATGAAGCCCGTCATACTCAATCCGAAACTAAAAGTAATTAATTTTTTTTCTCTGAAAAATGTTCTGCTAGAGCGGGAATTATTCCCGCTCTTAAGTTTTAAATAACTCCTTCATTATGTCAAAAAAAGTTGCATTATATACTTTAGGATGTAAACTGAATTTTTCCGAAACATCAACAATTGGAAACCAATTCCTAGACAAAGGATTTGAAATTGTTGATGTTAAAGATAAAGCTGATGTTTATATTTTTAATACTTGCAGTGTAACTGAAAGTGCCGAAAAAGAATGCAGGCAGCTTGTCCGCCGCGCACTTAGGCAAAACCCAGGGGCCTTTGTTGCTTTAACGGGATGTTACGCCCAGCTACGACCGGAAGAGCTTTCCAAGATTGAAGGCGTTGATGCAATATTGGGCAGCAATGAAAAATTTAAACTTTTTTCTTTAATTGATGATTTTACAAAAAAAGATTTGGCATGCGTTTTTGTTTCTCC
>JBJKQI010000052.1:0-4722 GCA_046705565.1 Candidatus Pacearchaeota archaeon | reverse complement strand
ATTGTTGCGACGGTTCAATAAATCTAAGAAAAGCATTAAATAAAAAGTAGTCCCAATGTGGCGAACCACACGGGACAGTTATTGGTATTAATATGGATTTAATATTTAAAAATTCTTCGGTTAGCTTTATTTTAACTCAACCCGTTCATAAAATCAGGCAACGAACCAACGTCACTCATCTTTCCGCGTTTAGAGGGCTTTGAGGCGATAACGTCGTCAATTCGAAGTATCATCGTCGCAACGTCCGTGGCTGAATTTATCGCCTGAGATTTTATTTTAGCAGGTTCAATTATTTTTGAGTTTAAAACATTTTCAACCTTATTTGTGAATAGATTTAGCCCGGCAGTAATTTCTCCAGCGTCGTGTTTTGCTTTTAATTCAGTCAAAACATCGATTGGGTCCATTCCGGCATTTTCAGCCAATGTTACCGGAATAAATTCAAGAGCGTTTGCAAATTCTTCAACTGCAAGCTGTTCACGCCCATGAAGTCCACGTGCAAATTCCCGAAGTCTTTT
This sequence comes from Candidatus Pacearchaeota archaeon, assembly GCA_046705565.1. Lineage (GTDB taxonomy): Archaea > Nanobdellota > Nanobdellia > Pacearchaeales > GW2011-AR1 > GW2011-AR1. The sequence goes on along the minus strand of JBJKQI010000052.1, from coordinate 4,207 downwards.
CGAGATCTCCATTTCAACGGCTCCTCCGCCTGCAACGACTAAACCAGTTTCAAGTGAACTTGCAATGTCTCCAATGCCGTCCTTAAGTGCCCTTTCAATTTCGTCAACAACATGAATTGTCCCGCCGTGAACAAGAATTGTAACAAACTTTGGGTTTTTGCATTCTTTAATATAAGTCATAAAGTCGCCGCTCGTTTTTATTTCTTCAAGACTTCCGGCTTCACCTAAAACTTCATTTGAAATTTCATTTATGTTTGAAACTATTTTTGCGCCTGTCGACTTCGAAATTTTGTCAATGTCAGACTTTGAAACGCGACGGCAGGTATAAATCCCGGCTTTTGAGAGAAGATATTTTGCAAAGTCGTCGATCCCTTTTTGGCAAAATAAAACATTAGCCCCGGTCTCTCTTATTTTTTCAACCATTCTTTTTATTGATTTTTCTTCTTCATCCAAAAAATTCTGAAGTTCACTATGGCTCGAAATTGAAATCTTTGTTTCTATTTCAGGGCTTTTAATTTCGATGGGAAAGTCAAGCAGTAAAATTTTAGTTCCGCCAATTTTCGAAGGCATATCTGCCGATATTTTCTCCTTATCAATAATTATTCCTTTGAAAAGTTCAGTGTCCTTAATCCCCTCTCCGACAACTTTTTCAATCTTTATTTTTTCTTCATCAACTTTTCCATTAATTTGTGCCATTTTAACAGCCTCAACCAAAAGTTTTGAAAACTTTTCCTTTTCTTCTTCAGCACCTTTCCCGGTCATTGCAGTCATTGCAATCTCCTTTAGCACATTTTCATCGTTGGGGGTTATCCTTAATGAAATTTCTTGTAAAATCTCATGAACTTTCTCCTGAGCCATCCTGTAACCTTTAACAATCACTGTTGGATGAATTTTTTTGTCAATCAAATCTTCGGCATTTTCCAAAAGTTTCCCTGCTATCATAACAGAGGTAGTTGTTCCATCGCCAACCTCTTTTTCCTGAGTTTTGGCTATCTCAACCATCATTTTTGCTGCAGGGTGTTCAATTTGCATCTCAGTTAAAATTGTAACGCCGTCATTTGTGACAATTATATCATTTGTAGGGCTTACAAGCATTTTGTCCATTCCGCGCGGACCCAAAGTAGTCTTCACAACTTCAGCAACTAATTTTGCAGCTAGAATATTATTTTTCTGTGCATCACGTCCGACAGTTCGCTCAACGTCTTCGGGCATAAAATCACTTTTTTTCACCATAAAAAATTCACTCCCCTTTATTATTTAAAGATTATTGCATGAGAGTTAACAACTATCTCTTTTCAATACCTTTATAAAAATATTCCTCTATATAATTAAATGAAGAGGATAAATAAAAAAGGGGTGTCTGTTGTAGTGGGTTATGTTCTCCTTATCACTTTTGGAATAATAATAAGTGTCATAGTCTATTCTTACCTTAAATCGTTTGTACCTTCTGACACTCCCGCGTGTCCGGATGGCGTTTCAATATTTGTCAGAAACTACTCTTATGATTGTACAACTGGAGTTCTTAATCTAACTTTAGAGAATAACGGAAAGTTCAATATAAATGGTTATTTTGCTCATGGGTCAACAAACCCGAACGCAACAATTGCAACGGAGGACTTTTCCAAGATGTTTAATTCAAATAGAAGCAATAATGGGACAACCCTCACGGGGGCGGTTTTCTTTTATCGGAATACTTCGATGCCTTTTGTCTTCGGTGACAAAACGATGCAGTCGTTTACTTTAACAAATAGAACTTACACAATTGAAATAATTCCTGCAAGGTTTCAAATGGAGAATAATGTGCAGAGGTTTGCGGTTTGCGGGGGTGCCCAAGTTACCCAGGAACTCTCGTGCAATTAGATAGCGAAGAATATTTAAAACAAAAATTCATAGTTAGAATATGTCAGAAAGTGAAGAGGTGTACAAAAGCAAGATTTCTTATGATGGAGTTTTCAACTTCAAAGATTTATACACGTTTTGTTATAACTGGCTTAATGAAGAAGAAGGTTTTGATATTTATGAAACGGAGTATTCAGAAAAGATACAGGGTGCAGCTAAAGAAGTTTCTGTAAAGTGGTCCTGCGAGAAATACGTGACAGATTACTTTGAATTTGAGATAAAAGTCGGTTTTGACGTGAAAGCTATGACAGAAATTGAAGTAAATAAGGGTGGAGTTAAAGAAAAAGCAAACAAGGGTAAATTGAAAATTTCTGCTAAGGCAAGCCTTATAAGAGATTATGATGGAAAATTTGAAACTTCAGGAAAATTGAAGCTTTGGAGGGGAATTTATGAAAAGTGGATTATTTCTCAGAGGGTTGCAGAGTTTGAAGATAAGCTCTCAACCAAAACAAGTGATTTTTTGGAGCAGGCAAAGGCCTTTTTGGATCTGGAAGCAGCCGAGAAATAATTTTGTTGCGCGAATATAGAAATATTTATATACAAATTTCACGGAATCTTCATATGAAAAAGAGAAATTTATTTTTAATTGTGGGAATTTTTGTAATATTATTAATCCAACCAATTCTTGCTGTCAATTTGAATGTCCAAAAATTAAGCTCGAATGAAGTGATGATTTCAAAACTCAGTGAACCTGCAACTTTCAGACTTAATGTGACAAATAACGGTCCGTCCGACGACTTTTCATTCTACACTTTCTTTGGCAATGGGATAGAACCGACAACTCCAATAACAATTGGAAGTGGGCAAACAAAAGAAGTTGATTTAAATATCAGTCCACGTACAGACTCAAGCCTTAGCGGATATGTGTTATTTAATTATTATATTCAGGGAAAAGATAAATCAGAAGTTGAAGAAAATCTCACAACAAATATAATTAGTTTAGGAGATGCGTTTTCAATGGGGTCAGGTTCAATAAATCCAGATTCAAATTCAGTAAATTTATACATTCAAAACAAAGTTAATTTTAATTTCAAAAACCTGTCAATTCATTTCACGTCACCTTTTTTTGACTTTGAAAAAACAGTCAACATGAGCCCTTATGAAAAAAAGAGCTTTTCTGTGAACTTAAATAAAGATGATTTTGCCAAGTTAATTGCAGGTTTTTATACTGTGAATGCAGAATTTAACGTCGAGGGTGTTTCTGCAAAAATTAGTGAGCCGGTTGACTTCGTTGAAAAAAATATTGTGAATGAAGAAAGAAAAAGTTATGGCTTTATAATCTCGACAACAACGATAAAAGAGACAAATAATGGAAATGTCGCCACAGGTTCTCAAATAAATATCACTAAAGACATAATCTCCAGAATATTTACAACATTTTCACAGCCTCCCACTTATGTCAACAGAAGCGGGTTTGGTGTTGAATATGTATGGGAAAAAAATCTAAGTCCAGGAGAGACTTACGAAGTTGATGTTGTTACAAACTGGCTTGCTCCTCTGATAATAATTGTTTTAATAATTTTGATAGTTTTCTTTGTGAAGAAATACTCCAAGGAAGATTTGGTTTTAAGGAAGAGAGTGTCTTTCATAAATGCAAAGGGAGGGGAATTTGCACTTAAAGTTACAATTGTTGCAGAAGCTAGAAAGTTCGTCGAAAATGTAAATGTATACGACAGACTTCCTCCTCTTGTGAAGATATTCGAAAAATTTGGGGGGATATTACCAAAGAGATTTAATAGGACAAGGAAGGTCTTTGAATGGGAACTTGGAAATCTTGATGCAGGAGAGAGAAGAATCTTTTCATATGTTATTTATTCAAGAGTCGGGGTTCTTGGGAAATTTGTTTTACCTGAAACGAATGCTGTTTATGAAAAAGACGGAGAGCATAAAGAGACTTCTTCAAATAAAGCCTACTTCTTAGCTGACCAAAGAGGAGAATAAGTGAACATAAAAACTTTTAAAAACAAAATCATTCTTTCCTTTTCATTAGCCACCCATAGCTCAGTGGTTAGAGCGCCTGGCTGTAGTTTACTAAGGTGGAGCGTCGACCTTGTCGACATGCTATGAAACCCCAAAAGTCAGACACGGGACAGCAAAATAACTAAGCAGTGCCCGGGAGATCCCAAGTTCGAATCTTGGTGGGTGGATATTGGGGGGGAACTTTAAGTTCCCTTCTTTTTCTGGTTTTGTAGAAAGTTTCTTATAAAATAAGTGAGTTACCTTTTTGAGTAGGAGGTAACTCAAAATGAAAAAGAACAATTTCTATAAAAAACTTATCCTTCGGATAAGTTCGGCTGTTAAGGCTTCA
>JBJKQI010000051.1:0-8271 GCA_046705565.1 Candidatus Pacearchaeota archaeon | reverse complement strand
AGTTTGGGCAAATGATTTATTCAAAGAAATTTAAAACCCAAAAGAATGAATTATTGTTTAGGACTGTCGCTTACAACTTAAATCGGCTGATAAATTCCGAACCCGGAATTTACTTTCTACAAAGCCTAGATTCCCTAAAACTTTATAACCTTAATCCTCTAAAATTCATTATGACACTTTACTCCCACTCAAGACTACAAGCATATGAACAATGTAAGTATCGCTACAAACTAAGATACATTGACAAAATTCCTTCTCCAGTCAAAAAATCCGTCGAGGCACACTTAGGACAATGTGTACACGATGCACTCGAGTGGCTCTACAAAAATGTGATGCTGGATAAAATTCCAACCTTAGATGAAGTAATAGAAAAGTATTCTTCCTCGTGGCAGGAGAACGATACTGAAGATATGATTATTGTAAGAGATTTAACTAAGCAAGATTATTTCAATAAGGGGGTAAAGTTCCTCCTTGACTATTACATGAAACACCAGCCCTTCAATGAAGGGACGATTGATACAGAAAAAAAAATTTGGATAAACCTAGAAAAAAATTTTCCCCACAAAATAATTGGGTACATAGATAGGCTAGTATATAACAAGGAAAAAGACATTTACGAAATACACGATTATAAAACCGCAAATACGATGCCTTCAAAAAATAAATTTGAAACTGACAGGCAGCTTGCATTATATTCAATCGCAATTAAAGAGCTGTATGACACGGAAAAACCAGTAAACTTAATTTGGCATTATTTAAATTATAACATAAAAATAACTTCTGTTAGAACAGATGAGCAGCTTGAAAAATTAAAAAAAGATACAATAAATTTAATTAAAGAAATCGAGGCAACTACACAATTTCCAACAAATAAGTCTATACTTTGCAATTGGTGTGAGTATAAACAATATTGTAAAGCATGGGGCAATTCTCTTCCTCCGGAGTATAGTCACCTTGAAAAAAAAGAAGAACAGTCTGAAGAATTTGACGAAGAAGAAATTAAAGAAGAAGTAACAAGAGAATTTCCAACTTTAAGTAAATATTTAAGGGACTAAGAAAGCTTTAAATATTCATATGATTTAAAGTTCATATGAAAGACATTAAATGTGACGCTTACCATATATTTTTTAAGAACTTAGCTAACGGCGTAAAAATTGACATAATCTCGAGCTTAAAAGAAAAACCAAAATCTGTTAATGAATTGGTAACTGAACTTGGAGTTGAGCAGTCAAAGCTCTCACACGCTCTTGCAAATCTTCGCTTTTGCAGCCTTGTTGATTCAAAGCAGGTTGGTAAAAAAAGAATTTATACTCTTAACAAAAAAACAATTTTGCCTATACTAAAAATTATAGATAAACACAGAGAGACGACTTGCCAAGGATGTTCCTTGAAAAAATGACTGGTAAATTAATAAATTTTGGAGCAAAAATTGCAAATAAATTTTCAAGATTAAACCCGATCTATAAACAATTGCCAGTTATTGTTGGAGTGCCCGTTGTGATAAAAAATTCCAAAGGAGAAATTCTCCTTGCAAAAAGGAACAAAAATATGTATGCTTATCCTAATTATTGGAACCTTCCAGGAGGCCTTATGCAGTATGGAGAACAACCTAGAGACACAGCAAAAAGAGAAGCCGAAGAAGAAGTCGGAGCAAAAATAAAAATAATAAAACAACTAAAAAATATATATAACTCTCTTCCAAATAAACAATCTGGTTTCCAATCAATAGGAATTCCTTTTGAAGGAAAAATCTTATCAGGAAAACCATATCCAAAAGATGAAACTCAAGAAATTGGGTGGTTCTCCCCAAAACAAATTAAGAAAATGAAACTGGCTTATACTCACAAAGACATCTTGAAAAAGGAAGGCTTTTTGAAATGAAAATCTATCTAGATAACGCAGCAACAACAAAAACAGCAAAAGAAGTTGTAAAGGCAATGCAGCCATACTTGGAAGAGTTTTACGGAAACGCTTCATCGATGCATGTTAAAGGTCAGGAAGCAAAATACGCAATTGAAAACGCAAGAAAAATAATTGCAGAAGCAATAGGGGCAAAACCCGAAGAGATTTATTTTACGTCAGGCGGAACAGAATCTAACAATTGGGCCCTAAAAGGTGCATCATTTTCAAACTTCCCTCAAAAAGATAATATAATAATTGGAAAAACAGAACACGACTGTGTGTTAAACACAGCAAAATGGCTTGAAAAAAAAGGATTAAAAATAACTTATCTTGACGTAGATAAGGAGGGATTTATTGATATAACTCAGCTAAAAAAATCAATTACAAAAAAAACTTTTTTAGTTTCAATTATGCAGGCCAACAATGAAATTGGAACAATTCAAAATTTAGAAGAAATTGGAAAAATCTGCCGTGAGGAAAATATTTTGTTTCACACCGACGCTGCGCAAAGCTTTACAAAAGTTCCATTGGATGTTAAAAAAATAAATTTGGATTTAGTGACACTAAATGCTCATAAAATTTACGGGCCAAAAGGAGTAGGAGCTCTTTATGTTAAAGAAGGTGTTAAAATTGAACCATTGCTTCACGGAGGTGGGCATGAAAGAAACCTTAGAAGCGGAACCGAAAACGTTCCGGGAATTGTCGGCTTTGGTAAAACTGTTGAAATCTCAAAAAAAGTAGACTATGAAAAAATGTCAAAATTAAGAGACGAACTTATTGACGGAGTTCTAAAGAATATCCCTGAAACAAAATTAAACGGACCAAGAGGAGAAAAGCGTCTGCCAAACAATGTTAACATAACTTTCAAAGATTGCGAAGGTGAAGCTCTTGGGGCATATTTAGAAAATAAAGGAATTTATGTTTCTACCGGATCAGCCTGTATGTCAAACACAAACGCCCAAAGTCATGTGTTAAAAGCAATCGGTCTCGCGCCTAAAGATCAGGATTCTTCAATAAGATTTACTCTCGGAAAAGACACAAGCGAAAAAGACATAAAATATGTGTTGAAAGTTCTTCCTGACATCGTCGAAAAAATGCGAAAAATTAAAAAATTAAAATAAAACAATCATTAAAACTCCGACAAGCATTATTAATGCCCCAATTATTCTTCTTGAAAAATTTTTCTCCCTGAAAAGAATATCTCCATAAATAACTGCAAAAACTATGCTCATACGTTTTATTGAAATTACATAAGGAACTATTTGCATGCCGAGAGCAATGTTAACGAGTGCGAGGGCAAGTCCTGAAGCTACGGAAGCAAAAACAACGTCCCAGAAAGCACCCTTCTTTATGTTAGTTATCCTGCTTTTTGGATTAAAAAAAGAGAAGATTAAAAGCACAAAACCAGAAACCAGCAAAACTAAAGCTACTCCAAAAAGGTAATCTGAATTTTCAGTTACTATCTTAACGTAATTTCCGGTGAGGCTAAAAATAAAAGCGACGACAAGCATGTAAAAAGTTCCCTTGTGTTTGAAAATATACTTTATTGGATCAAGAATTTTTGAGTCTCCTTTTTTCGAGTTAAGAATATATGAACCAATAACAATTACTACAATACCAACAATTCCAACAGTGCTAGGAAATTCACCAAGAATCAAAAAAGAAGTTAGTATCAAAAAGATAGGTGTAAAAGAAAGCATAGGCATAGCCAAAGATAAGTCCGTAACTTTCAAAGATTTATAATAAAGAACATTTGCAAGAATGTTTAATACAACCAAAATTGCCAGTGACAAATAGAAACCTTCTCCAATAGAGGGGATTCCTTTCACAAGCGAAGCCACCATAAGAAAGACACCTGTAATAATAGAAATCCAGGTCAAAAGAACCAAAGGTTCAGTTTTTTTAAGTCCCTTTTTTACAACCATAGCTGAAGTCGCACTGAAAAAAGCCCCAAGTAATGCAAATATAAACCACTCCATAAAACCAATAAACCAATGTAATTTATAAAATGTTCTTGAAAAAAGATAAATTTTTATATGAATATTAATTCATGTGTTCATGACAAAAAAAATCAAAAACCAACCAAGAGAAGAAAAAATAGTTATAACTAAAGAGATGTCTATAATTGAGATAATTGATAAAAAGCCTGAGGCAATAGAGGTCTTATTTGAATTTGGACTGGGTTGCATAAGTTGTGCTTTTTCAACTATTGAAAGCCTCGAACTTGGAGCTTTAGGTCACGGAATGAGCCCTGAAATGATTGACAAAATGGTTGAAGAAATAAATAAATTCTAATTTAAAATAAGAACATTAAATTTTTAAATCGGATAATTTTAATTCTGTGCATGTTCAAAAAATTTGATGAAGGAGATCTTGTAAGGATAATAAAACCAGGGTATGAAACAACTTGGATAATGACAATAAGAGAAAGCACCCTCTTTGGAGGAGAATACAGTGGATACGGAATTGATATAACAAGAGACAAATCAACAGGCCTCTACATACCAAATAAATTTGCCCGATTATGGTGGCACAAGGAAAAAAAGAACTCATTATACCTTATAGACCCTTCAGAATTAGAAATGAAAAGTTTTGAGCCTTACATAAAAAAAATGAAAACAAAAAGTCCTCCAACCGACCCATATAACCGATTTGATCCTGAATTTGATTAAAAAATAACTCTTCAAAGATGCTCCATAAACTTTATATATGAAAATTTTTTCAGACTAATATGAAAGAAGAAAATTGCTGCGGAGGAGATTGTGGTTGTGAATGCGAAGGACATTCAGACTGCGCGTGCAGGGGGGATTGTGGGTGTGAAGACGAAGTCTTTGCAATAAATCATCCGGCACCAAAGTTTACAGCTGACGCGTTCCATGAGGAACAAATAAAAACTATTTCTCTTGATGACTACAAAGGAAAATGGGTAATACTTTTTTTCTACCCTGCTGACTTCACTTTCGTTTGCCCGACTGAATTAGGAGACTTGGCAAGTCACTACGAAAAGTTCAAAGAATTAGGTGCAGAAGTCCTTAGTGTTTCAACTGACACCGCTTACGTTCACAAAGCATGGCATGACAACTCAGAAACAATAAAGAAAATAAATTTCCCGATGGTTGCAGACCCAAGCCATGAAATTTCATACAAATATGGGGTCTTGATTCCTGAAGAAGGAGTTGCCCTAAGAGGAACATTCCTAATTGACCCGGACGGAGTATTGAAAGCTTACGAAGTTAATAACAACGATATAGGCAGAAGTGCCGAAGAACTTATCCGACGCCTTGAAGCAGCAAAGTTCGCAAGAGAGCATGGCGGAGAAGTTTGCCCTGCAAACTGGAAACCCGGAGAAAAGACTTTGAAGCCTGGATTGGATTTAGTTGGGAAGATTTAAGGAAATTTAATAAGTATCCATTTATTCTAAAATTTATGTTCTACGTAAAAGCTAAACTCAAAGAAAGCCCAATTCATGGGATTGGTCTGTTTGCAGACGAAGATATTCCAAAAGGAGAGAAAATATATTCAAACAATCCAAAATTAGATTTAAATATTTCCCTTGAAGAATTTGACTCGTTATCTCAAGACGAAAAAAAGACGATTCAACATTATGGGTACTTTGATTATAAATTAAATAAATGGCATCTTTCATTTGATAACTTCAAATTCTGCAACCATAATCAAAATAATAACATGACTAGGATAGAAAATGAAGTAATTGCAAAAAAAGATATCAAAAAAGGTGAAGAATTAACTCACGATTATTTGGAATTTGAAAACCCAATTAAGAATTATAGAAATATTAAGGATTAATTCTCCCAAAACCTTTTTATATGAACCAAATTTCATATGTTCTAGATTAACATGCATAAAATAACATTTAATGAGAAAGTTGCAGAAGTCCCGGAAGACACAAATCCATATGACACACTTGAAAGATTGGGGATGGATTTTTCATGCTTTAACGGAATATGCGGAACATGCAAAATGAAAGTCTTAGAAGGGATGGAAAACTTTAACCCAAAAACCGAAGAGGAAAGAGAGTTTCCTCTAGCCGACGATGAACGTTTAGGATGTCAATGTCATAAATTAAATGGAGATGTAAAAATTGAGTATGAAGAGTGGTGATTATTTCAAAGATAAGACTTCTTTTATATCTGTAATAATTTGATTAGCAACGTCTTCTGTAATCTTTGTATGAGTGTTAGGAGATTTGCATATGCTCTTAGAGACAACTAAAGGATACTTAGATTTTATCTCGCTTTCTCTAGGAATATTTCCACATTCTAAACAAGGACCATTATCTATTTTTATCCCAAAGCCTTTCAACTCAGAAGTGAGGGGGCAACAAATAATATCACGATGAGAACTATTAAATGCATCATTTGAAATAACTACAACTGGCCTCAATTTTTGACCCTGATTATTTGAATATCTCACCCACGCAAGAATAATCTTTCTCTGTTCAAAAATCACCCCAGACATCGTCAGAATTATTCTCCCAAATTTCTTTTAAAGATCCTTGTAAAGTAAGTTCCGAATCTTTTTGATCTCTTAACTCATTTATTTCAGATTGCATTTTTTTCATGTGCCCCTGCATCTCTCTAAAAGCCTTGTATAAAACAATATCATGATTATTACTTAAATCGAATGGAATAGCTATATTTACATCCTCCCATTTAACATTAACTTTCATAACTCCCTCTGTGAATAAGACAGGACTACTTTGATTCATCTTCTTTTGCCTCCATCTTTTCGATTATATTAACAAGCTTTTCCGAAATTTCGGGGGAAGCATCAAAGGTCATTACATTCTTATCAAGTTCTGAGTTATTATTATGCCCCATAACAACAAAATCTATCTTCCGTTTATCCTTTTCTTTTTCATCGGCATTTTCAACAACAAAAACTAAACTAATCGGATCAACTTTTTTGCCCAAGGAACTAATCTTGTCTAAGAAGTCTTCTTTCAGAAAATCAGATACCTTCAACCCTTCCACAGAAATAGTTTCTTTTTTCTTAATTACTTTACGCATAATAAAGATACATAAAGATGATTTAAATATTTATTCATTTGGGATAGAGGTTTCTCCAAAAACCTCACCAAGGGATTGTCGCATTATCGGGACTTGAAACTTCTTGGCACAATCAGGACTTATTTAATTATAATTTATTTGACTTTGAAGAATTACAAGAAACGCAAGTTACTTGTCCATTTGGGATAATGGTTAATCCCCCCTTACTGTGTGGATTTATGTGGTCTGCGGAATAATCAGAATAAGATAAAAATTTTCCACAAAGTTTACATTTCTTATCTTCTGATTTAGCCCATATAATCAATCTTTCTTCTTCGGTGAACATTCTTTTTTTATCTCTTGGAATTAAAAACTCAATCAACATTTTTCTTATTATACTATTCCTTTTTTCTCTTTGAGTTTTATTATTTGTATGTGCACTCACGGCGATAGAATACTCTTTTACACTTTGTTCTTTTGAATTTTCTCCCTCTGAGACAACTTTATCAGAAAAATTTGTTAGAATATTCTTTATTAAATCATAATTCTCTGCGGGGATAAAATATTCTCTATTTAACTCCAAGAGTGAATAAAATAATGAATAAAAATTTGATTTGTCTTTCCACTTCGTTCCCCTAAGAGAACTAAATATCTCTGAGATTATATTAATTATTTTAATATATTCATTTTTTACAGTTTCTTTATTCGTCCACTTATCGTCATATATTCTATAATAATCATCTAATTGGTCTTTTTGATTTTGTATTCCGTGCATTATGGACACAAAGAGTTCACTAATAAATTCGGCGTCTTTCATACGTTTAATATCACTTGCGCTAAAAATCCCGTTATCGGTGTAAAACTCTTGTTCCTCTGCAAGAGAATTAATTAAAGTTATGAAATGTCCGATATAAGTAGCATTTCTTAATTCTTGAGGATTTAATGGAACAACATTTTTATTCATTCGTTGAAATATTCCCCTAATTTCTTCTTCGGAATTTGTTTCCATTTCCCTTACTGAAATTTTATAACTCCAAAAATCTTTTTGAACTCCGCTCGGAAGTGCCTGAAAATTTTTTCCGCCATATTCAACATTATCTTCTTCATCTATTTCAAATTCTCCATCAATAAATTCTAAAATTGCTCTTAATCTCTGCTGACCATCAACAATAATGTATTCAGATTTTCCATCTGCACTTGTTTTAATTTGCATATAAATTTCTGGGACAGGTAATCCTCTTAAAATAGTATCAATTAAAAATTTTTTATTTTTAATACTCCAAACAGGTTTTCTTTGATATTTTGGGTTTAGAATTAATGAATTCTCCGTCCGTCTCTCATTAAACCAAGTTATTCTTTG
>JBJKQI010000050.1:0-3027 GCA_046705565.1 Candidatus Pacearchaeota archaeon | reverse complement strand
CTTTGCTTGTACCCGATTTAACGAGTTTTGACCACGCAGGCGCTTCAAACTCAGGAACTTTCTTCAAAGCTTCAGCTATCTTTAAATTATATTCATGAGGATTCATTTCAAATACGCTTGTCATTTTCTTATTATCTCAGCTTTCCTTTCGGAAATAGAACAGCACTTGGCTGTTAACTAAACTTAATCAGGAGTTGGGGTTTATAAATATTGGGGTTGGGAATTTTAGGTAAGTTTTTAAAATGTAGTTTCTTACAAAAAAATATGGCAGACAATGAATCAATTTTTCAGGACTTAAAAAGGAACCCTGTTTTTAAGGAAATTGTTATTGAGTCTGGTCATCCCGAAATTTCTGTTGAAAATCTAACAAGTCATATAGAAGATGCAGGTTATGATGTTTCAAGTTATGGTAGCCATATAGAAATAGATGATGCTGCAGAAGGGGTAAAGGATTTTAGAGAGAACCTAGAAGCCACACGCTCAGAAGATTTTTATAAGGAAAATGCAAAACAGTATAAAACTTATGGGATAGTGGGATTAATTCTTTCTATTTTAATTACAATATATTTTATTTCTAATATCAATGCAGGGATTGGGATTGTTGGGGTAATACTTTGGATTGTAACAATTATTTTCTTCAAGCTCTCAAAACCAGAAGTAAGATCAGATACAATTTGGATAAGAGTCACTGGAAAAATATATTCTGGAACGAAAGCAAGGAAGATTAGGGACTCTGGAGAAAATGATTCGGGGATGACAAAAACCGCTTCAAGTGTTTATATTTATAGTGAACTTAAATTTTCCATAGGTGCAGACTCAGAGATTGGTGTTGAAAGAGTTAGAGAGGATGTTGGTAAGCTCTCAAAATATCTCCAAAAGATATAATTAAAAAATATGTTAATTTTTTTGTTAATCAGACTTAAATTTAAGTTGCATAAAAGATAAAAAGAGTATTTTTGATTAGAATAATTGTTTTAAAGGGCTTTATATTTCAAAAAGAATGTTGTTAGATGAAGTATATGTTGTCCTCCTTGCCTTAGGGGTTTCAATCCTTATCTGGCTTGTAGTGGGAAAAACATGGCTTAGATGGAAAAATGCTTTTCACAATGGTAGATACTCTTATGTAGACATAACTTTTATTTTGCTTTATTTTGTTGAACAACTCTTGTTAGCATATTTCATTTACGCAAAATTTAATGCACAGATTATTTCTGGGATTTTTTCTATAATTGTAATTACAACTGCTTCTCTACAAAATAAATCTTGGGAGAGCAGGACACGTAAAATTGGAGAAACTGCAATAGACCAGGGTGAAATAATCAAATCTCAAGCCTTGAAGATGAATAATCTTATCTCTGAAAATGAAAAGTTGAGAATTGATTTAGAAGAAACAAGAGAATTTGCAGAAGACACTTATAAGGAATTAGAAAAATACAAGGGAAAATTAAAGAAGAATTGACCAACTCTTCATATTTTCGTTAGCTCTTTTCTGAAGAGATTCCATCTCTTGTTTCATTGTAATAATAGAAGAACCGCTTACTGCAAGAGTATTGTCTACTTTTTTGAATAATTTTTCTTTCTTTTGAGAGAGTTTCTCCCAACTAACATCTTTATCGTTTAACCATGGACCCTCTTTTTTAGAACTTTTCTTCCTAGAATTTTTTTTACCCATCTTTTTATACCCTCTTTTTTTAATATAAATATATAGGTATTTGAATATATAAATTATACGTTTTTCTTAAAACTTTTCTCAATGTCAATAAGTCGTTTTATCTTGGCAAGTCTTTCTTTTCCTGTTATTCCGCATTTCATGAAGTCGGATTGAAAGCCAAAAGCCAAATCAGCCAAAATGTCTTCGGTAGTTTCGCCGCTCCTGTGTGAAAAAATTGTCTTTACGCCTTTTTCCTTTGCAAGCTTGACAACTTCAGCTACCTGCATCAAAGAGCCGTTCTGGTTGGGTTTCACAATTAGGGCATTAACTGCTTTTTCTTCAATTGCTTTTTCAAGCCTTTTATAATTTGTAACAGTTAAATCATCTCCAACAATTAAAGCTTCAGGGCATACTTTCAAAAGTTTTGCAAAACTCTCAAAATCTTCTTCGTCAAATGGGTCTTCAACATAAAAGATCTTATAATTCTTCACAAGGTTTTTCAGATACATTAATTGCTCTTCGGCAGTCCTGTCAAGAGGAGGATTTTTGTAATGATATTTTTTTCTTTTGTAAAAAGTTGAAGTTGCAGCATCGGTACCAAAAGGAACACCGGTCTGTGAAATAATATCAAAAACTTCTTTTTCATTAAGTGAAGTAACCCACGCATTTTCATCGTTTCTTTTTTCAGAAAACTTTGAATCTTTTTTCTTCAAAGAAATTTTTAATTTTTCTTTAGTTTCCAAGTTTATTTTTTGGTTTTCACTTGGAGAAGGAGTGTCGGGAATTAAAAGAAATTCCTGAAAGTCAGGTTTTTTGTTTGTTTCTGAATGAAGCCCTCCGCCAATCGCATTTCCTACAAAACGGGGAAAAACTTTAGCGTCCGGATTTATAACTTGCCAAATCTCTTTTTTTTGCTCTTTTGCAAGCGCCTTTAACACTGCCGATTCAAATGCAAACTGGGTATTGGCCCCAATATGCCCTTTAGCGATGTCTTCAATTCTGTGTAAATCCGAAAACTTTTCAATGTGCTCTTCAGAAAAATAATCAGAAATTTTTGAAAGAGACTCAATGTCTTTAGAAATGGATTTTACGTAAGGTTTTGCTTCATGTTTTCCCCTTGATTTCCCATTTGGTGCAGTTGCAGAGAATTTTCCAACATTCGTGTTGATAGTAACTTCAATAGTTGGTTCTTTTCGAGAATCTTTTATAATTTTTCCCTTAACCCCTTTTACTATCATACCTTAGAAAGTGGTTTTTGATTAATAAAGTTTGGGGTTTAAGCCACAGAATTACTCTTCCTCAGAACTATTTTGCTCTTCCTCATCTTCCTCATCGTTAGGTTTAGCAAGTTCCATAATTTCGCCTTCTTCAATTAT
>JBJKQI010000049.1:0-5570 GCA_046705565.1 Candidatus Pacearchaeota archaeon | reverse complement strand
GTATGGATTAACTTGCACTCTTGAAAAATATCTAAGAAATCCTTCTGAAGATCTTGAAGTAGATATCAAGAAAGGAAAAAAGCTTCTTGAAATGGCTATTGCCCAATCAAAACTCCCTAAGCGAAATTAAATCCACAAATTTAATAAAATCAAAGGTCCTTGTTAAATGATGGTTTTAATAGTAAAATCCAACATAAAGAAAGTTGTTAAAGACCTTCAAAAAGAGAATGAAGAAATAACTTCTGTAGCTGAAGAAGTTGAAACTGAACTTGAAAAAAAGGTTGAAGATATTTTAGCTAAAGGAATTGAAAGAGCAAAAGCGAATCATAGAAGAACTTTGCATGCAAGGGATTTATAAAATTAATTGCAATCATTTTTTTAAAGTTCTAAGACATTAATTTTTATGCCAAAGGAAGTTTCAGACAAAGTTGACGTTTTATATTACCCGTGTAACTCTCCTGATAAGGAAAATGAAGAATTTATGTATAGGGTTGTTAATAATTTAGAAGGAACTCTTGAATACGAAATTAATCTGGACACAAAAAGAAATGGTGAAAAGTCCCTTCATAAAATATTTGTATATAATATTCTCGACGGAATAACAACCCAGGAAGTTAATTTATTGCCTTCGATAAGAAGAAAATATATAAAATTTCAAATTGGCGGAGAACACAAAAAAATAATCACACAAACTTTAAAGAACGAATACATTCTTGATTACTTAGAGATGAGCAAATGGGCGGTTGGAAATAAGCTTGTTATTCAAAATATATAATACAAAATATATATCACAGTATATAATTACTTTTTCTTTTTTGTTTTTGCAAACATGTTGTAAAGCCAGGCAATCAAAGCACCTCCAATTGCTCCGTCAACAAATCCCCAAATTCCGCCGATGATTCCTCCGACGAATGTTGGAGCAAATCCGATATAAAGCGATGAAATCGGTGAAGCAAGTCGGGCGCCCCAACCTAAAGCTCCTGCCCATCCGATAAAAAGAACGTAAACTCCCCAGACAATCCCTAAAGATAACGTTAGTGCCTTAACATTACATTTATCCATTTATTATTAATCACCTCCTAAAAGGTACAAGAAAACATATTATATAAAATTATTGAAATATTTACTATAAAATATATTTTACAAAATATGCTTTTAATTATATAGTTGGCCTTAATAATCTTTTTAACTTTTGATTTACTTTGTATTTTATGGCGAGAATAAACCAGGATAAGGTCGATAAATTAGTTGAGAGTATTAATAATTCGGATAAAGAAATTTTCTGGGAGGAGGGACAACCGAAATTTAGGTCAAAAGAAAAAAAGAAAAGCGGTCGAACTGCAAGAGCCCGCGGTGCACGCTTTGAACTTAAAGTGCGTCGAGATTTGGAAGGAAAAGGCTTCTCCGTCGATAAATGGACAAATAATATTGATTTGCCCCTCGGAAAAATGATTCCGGCAAAAAGAAAATTCAATCCATATTCGAAAGTTATGACAATTGGAACTGGATTTCCGGATTTCATTGCAATTTCTCACGTGCATGACGAACTTTACTCTGTCATTGGCGTCGAAGTTAAAGTCAACGGAACTTTATCTAAAGAAGAAAAAGAAAAATGCATTTGGTATCTGAATAAAAAAATATTCTCAAAAATTTGGATTGCCCATACAAAAAAAGACGGGCGAAATGCTGAAATAACATACGTTGATTTTAAAGAAAGATATATAGATAAAACCAATAAAACTTAAAAAATATTTTTGTCTTGAATTTTTATAATGAAGTGGTTCGGGTTTATTATTGTTGCATTGTTTTTGTTAAACTTCGTCGGCGCAACATGCAATTCAACTCAGATTAATATAAATACAGCTTCATTAACAGAATTAGATAATTTATATGGAATTGGTCTCTCCAAAGCCCAGGCAATTATTGATGCCAGACCTTACACAACAATTGATGATTTAATTAATGCTAAAGGCATCGGGCCTGCAACTCTCGAAGGAATAAAGTCTCAGGGGCTTGCATGCGTTATTGATGAGAACTCGACTAATGTGTCCTCTGCAAACAATTTTGCCCAAACAAATACAAATTCAAACTTTCTTACATATAATTCAACCAATTTTCCTATCAATAATAATTCTGTTAAAGTTGCAAATAATTCTCCAATTTATCTTAAAGCGGATACACAAACTATAAAAAGCTCAAACTCGAATCAAAATAGTAAGGCCCCAAGCTACTCAGTTTACACGCTTATTGTGTTTTGCGTTCTCTTGGGAAGTCTTTACATACTAAAACCAAAAAAGAAAAAAAATGAGTTCAAAAACTGACGAATTTAAAGTTACTGCTGTTATGATAATTGAAATAATGGGAAGACCCAAAGAGTTTGTAACAGAGTCCTTAGAGGAAATTATAAAACAAATTGAAGAAGAAAAAGACGTAAAGGTTGTCAACAGGAAATTAAATGAACCCCAGAATGTTAAAGACCAGAAAGACTTATTTATTTCATTTGCCGAGGTGGAAGTTGAAGTTGATAGTCCAATTACTCTTGCAATTTTAATGTTTAAGTATATGCCTTCACACGTTGAAGTAATTGAACCTGAAAGTTTTATATTTAAGAATTTTCAGTTTAGTGACTTGCTAACTGAAATCACAAGGAGACTTCACAAATATGAAGAGATTGTTAAAGTGTTACAGTTTCAACTTGAAAAACAGACTCATTTAAATTTACCGAAGGTTATTGAAAACAACCCGTTTAAGGAAAAAATTGACAGCGCCGCAAGTGAACCTCCGTCAATAAATTCTGAAAAGGAAAAATCAGATAAGAAAAAATCTCAGAAGAAGAAAACTAAAGAATAATTACCTTCTAATTCTTACCATTCCGGTTCTGGTCTTTCTAAACTTGAAAAAGAAGAACCATAACAAAAATAAGATTACAATTCCAAGAAGAATCCAACCAATTGTTCCCCAAGTGGAACTGCCTGAGCTTTGGGCAACACAGGTTCCATTACAACATTGGGCATCACTTGCATCTACAAGTGAACCCTGACATGACTGATTTGAGTCACAAACCGGAAAGCCCAACTGTGCACATGTTTTAAGGCCGCTTGAAGTATTCCCAAAAGTTTGATTTGTTAAGTTTGTTGTTTGATTTGTTTCATTTGTCTGATTTGAAGAGGAATTATTTCCAAAGAGGTTATCCCAAAAACTAGTTTGGTTACTTGTCTGGTTTGTCTTGTTTGTCTGATTTGAAGAAGAGTTATTCCCGAAGAAGATATCCCAAAAACTTGGCGGGTTGGTTGTCACATTTTCACTTACTGAAAATTTAATATCTTTATGCGCATAATTTGAAGAATTGTCTTTTGCCCAGACCCTTAAAGTATAATTGCCGTAGTTTGAGACAGCTACAGTAGTATTTTTATTATTTGTGAAGGTGATATTTGAAAGAGAATTATCAATTGTTGAATTTGAATTATATACCGAATAAAAGACAGAGCTTAGCATAACGTTATCGCTTATATTTGAATTAAAAATAAATGTTTTGTTTGGAGAAGCGTAAATTGAAATTTTGTTTATCGTCGGGGGAATTGAATCCTGCGAGCCTGTTTGATTTGTGGTATTTGTTTCATTTTGAGTAGGCGCTGCCACATATTTTGAATAGATTAAAGAGTAATAAGTATTATTTCCATAACTAAAAAGCATATTTTCAAGGGTTCCGTATGAAGGGGTTGACAAGTTCAAGTAACTGGTCTGATAACCCAAGTTTAAAGAGTTTGTTTGATTTCCCGACGGACCATAAGAAACAGTTATCGGAGAGCCTAAATTATTTGTTACATAAAGTCCATAGCTTGAAGAACTTGGAACAACAACTGCAGGGGTTATTGAAGCAAATGCTGTTTTTGTTGTTATTGTGAAAGGCGCTGAGACTGTTCCACTTTGGGTTTGTACAACAATAGTATAATTTCCGGGTCCGGGATTTGCACCCTTTGGAATTGTAAAAGAAACAACATAATTATAATTATCAATTTGCGTTACGTAATATGGTTCAAAGTAAACCGGATCATGCCCCCGTAAAAAATTAACATTTGAAGTCGTGAGAGGCTGGTAAAAATTTCCTGAAACTCTTGCGATAAAATTTTGTCCTAAGTCATAACTGGAACTTGTCTGAAGTGTCATTGGAGACACAAAACTTAATGCCAAGATACAAAAAACAAATGCAAAAATGAACACCAACTTTTTCATGGTTAAATTAATTTTCCAGTTCTTTTAAATATTTCTTAATTAAAGAACAATTATTTAATAAAATTATTTTCCAATCTCTTTTAATTTTTTTAAAACTTCGTCGAGTTCTTTTGGTGACCTCTGTTTTACAGGAGGTCTCTTTTGAGGAGGCATCTGGCTTGGGACAATATTTCTCTTCGGAGGCACCATTACAGGACTTCTGTTGTAAGTTGGCGGAGGCATCCTTGGAGGAAGACCCGGTCTTGGTCCTCCAGGACCTCTTGGATCGCTTGGACCTTTGCCCTTGCCACTCCTTCTTGCTTTCATCTTTTGTAAAAATTCCTTAATTTTATCTCTGTAGAGAATTCCGACAACAACGAATATTATAAGTACGAACAATACCCAAATCCACCAGTAACTTCCCCCTCCTGAAGAAGTTCCTCCACCAGACTGCATACAACAAATTTCTCCTGAGCCTGAGCATGTGTATTGTGTATTTTGAGAATATCCCGAAGGGCAAGAGGTCTGGCAAATTCCAAGATTATCTAAACATGAAGAGGATCCTGTACCCCCTCCAGTTCCGTTTCCTCCACCGCCACTACCAGTTGTTTCACAAATTCCGGGTGAAAGGCAACAAGTTTGCCCATATTGAAGATCCGTTGAACTTACCGAATTTCCTCCAGAGCAAGATTGAGAGCTTGTACAAACAACTCCGTTAAGGCTTGCACATGTTTGAGGAGCTGATGTTTGACTACAACAAACACTTAATCCGGGACCACAATCAAGGCCTGGAAGAAGGCCATTTGAAGAACATGCTGATGAAGCAGTGCAGGTATAACCTTCAGATTCACATTGTGTTTGATTTGTTTTATTGGTATTATTACCGCTACTTCCCCCAGGAGCATTAAAATTACAACAGATGTCTGCTCCAGAACATAAGTAATTTGGTTCTACAGTTCCAGTACATGAAATCCCGCTAGAGATACATTGATATCCTGAACCAACTGAAGTACATGGAACGTTACCAATCCTCGAAGAATTACAAGCCCCATTAAAGCAACCGTCAATACAATCTATATTGTTTGAAGCAGTTGTGTTGTCCGCACTACAATAATATTCTATTAAATTTGTTGAACTTGTACACATATCTGTGAACTTTGTGTTTCCGTTTATAGTTAAATTTCCTCTGACAGTGTAATTTTGTCCTCCGTCGGAATCTATACAAGACTGGCTTATTACATTATCAGTTTTACACGCTCCATTTAAACAACCATCTGCACAAAGTACATTTGCCGAGGCACTTTGATTGTCGGCATTACAATAATATTCAGTGAGCCAATTTCCGCTACAGGTGTCAT
>JBJKQI010000048.1:0-4284 GCA_046705565.1 Candidatus Pacearchaeota archaeon | reverse complement strand
ACATAATGTTTAAATATGCTAATGGGGGCGTGGGTATAACTTAAAGTTTGGTAGATTTAAGATGAAAATTTTAACAACAAATTCAGCAGGGAATGATGTCTTTGGGGGCATTCATACAAGAAAAATGGAGCAAGTTAAGTATTCTCCTCAGCATACTTTTCATGTTGTTGAGCTTAATAGTGAAAAAAAATACCTGTCTCATGGAAATCTTAATGTTTACAAATTAAACACTATGGAATTAACTAATGGAGAGACTATCTTTGATCTTTTAAAGTCTGCAAAAAATCATAAGGAATTTGATTCGTCTGTTGAAAGAATTGTCAATCAATTTCAAAATACTATACAGTCTGTTGATCCTGACATAATTTTAATTCCAGGAACTTCTCTTACAAGTTATTTTTTGTTTAAAGCTGCAAGACGGGAAGGTGCTCTGGATCGAGGGGTTCAGGAGTATGCTGGAGTTTTGGAAAAAGAAATTACAAATTATGTAGGTGATACACGATATATTTTGACTCAAATAGGCAAGGTGTTTGTTTCTGAAGAGGCAAGAGATAATATGACTTACCTTTTTCCCTCAAAAGTTTGTAAAGATGAAGTAGAAGAAATACATAATGTCAATTTGAAAAAAAATCATGTTATTTGGAATGGGGTATCATCTGATTTTGTTGATGGAGGGTTTAATAGAACTCCTCCTAAAGATTTAACTTTAGGTTATGTTGGGAGAATACAACATGTAAAAAATCTTCCCTTCTTTTTATCCTTAAATGAAAATATTCAAGAGGATCCAAAACTTAAGATTATTACAGATATCTCCGCGGCGGCGAATAAGCCTTCTGGAAAACTTTTATTAAAAAAAATGAATAGTGGAGAAGTTTTTTATTATGCTCCCAGGTCAAGAGATAAACTGAAAGAATTTTATGAATCTCAGTTATCTGCTTCGGTGGTACCTTCTTTTTTTGAGACCTATTGTAATGGGGCTGTTGAGTCTCTTGTTTCGGGGACGCCTACATTACTCTCAGATCGGGCGGGAGCAAGAGAGGTTTTTAAAAACTATGGGTTAGAAGATTTGATATTTAGCATAGATAATATTTCCTCATTCGAAAAAGCTCTTGGTAACGCTGAAAAGAGGAATTTTGTAATTGATAAAAGTTTATCCCGAGAGATTTATGATGACCTAAATTGGAAAAAGGTTATTGGTAAGTATAATCAGGTTTTTGAGGAGGCAAGAGCTTCAAGGTCTTAAAATTCGGGCTCTTCTCCAGGTTTTAGATTCTTAAACTTTTTCTTTGAGAAAATTTTGAAAACTTTATCTTCTCTTTCCGGTTCAGGGATTTCTTTAGCGTAAATTATTCCTGATTTTTTTAGAGTTAATGCATGTTGCCCTTTGTGCCAGGGGGTTTCGAGTCTGAATTCGTTTCTATTCTGTTTAGTTATCTTGCCGGTGTAATAAATTATTCGGCCTGAGAGATTCATCTTTATGTTGTAGTATTTTCCTTTTATGAAATTCATGTTATTTTAATAGCATTCCAAATTAAAAAAGTTAACTTTTAAAACTCACATTTCTTAAAATTTTTAGAGCCCTGTAGTATAGTGGTCAAGTATGCTAGACTCTGGATCTGGCGACCCAGGTTCGAATCCTGGCAGGGCTATGTATCTTTGCTTGATAAGATTTAAAAATAGTATGTAAGTTTATTTCATATGAAATCAAATACTTCTAAAGAAATTGAAGAAACTCTTATTCAGGTTGGGTTGAGGATTGCAAAACGTGGAGAAGGGGCGCTTTTTGTCGTCGGAAACGTTGAATATAAACCCCTTGTTGATCAAACTGTGCCGCCTTTTTTAATTTCTAAAAATCCAAAGCTTCTTGAGTCTCTTGCGTTAATGGATGGGGCTGTTATAATCAATGAAAAAGGTTTTATGCAAGCTTATGGTGTGAGAATAAAATCAAAAAAAGTTTTGAAAAATTTTGGGACGCGCCACAGTGCTGCTGTAAGTTCAGCTAAGGGAGATAATCTTGTAGTCGTTATTTCTGAAGAAGACAAGAAAGTTAGAATTCTGAAAAAAGGTAAAATGGTTATGCAAATTGACGCTCTGCAAAAAGGGGTTGAGAAAAATGTTTCGGGTGCGGTTCAGGTTTTAGAATCTGTCGGAGCTGGCACAGTCGGGATAATAGGAACTAGTCTTTTAATTCCGGCAGCGGGAATCGCTTTTTTACCGGGAGTTATTATGTTTGGTTCTGTTTATTATCTTGGCAAACTTCTTTCAAAGAAATTTAGAAATTAATTATAACTTTATTTTTGTGTCTTTTACCTTAGATGAATGCTGATTGAGCTTTCCCTGGGTTAGACATTTATAACAAACGTGATAAGTGCCGTCTTTCTCTTTTATTCTCCCTGTTCCTTTGCATTCCTGACATTCTTCGTTTTCCATTAATAGGAGATGTTTCACTTATATTTAAACTCGAGTCATCCCAGAGAAATAGCAATATTTTTAAGTTTGACAGACTTTGTTTTATTACTAAAAGGAGGGTGAAAGATGGCTAAATTAACTGCATGGCTTATAACTTTAATTGGTGTGCTGCTTGTTTTGGGACTCATCGTTCCGAGCGTTTTCTCAGGTGTTTGGTTTAACTGGGTAATTGCTATAGCGGTGCTAATTGTTGGTGTAGGCAAACTTACAAGGAACTACTCAAGTTCAAGCAAGAAGAAAAAATAAATAATTTTATTTTTTCTTTTTAATTTTTATTATACTTTTTAGTTAATTATTAAATAAGAGGTTTATGGAGTTTGTAGCGTGAGGTTCATCTCTATAAAACTTTAAAAATGTACATGTGATTGAGATACTATCGGAGCCCCGATAGTATAGTGGCCAAGTACGCTGCCCTCTCAAAAAGTTTGGAAAAGAGGTGACCGGAACTTGACGAAAGGGAAGGTCAAAGCGTCTCAACGCAACCTGGCTTTTCGATAAAGAAACTTGATTCCAAGACGAAAATTCTTCGTCCTTTGGAGAACGGCAGTAACCGGAGTTCAAATCTCCGTCGGGGCGTGGGACATTATAATCCCAGTTTTAGAAAGATATAAAATCAAGGAGTAATAGATAATCTTATGGTCTTTTCAGAGTCTTTAAAGATTGAGGTAAAAAAGAAAGCACATTACAAATGTTGTATTTGTCATTCATTTGGACCGCTTCATATTCACCATATAATTCCCCAAGAAAATGGAGGCCCGGATACGTTTGATAACGCTGCTCCATTGTGTGTCCGATGTCATGATAATTATGGGGGGAACCCTGAAAAAAGAAAATGGATAAAGGAAAAAAGAGGTTTTTGGTATGATCATTGTGAAAAAAATTTATCTAATGAGGATCTCAACAAGTTAGATAGATTTTTAGGAACCATGGAAAATATGCAACAAGAAATAGGTCTTTTAAAAAGTACAATTTCGGGTTTAACGGAGAAAAACTCCTATTCTGGGGGAGAGTTAAATATCGACATTTTCTTGAACAAATCTCTATACCCTTCGTTGGGTCCAGATAATGCCAAACCAATCGTGATTGAATTAGTTGATTTCCAGTGCCCTTATTGTGCATTAGCCACGGGAATTCCATCCTGGACCCCCCAATATCTAGGTCAGTATGGAGATTTGGTTAATGTGGCTAAAAAAGTTAGAGAATTAGCTAACAAGGGAGAAATAAGATTTATTTATGTACCCCTGAGTTTCTTGGGTCAAGAATCGATTGATGCTGCTCAAGCAGCTTTATGCGCAAATGAGCAGGGTAAGTTCTGGCAGATGTATGACACTATTTATGAGGCAAGTACAAGCCCTATGGAAGATACAGGGAGATACTCTAAAGAAAATCTAAAAATTATTGCCAAAAATATTTCTGGTTTAGATTTAGTTAAATTTAATACGGATTTGGATAATGATAAATATTTGCCCTCCCTTCAAAAGATAACCCAAGTTGTAAGCGAACAAGGGATTCAAATTTCAACTCCGCAATTCTTCGTTAACGGACAATCAGTTCCACCTTCTTGGAGTGTCTTAAAGGACCTCTTAAAAAATTGACTCCTTCATTTTGCCAATTGAAATTTCCCTAAAAACCCATAAAAACCCTTTTTTCTTTTTGAAATAATGAAAACAAAAAACAAAGACAAGACAGCATTCTTGTTGGCAGTTCTTTCTGCAGTTTTTCTTTTTCTTTCCGGAGCAAATGGTTTTGCAAGTTTTTCCGGGATTGAAAAAACAATAATAAACATCACAGGATTTTCATTTGTAAGTTATCTTT
>JBJKQI010000047.1:0-12617 GCA_046705565.1 Candidatus Pacearchaeota archaeon | reverse complement strand
TTTACTTTTTGCCTCGGATAAAAACCCGGATAAAAATCAAAAAAACCAGCAAAAACTTTTTGTCAAAATTCTTCCCGGACTTTTTTAACCGTTGTATTTTCCCCGTCGAGTCAGAATTATAAAAGAACCCGCGTCTCTCCCTCTCTCTCTCCGGAGAACATTGTTCAAGCACCCCTCTTTATTCATGAACTGATTATGAATTTATAGTTAAAAAAGGTTTCGCCGTTGGAAATTCAGAACTAATAATCCACTTCTTCTTTTTCATTCCTGCTTTTTTCATAAAAATCAACAACCTCCTCATCAAGAACCATTTTTCCGAGAACTGACATCATGTCCTTAAGTCCTAAAAAAATCTCTTCAAGTTCGTTATGAATCAGGCGGTTTAAAGATTCCTCTCCTTTTCTCGATAATCTCTTGATTCCAAAATTTTTTAAAGAATTGACGAGCCCTTTTCTCTTTATTAAAGAATTAATCTTTTTTTTATTTTTTTCCATTTTTCATTAATGTATTAATTTAATCGATAAGTACGTAATATTTTTTGAACTTAACTTTTGAATTGATAAAAAATTTCTCAAAGATGGATTCATAGATTACGGGAGACAAAAATGTCTGGTTGCTCAGCCATTCCCCCTTTTTTTCTTCAACAAGCCCGGCTGAACCTTTTTTTCCCCTTAAAAAATTAACTGTCTGCACTTTTTTGGATGTGGAAAGCCCTGAGAGTTCATATCTAAATAGGCATCTATTCCTAAAACCATAAACTTCAGAAAAAGGTTTGTTTTTCTTCATACTATAACCCTCCCGCAAAAGATTATTGACAAGACTAATTGGCTTGAAGAAGTCATTCAGGGTGATAATGCTTGCATGATAATCTTTGACTTTTTTAAATTTCTTATTTGTGATCAAAGCAACATCAATATCCTGAGGATTTAACTTGCCCTTGGCAAAAGACCCAAAAATAACCGCATCATAAATATCTTTATCACGCAGAATTTTTTTAAAGTCTTTTTTTATTCTCAACAAATCTCTTGAGTTCATCTGAATAATTTTTCAGCATCAAGACCTCCTTTGCATTTGTTTTAAGATTGTATGATTTTATATAAATCTCAAAAAGAAAATTAACTTTTTTGTAAATTTCCTTAAAATAAATCTTAAGAAGCTGAAATCTGTCATTATGATTTTTGGGCAGCCTTTTTATCTCGCCATAAATTAAATAATCGCACAAAATCACAATTGACTTGAAAAAATCGCTCGCTGAAGCGTTAAATCTTTTTTTAATAAGATTATCTTCACCGGACTCCATGAATTCTTTCGCATTACTTAAAAGTTCTTTCATATTCATATTAATACATTAATCGATTTTTAACTATTTAAACTTTTCTAATAATGCCTTAAATATACAAATTCATCAACCGGTGAGCAAATCTTGTTAACCCCCCGACAAACAAAAGAAACATCCGGATTAAACCTAACCAAATATTCATAAAAGTGTGCCAAAAGGTTTCGACAGGACAAAATAATTAAAAATTATTGCATCCCAAACTTTTCCAAAACTTCCTGCGGTTTTTTGTAATACTCATTTACCAAATCCTGAACTTCTCTGAATCCAAAGATTTTCTTTTGATACATCTTGTAAAGAAGTTCGGCACGGCGACGAAATTCATGTTCAAGATCAGTCGGATTTATTCCATATCTACGATAAATTTTCTGAAACAAACGACTTTCTTTTTTAAAATAAAATTTGTCCTCCGCAGAGTCCCAGACAAAAGGGGTATTAGTCAACGCAACATCATTTTCACCAATATTAACAATCTCGACTATCTCTCTTAACTTTCTTGTTTCCTGATTGTTTACAATGGCATGAGTCATAACGCACAGACTATCAAGAACATTAAGTAACGTCGGAGAAAGTTCAATCGGAGGGGTTTCTAATCTTTTAATTACAGTCTCAATTGAATCTGCGTGGATAGTTGCAATAGAGGAGTGCCCTGAAGCCATACCCTGAAACAAAACTGAAGCTTCTTTACCCCTAACTTCACCCACAATTACATAATCTGGGTTCTGCCTAAATGAAGCACGCAAAAGTTCATACATATCAATTTCTCCTAATCCCTTTATTCCCGTCGCTGAACGCGCAACAGAGGGAAGCCAGTTTTCACGGGGAAGGTTAAGCTCACGCGTATCTTCAATTGAAACAACTCTTGCTTCAGGCGGGATAAAAAATGCAATAGCATTAAGAAGAGTCGTTTTTCCCGAAGCAGTTCCTCCTACAATTAATAGATTCATTTTATACTGAACAAGCATCCACAAGTAAGCAAGCATTTCAGGAGAGAGAGTATTAAATGAAATTAGCTGAGAAGGTGTCCACGGAGTCTTTGTAAATTTACGAATTGTAAACGTCGGACCTTTACTGGTTACATCTTTTGTATAAGTGGCATTCACACGAGAACCATCTGGTAAACTCCCATCAAGAATAGGCTGTGCATAAGAAATATATTTTCCGCATCTTTGAGCAAGTTTTTCAACAAAATTTTCCAGGAGTTCATTTTTTTTAAAGGTAAGATTTGTCTGAAGGTTCCTAAAAATTCTGTGAACAATGTAAACCGGACTGTTCGCTCCGTTACATTCAATATCTTCAACAAAATAATCTCTTAAAAGAGGCTCTACTTCATTAAATCCTATAAAGTCCCTTGCAAGATAATAATAAATTTTTTTATAACTTTCATAGGTTAGTTCAATTCCCAACTCAATTGCCAAAAGTTTAAATCTTTTATCAATATACTCAAACAAAGTTTCATCTTTTCCTTCTATAACCTCCTTAAAGTTTATCATACTCCTCATAGCCGAAACTATTTTTCCCCGGGCAATGTCTTCCTCTTTAGTTAATACGGGTTCCTCAATTTCATAAACTACTTCGTATAATTTTGGATCCCAGTAAATGTGAACATATGCAAATGGGGAAACAAGACAATACCTCAAATCAATTTTTGTTTTATCTGTAACTTTTTTTATTGGAGGGATTCTTGGTGTAAAATCAATTGCAACCATAGGGTAATCAAGGATCCCAATTTTTTTTGCCATTATTGAAGTGAAAAGTCAATCTCGTGACTTGCCCCCCCTTTATTTGCTATAAAAAGATTATATGGTGAACTTGCTCCTGTAATTGTGTGTGAGACATCTCTCCCGTCATATGTTAAATTTAGATTATTATATTTTTTCTCAACTAAAACGTCGTACTCGTTGCCTTTTTGAGTTGTAGTTATATTAAATCCTCCTTCACTGTAACTTTGTCCGGGCTCAGAATACATATAACTTCCCTTGAAAAGAAAAACAATTGTATCGTTGGTGGAATTAATTGTTAAATCTCCCTTAGACAAGGACATCTCAAGGAGCCTCTTGTTTCCGACGCCGTCCTGATAAACTTCACTGACCACAGAATCAACTTGTTTTAATAAATTTATAGACTGCTCAATTAAAGCTTTATCCTGAAGTTCATCTATTTTTGGTTTTATGAATGCAAGAACAAGCCCAATTAAAACGAGAGCGATGAGTGTGTATGTTACGGTTTCAACCCACACCTGTCCTCTTTTTTTCTTATTCATATTATCTCCTCTCTTTAGTTGTAAAAAAGAATAAATTTAAATTTAAATAGTTAATGATTTCGATTAACATTCAGAGACTATCTCCGTCGAACACGTCGGAATGCTATTTATGGTATCTGTAACACTACACTGCACGCCTGAAACTTTCGGAGACATCTGTAGAGTAGTTGGCTGAAAATTAAGACTAGATAAACAATAAGTCTGACCTGATTCCTTAGGGGGCATAACCACATTTGCAGTTTTTGTTTTATAGTTTATTATGCCAGTCAGGCTTTGATTTTTGTCTGTAAGAACAAATGTCTTGCCTGTGGAATTGTCAGAGACTGCAATAGTAAGTGAGTCCATGTCAAAATCCTGTCTTGAAACTGAAAAAACCAAAGTATTTGTGTTTACATCATAGCAGGTGTAATCCGGATTAAATTTTACTTGATCCAAAACATTTCGGCAGGCTCCTGCATTATTGAGACTATTTCTGACAAAACCAGTTAAAGCCGTCGCTGCCACAGCAACAGCAGCTACAACAAGCAAAATTAATATAAGTGTTGAAACAACTTGGCTTAAACCAGATTTATTTTTTATTGCCATTAGCTCATTGTAACTTGTTCACCCTGGCTGTCTGCACAAGTGTAAGACTTTTTAACTCCCGCCGAAGTTTCACCGACTAAAACGGGAATCAAAAGAATATTCGTCGCACCAGATGCCTGAAGGGTACCCGAATAAGCTCCTCCCTGATTTAAACCATCCTTAGGCCAGTTAGGGTCTCCATTCCCAACGACAATAGTACTATAACTACCATCTCCTGTAATCTTAGCTTTGAATTGGTAAATTGGTACATTTCCAGAGTTAGAAATATATATCGTTCCCCCCGTGTACTGAGCATCAAATTTAACGTCGCTACAGACGAGTTGAACGTTTTTTCCATCAAATTTTGTTATTGCTTCTTGGGTAATCCCCTTAAGCCAAAGAAAAACAATAAGCCCGATAACTATAACAATTGCTATTAGTAATACAGTAGCAATTACTGGAGAAAGCCCTCTTTTTTGTTCCATCTTTATTTTGAAAAGATTCAGACATTTTTAAATTTAGTCATAAATAAAAATTTGCCAATTAAGCTTGAAAATTACCCTCTCAGAAAAAAAGTTTGGTTTTCTTGAAGAGATTCAATCAAGTAATAAACATTCTCTCCAGGATAAAAGGTAAAATTACTTTGTGTTCCATCAACAGACATAATAAAAGTTTGTGTCCCTGAAAGAGTATATGTCTTCTGAAAAGTTCCATTATCAGAAACTGTCACATTTCCGCTTCCATAATTTACAGTTATTGCACTCGAATTTAATTTGTTCCCGACAAGATTTACCGTCGGAGAATCCCCGAAGATAAAAAAAACATTTTTATCCGTTCCAATCTCATTTATATAATAATTTGAAAAATTGGTAAGAACCTGGTTTGCAGAAGAACCTGAAATTTGAGAACTCGCAAAATAATCTAACAAATAATTTATTTCTGTATTCAGACTTGTTACTTGGGACGAGAGTTCTGGAACCTGAGGTACACTCGCCTTATTAAACACAGTTATAAAACCTATAAAGATTACTGCAAGAACAATTATCGCAATAAAGTAAAACTGCCCCTTTTTGTTTTTTTTGTGCATCTTCTCGAATCCTCTTTTTTTAAGTGTAGGCCAGACATCCAGCAATAAAAAAATTAAGAAAAGCTACCTTTAAAATTTCTCGGCTTTGCGACCCACTAAGCACCCAGACATATGTTTAGGGCTGCTCCCGTCAAGGCCTGACCCGATTCGCAAATGTAGGATCAAAGCGGACAAAGTGTCAGCAAAATTTCAAAGACTTTACTTAGCCTTTTTTCACTGGAAGTCCGTCGTCTGCCATAAAGTCCGTTTGCATAAAGGAAGGGGACTAACCTCCCGACCAAGCCTACAATAAAAAACCCCTTTTTTAGTATATAAAATTAACTAATTGATAAGCTGTTAAGTTAAAGTCACTTAATTTGACTGATTAACAATTTTCTAAAGTCGGTAAATTTATAAATTCCAGCATTTAAGTTTATATATACATAAATGGAATGATAAAATGGCTAAAAAGACAGTATCATTAAGTGTTGAAGAAGAAGTTTATGAACAGTATAGAAAATACTGCGAACAAAAAGGCATCATTCTTTCAAAGCAGTTTGAGAACTTCATGGTTGAGGAATTGAAGAGGAGAAAATATGAAAAAAAATAATTTCAAATTAGATAATAATATAAAAAGATTATTCCCAACAAAAGTTGGAAGTAATGAATCTGCAAATCTTTTTAATTTTGGGCTAGATAATCTTCAAGATTTTAATAAGTCGGAGGCACCATGGCTTTCTATCAAAAGTAGTAAAGATAATAATTTCTTTGATAAAATCCCCGAATCTGGATTCTCGCCTAAGAAAGTAATCTCAAAATCAGTAAAAAGATTTTTCGATGAAGTTCCAAATTGGCGTAACCCCCAACTACAATATAATATTTGCTCACCAGTAAATACTACCTCTGAAGCACTAATGAGTTTGGCGCAAGAATATAATATTCACAACATAAATAATGATTTTTCTGGAAATTGCTTGGATGCAGAGAAAATAATCTCTAATATGATGGCTGATTTGGTTAATGTGAATCGTAATAAGGTAAAGGCATTATTCTCTTTTGGAGGAACTGCTTCAAATATGTATGCTATGAAATTAGCTCTTAATAAGTCTGTTCCTAACGTTGGAAAAATAGGAATTCCTTCCAATGTTTATATATTCATAACATCTGATTCTCATTTTTCCCATAAAACAATAGGAGACTGGATGGGTATTGGCACAGATCATCTTATAACAATCAAAGGAGATGATGAAGGAAGATCAATAATAGGGGATGCTGAAATGAAAGCAAGAAAGATTATAGGAAAGGGAGGAATTATTGCGGGATTTCTTATTAATGGCGGACCATTTTATAATTTTACTATAGATGATGTATCAAAATTTACTAAATTGAGAAATAAGCTAGTTAAAGACTACAAACTCAATTATGTTCCCCATATACATGTAGATTCAGTTATAGGTTGGATTTGGTTAATGTTTAATGGGTACGATTTTAAGAAAAATCTTTTGAATATTCCTAAAAATATCTTACCAATAATAAAAAAACAATTTAATAGGGCTATTAAAATACACTTAGCAGATTCGTGGGGTGTTGACTTTCATAAAGCCTTAGGGGGCTGTCCTGTTCCTTGCGGTTTATTTGTCTCAAATAATAGCCGAGAATTGATTCTTCTTTCTAAAAGTCACAGAGGCATTTGCGATACCCACCACCTAGGAGGGGATTGGTCAATTGAAGACCCTTCAGACATAACTCTTGAAACCTCACGTTCTGCCGGACCTGCATTAGCAGCATTAGGTTCATTGTTAACAATGGGAAAGAATGGGTTCAGAAAATTCCTTGTGAATCAAATATTAGCCACGAAGAATTTTAGAGATTTAATCTCAGAAGAAGATAATTTTATAGTAGGAAATTCTCGTTCTCTTGGTTTTAATACTATGGTTATTATTTCTCCAAAACTCTTTATAGAAAAGAAAAAGCAGAGTTGGGAATCTTTTTTAGATTTAGTAGAAAATAATGAGAAAATATTAGATAATCTGAACAGTCAGATTAGAGCGTTTTATGAATGGAACCTAAAGGAGAGTAGGGAAGATTATGATAAAAGGCTTGGTTGCTCTTTTTCGAAATCATTTTATAAAACAAAATCTGGCAAATCAATTTCCGGATTAAAATACTGCATAGTTTCTCCTCATACAAATAGCACTATAATAAAAAAAGAAATAAGAAAACTTAAAGAACAATTCAAAAGTTTTTCAAAAATAAAAAATGATATCAAAATATAAACTTAAATTAGAAATACTTAATCAAATAGCTAAAGAAACGGGGCTAAAAGAGTTCTGGCTGGGAGGCAGTGCAACTTATCACAAAGCGGCAAAGGATATAGGGATTTCTTTTAATTACGATGATTATGACTTAGCGGTTAAAGGTGGAGAAAAAGAATATATCTCTTTAATAAAGAAACTAAAAGAACATCAATTTAGAATAGTTAAAAATCGTACTTATTATCTAAAATTTAGAAAAGTGTTCCAGATAATTGCAGAAAAAGATTTAATGCATTTGGACATAGCCATTGTTAATGATTTGTCTGATCTCGGTCATTTTAATTTTGAATCTATCTTTTGGCACTTTCCATCTGGAGAGACATATGATCCATATAATGCTTTAAAAGATATAAGACAAAAAAAACTTAATTTGATTATTTCGCCAAAAAATGAGAATCCTTTCATACTAACTTCAAGGTTTGTTAAATTGTGCGCGCGTTTTGATATAGATTTTACAAAAAATAAAAAACTACTCCTGCTTTCTTATGAGTTAGCAAGTTTAATGAAAAAATGGAAGTCAGAAGATTCGTTTCATGGAAAATATGCTAAGGAGCATGCATATTTTGGAATAGTTCAAGCTATTTTAAGATCAAGAAATAGAAAGAAATTTATTAGAATTCTTAACAAATCAAAAATTCTCAATGCAATCTTTCCAGAAATAAGTGAAAAATTAGAAACGTCAAATAATCTATCTGGAATAGAAGATGCGAAAAGTCCTGGCGAGGTAATCAGGTGTTTACAGAAATTTATTATAAACGATGAGAAAAAATTTTATTCATTAAACAAAAAAATTATATCAATCTCAAATCGTTTAGAAAAAGAAGATAAAGAAAAGCTTTTAAAGATACCATTATTAAATGACTACAAGGTTAGGGAATCGCACAAAGATAAAAATGCCACTGGAAGAATTATTAAAAATGGAAGAGAAAACAAAAATTAGATTTATGAATACTTTGGGGAGAAAAGTCGAACCTTTTGTTTCAATAGATGAAAGTGAAGTTAAGATGTATACTTGTGGTCCTACAGTTTATGGGAGAGCGCATATAGGAAATATGAAGGCTTATATTTTTGCAGATTTGGTAAGAAGAACCTTAGAATATGCTGGTTATAAAGTGAAGCAGGTAATGAATATAACCGATGTTGGACATTTAACAAGTGATGCGGATGAGGGTGAAGACAAACTTCAAAAATCTGCTAGAGAACAAAAGACTACTGCTTGGGATATCTCAAAAAAATATACTCAATTATTTTTAGATGATGAAGTTGCACTAAACATTCAAAGACCTCAAATAATATGTAAAGCCACAGAACATATTCCAGAACAAATAGAATTGATTAAAAAATTAGAACATAAAGGGTTTACCTACCTCACTTCTGACGGAGTATATTATGATACTTCCAAATTTCCCAACTATGGTGAATTAGCAAAATTAGATATTAAAGGACTTAAAGCAGGACATAGAATAGAAATGGGTGAGAAGAGAAATAAAACAGATTTTGCTTTATGGAAGTTTTCAAAATTCGGAGAAAAGAGAGATATGGAATGGAATTCTCCGTGGGGCAGAGGATTTCCCGGCTGGCATATAGAATGTTCTGCAATGTCTATGAAATATTTAGGAGAAACTTTTGACATCCACACAGGAGGGATAGACCACATACCAATTCATCATACTAACGAAATAGCACAATCAGAGGGAGCAACTGGTAAAAAATTTGTTAATTATTGGTTACATTCTGATTTTCTTGTGATGAGTGACCAAGAAAAAATGAGCAAGTCATTAGGTAATGTTATTAACTTAGGAACTTTAGAAGAAAGAGGAATTGATCCTTTAGCATATAGATATTTGTGTTTAGGAGCGCATTATAGAAAAAGACTTTTATTTGGAGAAGAAATATTAACAAATGCTTCAAATTCTTTTGATAAGCTAAAAAGAACAGTCATAGAGTTGAAGCGAAATCCATTTGATAGCGAGGAAATGGAAAGTCAAATTGGAAAAAAGTACCAAAAAAAGTTTCGCTCAAGTGTATTCAACGATCTTAATACCCCGCAAGCATTAGCTACAATGTGGGATATGCTAGGGGACAACAAACTTTCTAATGCAAATAAATATTTTTTATTAATGGATTTCGACAAGATATTTGGTTTAGGATTAGACAAAATTGAGCCAGAAAAATTAGAGATAGGAGAGAAAATCCAGAGATTATTAGAGGCAAGAGAAAGTGCAAGGATGAATAAAGATTGGAATAAGGCGGATAAAATTAGAAATCAAATTTATGAAGCAGGATTTACTATAGATGATACTTCCAATGGTCCAAAATTAAAAAAGAAATAGACTGATTATGAACAAAAATAAAAAATCTTTTAGTAAGGCAATTGAACATGAGAAAGAGCAATGGAATCTAATCTTTGAGTCAAAACTCAAAAACGTTTCAAAGAAACCAAGATTTTCGAATTTTTGGGATGAAGATTATTATAAACAAATAAAACAATATCTGGATCCAATAATTTTACAGAACTATTACTTGAAAATGTTAGAAGCTGGGAGTGGTTCTGGCAGAGCTTCAATTATTCTGAATAAAAAATTGAATAAAACCTTATTGGATATTTCATCAAGCGCATTACAGTACGCAAAGCAGATTGCCAAAAAGTTTAAGGCAGAGAATATAAGGTATGTCCAAGGCAATATTTTTGATATGCCATTTTATGATGAAACATTTGATTTTGTTTGGAACATTGGAGTTGTTGAGCATTATAAGATTAGTGATTTAAAACTAATCTTATCTGAGATGATAAGAGTTGCTAAGAGAAACGGTATTGTAGCAATAGGGACCCCCAATCTTTATTCCGGACCAACTATTAAAGCATTGATTTTAAAATATTTGCCGAAGAAACTATTTTCTGGTTACAGATTAGATACCGAGAATTTTTATAATGAAAAGAGATTGCAAAATTTGCTGAAAAATATGGCAAAGAAAGAAGAAAGAGGTGTAGATTGGATTGAGTCGAGATATTTTGGAAATCCTCTTCCAACAGAATCTCCTAAATGGGTTATTAACAGTTTTGGAAAAATTATTTATTCGCTTTTTCCAAGAAATAGATTTCTAGTCTTAACAATATGCAAACTAAAGTAAATAATTGGCAAGAATTATGATCTTACTGATTAAATTCTATTTAAGGATTATACCTGTTACTTGCGATAGGGAGGTTCTTAATTGCTGCTCAACCTAATCAAACTCAACCATCTATTTTCTCCTAACTCTAAATTAACTCCTGCTCTTTCAGAAGGAACTTCATCAGTTGTAGAATGATTTTCTATAAAGTTATGTTGAATAACTATGGCTGTCATAAGTATTGGAGCTGACCAAAGAGCTTTCAATCCTCTAAAATCAATAACCCTATCTTTAATTTTCATAAAAACAGTTTCAATTCTGTAATTATGTATTTTTGTTTTTCTAACATTTTGTATTTTATGCTCTATTGTCAAACCACCCAATTTATTAGAATAAAAAAGTTTTCTAAATGCTCTTGGATAAAAAACTCCTGCATCTGTTTGAATGTATTTCGGTTTTCCTTTTTTAATTGATTTTTTCAAAAACTCTTGAGCTTCAATGGGATTTGCAGATAAACTATAATGAAATCCCGTTATTAATCTTGTATCCCAATCAAGACAGCACCAAAATCTATCTAATCTTCCCTCTCTGTTTATCATTGTTTCATCAGCATAGAAACTATTTCCTAAATTGTAACCTTGTTTTTCTATAAACTTATGAACTTTCAAGGTATATCTCCTTACCCAATCCAAAACAGAAACATGACTTACCTTATGGCTAAGATGCCTCTTCAATTGATTTCTCATCTTTCTACTTGATAAATTAGAAACGTACATATCAATAGACATTGTAATAATCTCTGGTTTGTTTCTCATTCTGTAAAAACCATCGTCATTTGTGAAATATCTATTACAATCTTTGCAGAAATATTTTTGAATTTTCCCTCGGTATTCCGTTTTTCTAAAACCTTTTTTACAGAAATTTAAGCTTGAGCAATGTTTACATTTTATAGCATTTTCCATGCTATAATTAGGCACCCGAACTATATAAACCTTTCGGAACCCGAATAGCTAAGCTTTCTCTATAATTATCTTATTCTTTTCAATTTTGACTTTTAACTCTTTATCCAATAATTTTAATTGCTCAACTGCCTCTTTTGGCAGATTAATTCTATACTTGTAATAAGTAGTATCCCCTATTTTTTTATCAACAACTTTCATAACTTTCATAAAATCATTAGGAACCCGAAGTTTAAAAAGATACCGAAAAATCCTTGAAATCAGGTGACGTTTACTTTACAGCTCACTAATTGAAGAATTTATCATTTGATAATAAATTTTTGTCCAATTTTTATAAATTGCTTTTTGTGCATCAACTAATTTCATATTTCCCGAACATACCTGGTCGTGAAGATAATTTTCAACCAAATCTTTTTCATGGTACCCAAGAGTTCCGTTAAGTTCAAGTTGTAAATTAGTTATGCTGTTGCTTCCTCCAAGTTCCAAGGGGATTATGTGGTCAAGTTCGTACTTTCCCGTAGGCTGAGGAAAAGGAATCCCATAATTTTGATATATCTGCTTTTTTAATTGAAGAGAAACATCTCTCACACTTGAAGAATATCCCTTAACACAAACCACATTTGGATTAGTGGTTAAAACATTAGCACCTAAAGAATCTGAATACGGGAAAAAATTTTGAAGCAAGGCGTCCAAAAAAGGATAATTAACGACAAAAACCATTAAGATTAACACAACCAAAACAGCTTTTCCTCTGTCAAACTCCATAAAATTTCAAACAAAAAAAGTTTTATAATATTTATTGCACTCAAAAATTAATTAAACTGGTTTTAATTAAAAGATAAATGGAAATAAATAAAGAAAATCTCGAAAAAGCTCTTTCTTCAAAGAAAGGTTCCAAAAAACCAGAAGCTCCAAAGATGAGCAAGGAATCAGAGGTTGCATTTCACAATGGAGCCCTGAACACTCTTGCTGCCGAGAGAATTGAGCTAATAAAAATAGTCCA
>JBJKQI010000046.1:0-5129 GCA_046705565.1 Candidatus Pacearchaeota archaeon | reverse complement strand
ACATCAAGATATCTTCTTCTAACTTCAGAATCACTTTGATTTAATTCTTGTTTTAGCCAATAATAAAAATATTCATTCCCTCCATGAGAAAAATTTTCTGAGATATCTTCAATTTCATCCATTGCCTCCTTTAACTTCATTGGCTCATTAAGGTAACCAGAATCATTTTGCCACTTTTCTCTAAAGATATCATATGCCTTCTCAATATTCTTTCTATCTTTTTCAAAATCGGTTTTAATTTCACTAAAATCCCACTCAGTTTTCATGTATAAGCCTAAACAGAAATATTTATAAATTGTTGGTTCCAAATAAGTTTGTAAATTCTGTAAGGATTTTTAAAATGGATACTAAAGATATCGTTAAAACAGGTACAACAATTTTAGGAATAGTTTGTAAAGACGGAGTTGTAATGGCCGGAGATAACCGGGCGACAATAGGAAACGCATTGATTGCAAACAAAGACATGGAAAAAGTTTTTCCAATAAATGGATATTTGACTGTTGGCGTTTGTGGTTCAGCAACCGAAGCGATAAAAGTTTCGAAGCTTTTGACTGCAGAATTAAAATTAAGACAACTTAAAGCAAAAAACAGACCAACTGTAAAACAGGCAGCCTCACTTCTTTCAAACATTCAGGCAACACAAAGTGCATTCATCTTAGCCGGAGTTGATGAAGATGGCGAAGTTTCGCTATATGAGATAACTGGAATGCTTTCACATAAAGTAAAAGATTATACTGCAAGCGTTGGTTCAGGAATGCCTTACTCATTAGGATTTTTAGAAAGAGCATGGAAGCCTAGTTTAACCGTTAAAGAGGGTGTAGACCTTGCAATAGAATCAATAAAAGCTTCCTCAGCCAGAGATGTTTTTTCAGGAAACGGAATTGACGTTTACACCTTGACTAAAGACGGAATTAAAAAAGTAATTTCTCAAAAGGTAGAAGAGATTTACAAAAACAAATAATTTTATATTTATATTAAAGAGAAAATGTTGGAAATCTTAAAAAATATTACGGATAGACTTCACGGTGAAATCTCAGAAAGCACGTTTGAAGGTGCAAATATAGTTTTATACACCAAAAATGAGAATTTTTTCAAAAATGATGGTGGTAAGATTAAAGAGATAGTCAGCGATATAAAAAAAAGAATTGAACTAAGAGCTGACGAAAAAATTCTTCTTGATAAAGAAATAACTGAAAAAAAGATTAAAGAGATAGTGCCACAAGAAGCAGAAGTAACGGATATACTTTTTGATTTGCACAGAAGCGTCGTTACAGTAGAAGCAAAAAGGCCGGGCTTGGTTATTGGAAAAGGTGGTTCAATTTTAGAAGAGATAAGACAGCAAACATTGTGGACGCCAGTAGTTCAAAGAAGTCCCGCAATAAAATCAAAAATAACTGAAAATATACGAAGTGTATTATATGCAAATAATAAAGACAGAAAAAAATTCTTAAATGAAGTCGGAGAAAAAATTTATTCGGGATGGACAACTGAAAAGTCAGAGGGTTGGGCAAGAGTTACAATTTTAGGGGGAGGCAGACAAGTGGGGAGAAGTTGTTTTTTATTGCAAACCCCAAACTCGAAGATACTTCTTGATTGTGGGGTTGACGTTTCCTCTTCGGGAAAAGATAAATTTCCAGTCTTTAACATCCCAGAGTTTGATATTTCAAGAATAGATGCTGTTATTCTCTCTCACGCCCACCTTGACCATAGTGGATTACTTCCCTATTTATATAAAATGGGTTACAAAGGTCCAACATACATGACCGCACCAACTAGAGATATTGCCGCACTTTTAGCCCTTGATTTCATAGGAGTTTCATACAAACAAGCAGCAGCACCAATTTTTTCTTCAGCAGACGTTTCAGAGATGGTAAAAAGAACTATATGCTTAAATTACAATGAAGTTCACGACATAACTCCGGATATAAGAATAACTTTCTATAA
This sequence comes from Candidatus Pacearchaeota archaeon, assembly GCA_046705565.1. Lineage (GTDB taxonomy): Archaea > Nanobdellota > Nanobdellia > Pacearchaeales > GW2011-AR1 > GW2011-AR1. The sequence continues at coordinate 3,185 of JBJKQI010000046.1, read as the reverse complement.
CGCAGGACATGTTTTGGGTTCAGCTCAAACTCATATAAATATAGGAAATGGGTCCCATAATTTTGTCTATTCTGGGGATACTAAATACGGAAGAACGAGACTTTTGGATCCAGCAGTAAACAAATTTCCCAGAGTTGAAACAATTCAAATGGAATCAACTTATGGTGGAAAAAATGATACAATGCCACCAAGACAAGTTACGGACGAGATTTTCATAAACCTTGTAAAAGAAACAGTTGAAAAAGGCGGCAAAGTCCTTCTGCCTGAATTAGGTCTTGGGCACTCACAGGAAACTCTTTTAAGGGTTGAAGAAGCTGTAAGGACCGGAAAACTCCCTCAGATTCCAATGTATATTGACGGGATGATTTGGGACATTAACGCAATTCACACAGCATACCCTGATTTTTTATCCGCAAACATAAGAAACAAAGTTTTCCAGGACAATAATCCTTTCACTTCAGACATATTCAAAAGAGTCGGCTCCGCACAGGAAAGAAAAGAAGTTGTGGACGGAGGCCCTTGCATTGTCATTGCCACTTCGGGTATGCTTGCCGGAGGAGCTTCAGTTGAGTATCTTAAAAATTTTATTGACAACCCCAACAACCTCTTAATCTTAAGTTGTTATCAGGGACCAGGATCATTAGGCCGCCAACTCCAGGAAGGAGCAAAACAAGTTACCATTGAAGAAGAGAGCGGAACAAAAACTTATGAAGTGAACATGAAAGTTGAATTAGTAAATAGCCTTTCTCCGCACTCCGGAAGAAATGAGCTTATGAATTACATAAAAAATATGGAACCAAAACCAAAAAGAATAATTGTCAACCACGGAGAAGTTTCAAAATCTTTAGATCTTGCTTCTTCACTCTACAAAACAAACAGAGTTGAAACAAATGTCCCAAGAGGACTTGAGACTTTAAGATTAAGGTAAATTAAAAAGAAACTTTAAAACGGCTATCTTCTTTAACAAGATATGAAACACAACCTAAAAATAACAGCAATTATCTTGGTAATGTTTTTATTAGCTCAATTTATGGGAATTTTTGTAATTAACTCTTATCTTCCTCAAAAAGTTGTCAACGGTACGCTTGTTAATCAAACCGCAAAAACAATCCCATACGGAATGGGATTTCAAGACAATAATCAAATCCCGGACCTTCCATCTCTCTTGATTTCATTCTTTTTTTCGTTAATTATCGCAATAACAATAATTTTATTTTTAGTCAAGATAAAAGCAAAGTTTGCGATGAAAGCATGGTTTTTTGTCGTCTCAATTTTGGCGATAGGAATTTCGCTGACTACAATTATCCCGTCAATTAAATATGCTTCATACGTTGCACTAATAATTGCGATCCCTCTTGCTGTATTCAAAACTTACAAAAGAAATTTAATAATCCACAACCTAACCGAGATATTAATTTACCCCGGAATCGCAGCAATCTTCGTCCCAATCCTGGGCATCTGGGGCATAATCGTTCTTTTGATAGTTATCTCAGTTTATGACCTGTGGGCGGTTTGGAAATCAAAGTTAATGCTGAAAATGGCAAATTACCAAATGAAAGAACTAAATGTATTTGGAGGAATTTATATCCCTTATGCTTCAAAAAAAGTCAAAGAAAAAATAAAAATCCTAAAGCAAAAATTCAAAACAAAAGAAAAGCTAGAGAAAGCCTTCAAAAAATCAAAATTAAAAGTAAACGCAGCAATCCTTGGAGGAGGAGATATAGCCTATTCTATTCTCTCAGCTGGAGTTGTCCTTAAAGTCTGGGGGCTTATACCTTCGATTATTACAATAGCAGGTTCATTTACGGCACTCACTCTCTTATTAATATTCAGCAAAAAGAAACCCTATCCTGCAATGCCATTCTTGACATCAGGCATTTTCTTGTCTTTAATTATTAATTATCTATTTATTATTTAATTTCCAGCAACAATTTCTAAACAGCAATTTCTACTAAATGCGATAAATGTTAAATTGTCACCCCTTTTGAAAAACAACAAATAGAAAGCTTTATAAATGTGTTATCACTCAGTGATTACATGACAAACGAAATAGATAAAATATTGGCTCCATATGTGGAGACAAGAAAGTACAATATAGTAGAACCTTTAGGGACAGAGCTAAGCAATACAGAATATGGAATTTCTTTGTTAAAATTGGCAAGCAAGTATTCGGGAAATACTTCGGAACAGTTAATTAATGGTAGCTTCAGAATTCAATTTCCTGAAAAGGCAGATCTAATAATCCCAAAATTTCCGGAGATAGGTGCAAGAAATAGAGAACCAATAATTATTGGAGGAATTAAAGAGGGATCCGCAGAGATGCTTGAAAAAAAAGTAAAAAATGATTTTGAAGGCGCATATGCCTTCAGAGAGATAAAAAATTAAAATGTTAGTAAAAAGCGAATTAGTTGCAAGAATAAAAGATTATTTTGAACTTAATATTTACGAGACGAAAGTATGGCTCGCACTTTTAGGCAAAGGTGCAGCTTCAGCAGGCGAAATCGCAACACTCTCAGGAGTGCCTCGTTCACGTACGTATGACGTTTTAGAGTCTTTAGAAAAGAAAGGGTTTGCAATAATTAAACTGGGCAAACCTGTAAAATACCTTGGGGTAAAACCAAATATAATTCTTGAAAAATTAAAGAACAATGTAAGGGTTGAAGCTGAAGAAAAATTCAAAAGCTTGTCAAACATTAGAGAAACTGATGAATTCAGCCAGCTTGAGGAACTTTACAACGTAGGAATAAACCCTGTAAAAAGACAGGAAATTTCAGCTGCAATAAAAGGAAGAAGCACAATTTCAACACACCTAAAAGAAATAATTGACTCTGCAAATGAGGAAGTAATAATTTGTACAAATGCGAAAGAGATGAGATTAAAAGAGAGGCTCTTCGCTGAAACTTTTATGACCCTCAAAAAGAAAAATGTAAAAGTCAAAATTGCTCTTTCAGGCAACACTGAATTAATCAAAAAGCTCTCAGAAGTTTTCAAAATAAAGATAAAACCAATAGAAATTGATGCAAAGTTCTTCATAGTTGACAGAAAAGAAGTTTTGTTTTACTTGAAAAAAGAATCAGACAAAAACGACGAAGCTATATGGTTAAATTCTGACTTTTTTTCAAATGCATTTGAAAATTTATTTGAGATTCCTGTTAAATATTAAAAACACACGACTCCAGTAATCC
>JBJKQI010000045.1:0-5112 GCA_046705565.1 Candidatus Pacearchaeota archaeon | reverse complement strand
CATGAACTTTCAAGCTCAGGAATATCAAGATTTAATTCTGCTATTGGTTTTATTTTCCATCCAAATATAATCATAATTAGTATAGAATAATTGATTTATATAAAGTTTTAGTATTTTGGGCTCCGAGTAATATTGCACATAATCGCTGTTAGTTTCGTCCGAATACTTGGAGGACTTGATTTTTAGTGCAACGATGCCGAAGGCAAAAAATCAAAGTTTTTGAGAATGCCGATAGTATTAATTCAGAAAAAACATTTTTTGGGTGGGCTATGTATTAGAGAGACGCGCGCTTTTTTTGTTTCTTTTTTTTTCTAAAAAAAGAAAATGGGGATTTCCGTCTTTTTGCTTCTTTTTTCTAAAAAGAAGATTATTTTGTTTTCAGGTTTAATAGTTCGATAATTGTTCTATATGGTATTTAAATGAATCAAGGTTACTGAATATATGGAAATGATAATAGAAACCAAAAATCTCACAAAAAAGTATGGTAATTTTACAGCAGTTAACAAATTAAATCTGCAAATTAAAAAAGGCGAAATTTTTGGTTTTCTCGGACACAACGGAGCTGGCAAAACTACAACAATGAATATGCTCACAACATTGTTGTTGCCGACAGAAGGAAAAGCATTGATTGCAGAAAGAGATTTAATTAAAGAAAGCATGGAAGTTAAAAAACTGATTGGGTATGTTCCAGAAAATGTCCAATTATATGAAACATTAACAGCCTATGAAAATCTTGAGTATTTTGCTAAACTTTCAGGAATAGCAGAACCATCTGAGAAGATTAAAAAGATTTTAGATTTTTTAGATGCAGACTCTTACAAAGATAAAAAAATCAAAGAATGCTCTAAAGGAATGCGGCAGAGAATTGGAATAGCTCAGGCAATAATCCACGAGCCATTAATATTATTTTTGGATGAGCCTACTTCTGGTCTTGATCCTTTAGGGGTCAAGCAATTAAGGGACATTCTTAAGAAATTAAATAAAGAGAAGGAAATGACAATATTTCTAAATACGCATCTGTTAGCAGAAGTAAAACAGATTTGCACATCTATTGGTGTTCTGAATCACGGAAATTTAATTTATAATGATTCTCTTGAAAATACCATTCAGAAATTCAAAAATGAAGAATCTCTTGAAAAAATCTATCTTTCTATAGACAGGGAGAATTAAATGAAGTCAGATATTATTGCTAAAAATGAGGTCAAGATACTTACTCGTGAGAAGTCTGTTTTATTATTTCTGATAATATTTATATTGCTTGTTCTCTCGTCTACATTTATAGGTTTTTTTGCACAGCACACAATACAAAAAGTTTTTCCAGTTGCGGCGAATGAACTCCGAAATGAAGGTCAGTCTGTACCGCCCTCTCCGTTTACAAACTTCCCTGATTTGTCAGTTGTAAAAAATATGATAATTTATATTGTGCTTTGCGGGACATTGTTTGCGATTGTTCTTGGCTATTCTTCCGGAGCGCAGGACAAAAAATCCGGAACAGTAAAAATTCTTTTTTCTCATCAAGTAAGCAAGAAAGATTTTTTTATTGGTAAGATAAAAGGAATATCTTTTATTCTTATGTTAATAATGCTTGTTTCTCTTTTAATAAGTGCGTTATCTTCGGCTTTCTTATCTCATCTTACAGGTATAGATATATTACGTCTTTTTGGGTTTTATGCGTTATCTTTTATTTATCTTCTTGGATTTGCTATTCTTGGAATGGCATTTGCATTAATAATTGATAATGATGCGATTGCATTAATAATCCCGCTTCTTGTCTGGGTTGTTATAACTTTTGTAATCCCTGGTTTTTCGTCGGCACTTTATCCGACTGCGACATTAAATCCAGTTCTACCTCAGAATGTAACTCATAGTCCTGCACTAGATTTTATGCATTCTATCTCAAGCCCGTTCTCAATATCAGAACATTTTAAAGATTCAGGAGCATACATATTAAACTTAAAAAATCCGTTTGTTAGCCTAATCAGTTCAGGCACGAACCTCATTAATGTAAGCTTAATTATAACTTGGTTGCTTATATGTATTCTAATCGGAATTATCGCAATAAAAAAATTTAATGTTGCAGGAGACTCAAATGAATAATACTCTGTTGATTGCAAAAAAAGAGTTTAATGACGCTATGAAAAGCAAACTATTTTTAGTGGTTTTTTTGATTCTCATCTTTCTCTCTGCGACATCAATAATAGTTTCATCAGTTTTATTTCAGGGAAAGGTTATTGATTATCAAAACACAATGCAGGCAATGAAAGTATCAGGGCAAATATTGAAGATTAGCCCGCCTCAATTTTCTCCTTTAAAGCTTTTAAGAGGATTTATTGACTATCTGGAGATTATCGGAGCAATTTTGGGAATTGTGCTTGGATTTTATAGCATCTCAAAAGAGAAAAGCAAAAAGGTTTTGCAGTTGCTTCTGACAAGACCTATAAAAAAATCCCAAATAATGTCAGGAAAAATTTTAGGGAACTTACTTTTAATAACTCTCACTCTGGTGAGTGTAGGGATTATTTCTATACTCTCGTTGATTCTTATAGGTCATGCTTCAATATCAGGAACAGAGTTTTTGAAATTTGGAATAGTCATGGTATTATCTATTTTTTATATTCTCATGTTTTTTTGTTTGTCCTCGGCACTTTCCATGAAAACAAAAACAATACATCATGCGCTTGTAATCTGTTTTGCAATATGGCTTGTGTTTGTCTTAATCTTACCGCAAATAGGAGATACGATGGATCCTGATAATCAAGTTCCTGGAGGATTTTTCCACGGAATGAATTTTAATAAAACAATGGAACATCAAATCATGGCGCACTTTGGAACCTATGAAACAGCAAGGAATGATATTGAAGTGATGTCTGTAACTAAACATTATGAACGGGCAAGTTTTGGGATGCTCGGGATAAAAGATATATACAATAATCTTCCTATATTGGATGTATTTTCTCAACTATGGGTGAACTTCTTAGTTGTGATTATTTTCCTCATTTTGATGATGGCATTAGATTATTATATCATTTACAAAAAAGAGGTTTATAACTAATTGTTCGATAATTGTTCTATATGGTATTTAAATAGAATAAAGTTACTATAAATAAAATGAAAAAGAATAATAAGATTTTGTTGGGAATTTCGCTATTGGTTGTGCTAGTTGCTATAATTTTATTCGTTTCAATTGGGCATAATTCTCCTACAAGCACCACTCAACATAATTCTACAAGTAGTCAAAATAATTTAAATATCCCTCAACATTCAACAGGTTCTCAAGGGTTTAAGATAAGCGCGATTGTTGAAAATAATGTAGACCCTGCAACTGGGCAAGCTGCACCAGATCATCTTGAAATTACTCTTTCTAATATAATCAATAAGGATATTTCTAATCTTACTGTTTATTATTCAATTGAGGACTTAAAAACAAATCAGAAGGAAGAATATAATTTGAATCTGGGAAACTTAATATTAAAAGCAGGCGAAACAAAAACAATTCATATTGATGGAGTGAATAAAGTTGACCATTATCCCGTAAATAAATATAGCTTATATTATCTATCTCACGATAAACTTCAATTCACTATAGATGTGAACTCTCCGGGTTACAAAGGTCAGGAAACCATAGTCAATAAAGATGCGGGCGGAGCAGAACAGGCAGATTAAAAACAAAGGTTTAATAATTATCAGATAATTGAAATGGTATAATGATGTCAAAAAAATATATGTTATTGTTTGGAATATTCATCTTATTATTAGCTATGAGTTCGTTCATTGTTTCTGCTGCTGAAGTTCCCGATGTCCCTTATCTAAACTCGGGAGTAGATTTAAGCGGACTAATCATAATAGGAAGTAGTATTCTTGCAATAATCTTATTTATAATTACTTTCATAGCTTACAGAAGGGATGGGAGAAAAAGATTGCTTTATGTATCTATAGCTTTTTTTCTTTTTGCAATAAAAGGCATTCTTTTGACAATTGATGCTTTTCTTCCTCAAAAGGGAATCTGGACAGATCCCTTAGCTAATATTTTAGATTTTGCAATACTTCTAAGTTTCTTCTTTGGAGTTGTGAAGAAAGGAGGTTAATGATGATCTCCGGGTTATCTTCAAGAGATAAGATTTTGGAATTGAAAAATAGAAAGAAAATTTATGCTCTTGTTCAGAAATTTGCTGGATGTCATTTTCGGGATTTGGAGAGAAAAAGCGAATTACCTACAAGCACTATACGATATCATCTTTCCTATTTGTCAAGACATAAATTTATTCAAGAGAAAAAAGAGGGAAGTTATATTCGTTATTTTCCTAACGAATTTGAATCAAAGAATAAAAATCTTTTGGGCTTACTGAGGCAAAAGAACGTAAGAGATATTATTATATTTATCTAAATCAACCCTAACTGCAATCACCGGCAAATAGAAGAAGCCGTTGATATTTCTTCTTCTACTATCTCATGGCATCTTAAAAAATTAATAGATAAAAATATCGTCGGGTTTGTTAATAAAGGAAGAGAGACATTTTATAATCTGCTCATAGATAAAGATAAAATTATTAAGTTGTTGATTACATATCAAGAAAGTTTTTTGGATTCTCTTGTGGACAGAGTTATTGAGATGTGGGAATAAGTTTCCCAATAAATCAGAAAAATTTGGGCGAAGCCTTTTATCCTCTGTTAGACAAAGTGCGAAGCATTTTGTAAGTTTTCGTTGGTCAGATAAAAGAAGTTTTTCTGCCGAGGCGAAGCCGAGACTATCTGTCCGAAGGACTAAGGAAATCCCCTATAAATCCAAAAACGAAGTTTTTGCTATCTGTCCTGAAAGGACTAAGCGCGTCTCTCCTATTGGGCGGGAGAAAAAATATTATTTCCTATTTCTTGTTTTAACTCTAACTTGTAGGCATTCTCAAAAATTGAAACTAACATCGCGATTAAACAAAGTTAATTTCTCCCGTGAGTTTACGAACTGGCTGAGTAATTAATTTGGGAAAATCCTGCAAGGATTTTCTCTTAAATCGCTGTTCATTTTCCCGAGCGTAATGAAATGGAGCGAGAGCCTGCAAGGCGTGGCACGAGCGGAACGACGAAGGAGTTTTTCGAAATGCCGTCTTAGAATGAGCG
>JBJKQI010000044.1:0-10984 GCA_046705565.1 Candidatus Pacearchaeota archaeon | reverse complement strand
TTACTCTTCCTTCTGGAAGGTCTCCTCTTTCAATTAAATCTCCTAAATCTGCAGGCAAAGGTTCAACTTTAATAAAAAAGCTATTGTGTTTGTTTGGACTTCTTCCTTCGCTTGGAGTTGAAGCTTTTGAAACACTTTCTCTGTACACAACAATTGGAGGGGAAGTTTTTACTTCGAGTCCTTTTTCAGTTTTAATTCTATTTTCAACGATTTCCAGATGAAGCTCTCCCATCCCTGAAAGAAGAGATTCGCCTGTCTCTTCATTTATTGTAACTTTTATAGACGGATCTTCTTTAGCCACCTTTCTTAAAATCTCAATAAGTTTTGGTAAATCCTGAGTCTTAACTACTTCAATAGACTTAGTAATAACGGGCTGGAAGATGTGTTTAATTTCTTCAAAGGGGGTTTGTTCTTTTACAGTAATTGTTTCACCAACGTCAACATCAACACCGCTTATAGCAAGGACATTTCCTGCTGGGACCTTTTCTAATTGTTCTGGTTTTATCCCATTATAAACCAAAACCTGCTGAACTTTTCCGGGTTTAGCTGCATTATTGCAGTAAACATCCATTCCAGATTTAATCGTTCCAGAGTAAAGTCTTCCGGCACAAACTTCTTTTCCACTACGAGGTTCAATCACAATTCTTGTTACAACAAAAGCCACTTCACCATTCCTATCACAATTCAAAAGAGACTTTCCGAATTCAGAATTTTCATCTCCGTGCCAAATTTTTGGAATTCTATATTTTTGAGCCTCAACAGGATTAGGTAAATGTTTAACAGCCATATCCAGCACAACTTCATAAAGAGCAGCGTTTTCCCATACCCATTTTTGTCTTTCCTCTTTTGGAATTGATTCGTCATAAATTTTATAGATGTCTTTGAAACTTACGTTTTTCTTTTTCATAAAAGGTATTGAAAGAGCCCAGTTTTCACGTGCTGAACCGAAAGCAACACTTCCATCATTAACATTAACTCTCCACCTCTCAGCGTATTCCTTTTCAGCAATTTGCTCAATTAAATGATTAAATTCATCAATAAGCTTCATGAACCTTTCCTGCATTTGTTCAGGAGTGAACTTAAGTTCGTTAATTAGTCTGTCAACTTTATTTATGAAAAGAATTGGTTTAACCCTTTCACGAAGAGCCTGTCTTAAAACTGTTTCAGTCTGAGGCATTATTCCTTCAACTGCACAAATCAAAACGAAAGTTCCGTCAATTGCACGCATGGCTCTTGTCACGTTCCCACTAAAGTCAACGTGACCGGGAGTGTCAATTAAATTAATTAGGTATTCTTTTCCCTGGTAAGTGTGTGCCATTGAAACGTTAGCAGCGTCAACAGTCATAAGTCTTTCCTGCTCATCAGCATGCTGCCATGTTGCCATCCCCCCTTCAAGATCCCCTGCATTCTTTGCAGCCATCATTCCTGAAGCAGCCAAAAGGTTATCTGTAAAAGCGGTTTTACCGTGGTGAATGTGCGCTGATGTAGCTATGTTTCTTATATTCTCCTGATTAGAAGTCAAACGATTAATCTTTTCTAAGCTCGTTTCTTTTTCTGCCATAATTTACTTTTACAGAATTTAGTTTATAAAACTTTTTGTGAAAACTTTAGATCACACCATTAATTCTCTTGACAGCATAATTCTCTTTAAATTTTTTGATTAGAGGATGGTTATTATTAGGATCATAAAAATTAATTGTGAAATGACTATAAGCACCCACACGCGAAGAAGGAATTTCCCCCCGAGGGAGTGAAGGTTTATTGAGCATTCTTTTTATTTTATTTCCTGGATATTGAATCTTTGTTACTTCAATTTTAATCCCTTTCTCTTTTGGGGAATATTTTATATTATAACCCTTAACTTGCGCTCCATTAAGAAGAATTTTTATTTTCTCATTACTGAGAAGTTCATCAAAACCGTCTCCTACAATTTTTTCAAGTTCGTTTTCTTCCTCAAAACTCAAAACAAAACCGGCCCTGATTTTACTTTTTATATCTTCATAATTTTCCATAAAAAATTAAGTAATTACAAATATAAAGAATTTTCTAAATTGCAAAATATACTTTTATCTAGCTGAATCGGCCTGAGCCTCAGATTCTTTTTTCTTTCTTAATGCAGAACTTTCTCCGTTCTCTTCATAAGCCAAGATTATTTCTTCAGCTAAAGCCTGAGATAACTTTTTCTTTTTTCCAAAAGCTTTATCACTTGCGCCGTGGACCATGTTTTTCAACGCCAAATTGACTCTTCTTATTGGAGAAACATCAACTGCCTGGGGATATCTTGCTCCACCATATTCAATTATTGTTGTTTCATCTCGTGGAGAGACTTTTTCAATAGCTCGAACCAAAACTTCAACAGGATTTTTCCCTGTTCTCTTTTCAATTGTTTGAAATGCTTCAATAACAATTCTCATATTTCTGGAATATTTCCCTGTAGAATTTCCGACTTCAATTTTGTGTTTTTTATTCCTGTGTCCTGTAAGGGCAAGTTTGTTCATAAGTCTTTCAACAACATTAACCTTTGTCTGACCGTGTTTCACAACATTTCTTCCCTCAGATTTTAATATTAGTTTTGGCTCAAGATTAATTGCATTTTTGAGTCCAGGATCCTCAACTCGAATCTCGGAGATGTCCCACATATCAAAAATTTTAAAATTATTTTTATTAACTTTTTTCTCTTCAATTTTTATCTCTTGGTTTTCTTCTGTCATTTTATCTTCTACCCTTTTGTATCTTTCCTTTAACCAATCTGCTCAAAGGCTGATCATTTACTTTAATTACCTGATATCGGATTCCGGGCATGTCTCCTTTACTCTTTCCTTGCTTTCCCCCGATTCTTTCAATCATAACTTCATCATGTTCATCAATAAATTTCTGTGCTAAGTTTCCGGGGATAAACACACCAACTGTTCTTCCGTTTTTTGTTAACTGAACTCTGCAACATTTTCTCATAGCAGAGTTTGGTTGTCTTGCTTCTTTTTGAAATTTAGATAAAACAATTCCTTTAGCTTGGTTAGCACCTTCTAACGGATCAGATTTTGCAAAAAGGTCAAGAGTGTGAACTTTGTAAGCTCTGTCTTTCCATCGAAATTTCTTTCTGTCCTTTATTTTTTTTGATGCACTTTTTAATCCCATTATGAATATTCTTAATAAAATTGGTTTATAAACTTATTGTCTGAAATAACGACGTGCAACTAAATATTTTGAGGCAAATCTAAATAACTTTATAATCTAATTTAAAAAAATCTTTTATGATTTTTTTCATCTCATTAAGTCTTCTTTTATTTCTCCCAAGAAGTGCAGCCTTATTTTCAGAACCGGCATTAACAATAACTTCATCCGAAGTGATTTCAATTTCTTTAAATCCAACGGGCGCAATTATCGATTGTATAAACGGTTTTATATCCTCAACCCCTCGTGGCAGTGTCACAATTCTTACCCTTTTTTTAAGAATGTCTGACATTCTTTTCAAATTCTCGCCGTTTTTCCCAAGAGCTCGTGAGACGTCGCGGCGTGGAACGCAAAACATTAAAATTTCATTGTAACTAAAACAGAATCTTGTTTCGAGTTTTGTTATTTTTCTAAAAAGATTTAGTCTTCTCAAGTCCTGCATATCAATTGTGTTAACCATGTATAAACTCCTTATACCAAATTGCTTTATAAAATTGTTGTTTTCACTCTTTTGCTCAACGAATTACAAAAAGAAATAATATTTATCGTCGGAAAATCAGTTTTAATTTAATAAAACAATTTTATAGCCTCCTTGAAAAATATATTTAAACTTAATCGTTTGTTTCAGTAACAACTTCAGACTCAGCAGTTTTTTGCTTTTTCTTGTCGGTTGAAAGTGAACCAATAACATTAACCAAAAGTCCGGGGAGGCCTGTTCCAACTGGAACCGGCTGATTCAAAATTACATTTTCAATAACGCTTTCAAGTTTATCTCCTGATCCTTTCACGACGGCATTTACAAACTGTCTAACCGGCGTTTCAAAAGTTGCCCTTGCAAGTATCGATGCTTTCTGTGCGATGATCCCCATTCTTGTTACCCCTTTGACCTCTCCTGTATTTGTCATAGCGTCTGCAATTAACTCTAAGTGTTTTATGTGAATGTCAAGACCCTGTGAATCAAGAACTTCCTTAATTTCATTTATTATTAATTGTCTTGCAACTTCAATTCCAAGAACTCCTGCAACTTCATGTAGATCATTTGAAATTGTTTTCTTGCTGTCAACTTCTTTTAATTTTAAAATTTCTTTTAAGTTTGTTCCGAGTGTAATAACCACAAAGTCTCTTCCCCTCTTTGAAATCAAAATCTGTTCAACGCCTTTTACTCCCGAGATTATTGTTTTCTTTAATTTTTCCTTCAGCTGGTAAAGCTCTTTAAATCCATAATCCGGAGCGCTTAACTCGACGGTACTTCCTTTGTTTTCAGCTTTGAATCCAAGGTCATTCAATTTTTCAGTTACTTTGCTCGGAGTTAAATCCCTTTTCTTCATCTCATCTCTGTCTAAGTTAACATGAATCCTTTTATCTCCAAAGTCAAGATTTACTTCGCTTGAAATTTCAGTCAAAGTGATTTCCTTAATTCTTTCTGCAAATGACTTAGCACTTTCTTCATTATTGTAATCTTTATCCAAATAGATTTCCATTTTTGGCGAAGATGGTTTCTTTCTTGCGTCAAAAATTTCAATTATTCTTGGCAAACCTGTTGTAACCTGCATTTCAGCTACACCTGCCATATGGAAAGTATTCAAGACCATCTGTGTTGAAGCTTCACCGAAAGACTGAGCAGTAACTAAACCAACTGCCTCACCAGGCGAAATTTTTTCTTTAAGGTGAATCTTAGATACATCATAACCGTCAACACCATACTGGAATTGAATTATATTTTTTCCTGAATCTCTTATTGTCCCATCGTATTCTACTCTCATATCCTGAAGTGCATTAGCCAAACGTCTATACAAATAACCAGATTTAGGAGTTCTCAAACCCGTATCCATAATTGAATCTCTACCTGTTATTGATTGGAAGAAAAATTCATCTGGCTTTAGACCTCTCAAAAATCCGCTTCTAATAAATCCTCTTCCCCTTGGTGAAAGGTCCCCTTTCTTAAAGAAAGGCAAAGTTCTTTGAGTATAACCAATGTCAATTCTTCCACCTTGGAAAGCCTGTTGACCAACTGAGGAAGCCATCTGAGTTATATTAATGATATTACCATTACTTCCGGACTGAATCATATCATTAACTGGATTTGTTTCAGGGAATCTCTCCTTAACCATTGCACCAATTTTTGTTCTTGCTTCATTAAGAGCTTTAAGCATGTGAATTTCACGGGATTCATCAAGAGATTTACTTGGAATAAGCTCAAGAGTTCCGTCTTCGTACGCTTTGATTATATCTTCGGCTTTCTTTTCAGTTGCTTTTATTATTCTTTCACTTTCTTCAATGGTATCAGCATCTAAGTCGAAATCCTCAACTGAAATGGTACTTCCTATTTCAGAAAGATAAGTCTTACCTAAATTAAATGCTTTTTTGATTGTTTCAAATGCAACAGTTCTTCCATGTTTAGCATCGATTATTTTCACAAGTTCCCCATCTTCATCTCCGAAAGTGGTCTTATCAATTTCCCCTCTTACTACTTTTCCTTTTTTTATTTCAATTGATTTATTTGAAAAATCAATTTCTGGAAGTATTGAAGAAAAGATTTCTTTTCCGGATACAGTTTTTCCCGTGAATGTGGACTCAATTCCTGCCTTGAAAAGAACTTGGTCTGCTTCTTCTTTTGTTAATATTTTTTTACCAAGAACATAATTTCCTGTCAAAGCATCTTTTACACAACCAATCAAATTTGTATTATTTTTTGGTGAGATTAAATTTTGTTTTACGTCTAGAAGTATTTTTGCTTCAGCTCTTGCTTCTTCAGTTTGTGGAGAGTGTATATTCATCTCATCACCATCAAAATCAGCTCCGTATGGAGGTGCTGCGGCCGGGTGAACTCTGAATGTTCTTCCGGGAAGAACTCTAACATAATGTGCCATTAATGAAGCTCTGTGCAGTGAAGGGTGTCTGTTAAATAATACAACGTCTCCGTCTTGTAAATGCCTTTCTACTTTATAACCTGGTTTTAATTCTTCAATTATTTCCTCAGTCAAATCTGGAGTAACTTTTTTCCTTCTTCCATCTGGCCTTATAACGTAATTTGCTCCTGGCCAATTTTCTCCGCTTCTAATTAACTTAGCTAATTTTTCTTTATTTAAGTCATCAACAGTTTCAGCGACAGTAACAACCTTGGCAATTTCGTATGGAATTCCAACCTCATTTATTTTTAGATTTGGGTCTGGACTAATCACAGTTCTACCAGAATAATTTACTCTTTTACCTGCAATATTTTTTCTTATTCTTCCTTCTTTACCTTTAATTCTTTCTTCAATTGTTTTCAAAGGTTGACCGCTTCTGTGTCTAGCTGGAGGAACCCTTGCTACAGTATTGTCAAAGAATGTTGTAACGTGATATTGAAGTAAATCCCACAGGTCTTCAATAATTACTTCAGGTGCACCAGCATTAAGGTTTTCCCAAAGCCTTTGGTTTGCTCTAATTATATCACTTAATTTATGGGTTAAATCATCTTCGCTTCTTTCACCTGATTCCAAAATTATCGAAGGACGAACTGTAACTGGTGGAACAATTAATGAATTCAAAACTGCCCATTCAACTCTGCAGGTTTTTGGGTCAACACCAATTTTTCTTAATTCCTCGTCGGGAATCTTTACAAGGTGTTCTCTGATTTCTGTTGGGAAAATTCTTGTCTTTCCTTTGTAAAAGCTTGTTGGCTTGTCAAGTTTTATTTTCTCCTGAGTTGCCTGACAATGAGGGCATTTCTTTGCGTCTTTTGCTTTTTTAGCTCTTCCGCTTGGAGAATATTTTTTCAAGTCTTTATCATCAAGCATAAGTTTCCCGCATTCCTGACAAAAACATCTTAGACCAAGTTCAATAACAGGGATATATTTTAAGTGAATTATTGGTTTAGCCAAATCAATGCTTCCTGGGTGACCTAAACATTCTTTTATTTTTCCACCGCAAGTCCTACAACGAACTCCTGGGTCAATTGCACCAAGTCTCAAGTCCATAAGCCCACCGTCGACGGGATATCCATCAATGTCATAAAGTTCGGGTGTAACTATTTTAGCAACACTCAACTTCTTTATATCCTCCGGACTTAGAAGACTGAATTTTATTTCCCCGATTTTTTTACTAACCTGTTTTTTCATTTTATTCGTATTTATTCTTTAATTCAAATTTAGTATGAATGTGAAGCCCCTGAAGTTCTTCGACTAATAATTTGAAAGCGTATGAAACTTCAACAGGTTCAATTTCTTCAGAATGGCATTCAGGACAGACAGTTTTCTTTCTTATTCTGTCTTCAATTCCGATGGTACCGCATTTCGAACATATTGGCAAGACTACCTTGTCTGAATCGTACCTTTCTTTTAATAATAGTGAAGCACCATGTGCAACTAAAGCCTGTTGTTCCATTTCACCAAGTCTTAAAGCTCCGCCACGTGAACGTCCTTCAATTGGTTGTCTTGTTAGAAGAGCAATCTTTCCCGAAGCACGCCCGTGCATTTTATTAGCTACCATGTACTTAAGTTTTAAGTAATAAAGATTTCCAATAAAAATCTTTGATTCTATCTTTTTTCCTGTAACTCCATTTCTCATCGTTTCTTTACCATCATATCTAAACCCTAATTCCTGAAGTTCGTCCTCAAGATCTTTTTTGGTTTCTCCGGAGAATGCGGTTCCATCAATAGTTTCCCCCCTTAAAGATCCAACTTTTCCTGCTAAAAGTTCTAGCAAATAACCAACACTCATACGGCTTGGAAGTCCGTGCGGGTTAAATAATACATCTGGTTTCACTCCATTCTGTGTGAAAGGAATATCTTCCTCTTCGACAATTGCTCCAATAACTCCTTTCTGTCCATAAGGAGTAGCATATTTATCTCCTAATTCCGGAATTCTCAGGTCTCTTGTTTTTGCCTGAACTATTTTGTTGCCTTCATCATCAATTGTAACAAAAACAGATTCAACAATCCCTTTTTCTTCTTGTCTTAATGTAACAGAAGATTCTTTTTTAGTTCTAACAGAAATTTCTCTTGCCTCTGAAAGGAATTTCGGTGGCGAAGTTTTACCGATTAAAACTTCTCCTTCATTAACATCAGCCTCGGGATAAATTATTCCGTCGTCTTCAAGATTTTGGTAAAGTGATTCCATCCTATAGCCCGAAATATCTTTTTCAGGAATTGTTATTTCATCTCTAAGTCCACCTGCATAATTCATTTCAACAGCTGAGTATGGTCTAAAGTAAAAACTTCTTCCGACCCCTCTTTGAAGACTTCCTTTATTCATGACTAGTGCATCCTCCATATTATATCCGTCGTAAGTCATAATTGCAACAGTTAAGTTTTGTCCTGCGGGGTAAGTGTTAAGGGTGTCATAAATAAAGCTTCTCACAATGGGTTTTTGAGGATACTGTAAAATTGAAACATCCGTGTCAAGTCTACACAAATAATTTGCAGCATAGAGTCCAAGAGACTGTTTGAAACTTTTTGTTCCTTTAATTAATTTAGCACATGAGTTATGATTTACGTACGGAGTAATGCTTGTAACAACGCCAAGGAATGCAACAGGATCAACTTCCATATGTGTGTGTTCAGATGTAAGATCATTTGAGTTTAATGCAATAAGTGCACTTTCTTCTTCTGCAGCATCAATATATTCAATTATTCCCGACTTAACTAGATCGACCCATTTTATGTCTCCCTGCTCGAGGTTGACTAAATGTTCATCTCTTAATCTAGGTACTCCTTTATCTACAACAATCAAAGGTCTCAAAACTCTTCCGGGTTCAGTTGAAATTGTTATTGTCTGAAGGCCATCATTTTGATAAACGCTTATTTCAGTAGGAAGTTCTCCTGCTCTTCTGCTTTCTTTTATGAAGTTCGAAAATTCTCCTGGGTTTTTTACATTTCCAATATAATTTCCATTAAAGAATACTTCAGAGCCTTCATTAAGCTCTTTGTCAAGCCCGGATTTTTCTAAATATTTTGCAAATTTGTCTTCGTCAAGGTCAACCCGTGTTGAAACTTTACTGAGAAGTGCCAAGTTCTTTCTTAAACCGGTTTCAGTTCCTTCAGGAGTTTCAATAGGACAAAACCTACCAAAGTGAGTTGGATGCAAAGTTCTTGCTTTAAAGTTTTCCTGACCAGATTCAAGCATCGACGAAACTCTCTGTAATTGAGATATTGTTGCTAAATAATTAGTTTTATCCATATTTTGAGTCACACCACTTCTCTCTCCAGTCCAAGAACCTGTAGCAATTGAGGACTCAACTCTGTGTGAAAATAAAGTTGACTTAGCCAAAACCTTTATTGAGAAAAATTTCTTTCTCTTTTGAGATTTCTGAAGAGAATACTGCAAGTCCCTGATTAAGATTCCCAAATTAACTTTGAAAAGTGTTGTCAATAAATCTCCTGAAAGTCTTACTCTTTTATTTGCATAATGGTCCTTGTCAGTTCTAACTTCAGGTTTTTCTTTTGCAATCAAGAATTGTTTTAAGAGTTTGCAAATTGTGACAGCTTTTTTCATCCTTGCATTTTTATTTTGTCCAATGTGTGGGAATAAATATGAATCAATTCTCTGTTTTACTCTATCTAAAATTTCTTTTTTAGTTCCCTGTAAGTTTGTTTTCTCAGCAATGTACATCATTGCATCTTCTTCAGTAGCTATATTTGCAAATTCATACAAATTAACTATAACGCTGTCAGTTTCTTTTTCAATATATCTAGCTATGTCAGATTCTTTAGTGAGCCCCAAGGATTTTAGTAATATGATTGTAGGTATATCTTTGAATCTTGAAAATGAAGTTTCAAAAACACCATCTTTGGCTTCTTTTATTGAAGTTGGGATTCTGTAAGTTCCTTTAAGACTGAAGAGTTTTAAGACAAGTTGGCCTTTTGAATTTTCTTCAATGAATGGTTGATTTTCAGCCAAGTCCTCAGCCATGACCATAACTCTTTCATTTCCTTTTATTATGAAATATCCCCCGGGGTCCAAAGGGTCATGATAATTTTCAATTAGTTTATCTTTATCAAGACCATAAGTATTACACGCTTTACTTTTTACCATAACCGGAATTTTTCCGATTTCAACAATTTCTGAATCAACCTGTCCGTCTTTTTTTACTGTTAGTTCAAGTTTAACAGGAGCAGCATAAGTTAAGTTTCTTATTCGAGCTTCGTACGGCATTATTGTTGAAGTTGAACCATCTGCTTCGATTACAACAGGCTTTCCGACTTCAATTTTTCCTAGCTGAATTTTGAATTCTTCATCGTCCTGCTCTATAGAGTTTGAAATCTCATCAACAACTTCCTGCATTCGCTGTTCAATAAATTCATTATAAGAAATAATATTTGATTCTACAAGTGAGTGGTCTTCAAGGTATTTTTTCACAACGAGATGATTTTTACCCTCGACCATTATACTACAACCCTAAAATAAGTATTTAATTCGTCTGTGTTAGGGTCTTTCCTTTCAATCTTTACTACGTCTCCCACAACACACTCTTCACCGAGCCCGACGTCTCCCTCCAAAATTTTTGGCAATTGACTTTTAGATATATTTAATCTTGTTAAAAGTTCTTCAGTTTCTTTTTCATTAAGCTTAACGTGTTTTGGCTGTAGAATATGCATTTTTTTGTCGTCGGGGTTGTATTTAAGTTTGCATAATATCCTCTACGGTATTAGACAATACAAAACTGATAAAAATTTAGTTTATAAATCTTTCCATCTAATCCAAAAATTGGGATTTTTTGATTATTTAAACTTTTTTTACTGTTTTGAGGTTATTAATTTACTCTCTTTCTTTGAATGGCCCCGAAGGGATTTGAACCCTCGACACCCGGATTAAAAGTCCGGTGCTCTGACCA
>JBJKQI010000043.1:0-12818 GCA_046705565.1 Candidatus Pacearchaeota archaeon | reverse complement strand
CCAGATTTCATAAAAGAGAGACATGTTAAAAAGAGAAATTTTGAAGACATTGGTTACCATTTCTTGATTGGAAACGGCGAGATGGAAACTATAACTGGAAAACTTTATACAGGAAGAAGTGAAAAATTCTGGGGGGCTCACGCTTACGGCTACAACGATAAATCAATTGGAATTTGCCTTGTCGGAAATTTTGACGAAAATGTTCCGGACAAAATCCAAATTGACACATTAATAAAACTTCTAAAAGAAAAGATGAAAGAGTATAATATCCCAAAAGAAAGTGTCTTAGGACATAGAGAGTTGCCAAATATTCAAAAATCATGCCCTGGAAAGAATATTGATATAAACAAAATTAGAAAAATGCTAGATTAAATTATTCCATCAAAAACTTTAAATTCTTCCTTCCCTAATTCTTTTAATGAAAACTAAAATTAAGCAACCAATTATAACTGTTGCCGGTCACGTTGACCATGGAAAGACTTCAATACTTGATGCACTAAGAAGTTCATCTGTGCAGGAAGGCGAAGCCGGAGGAATAACCCAAAAAATATCATTCACTTCTTATCCCGCTGAAAAACTAATCGAAGCATGTCCATTAATAGAAAAGTCCGGGATAAAATTAAACATTCCGGGATTTTTACTGATTGACACACCAGGTCACGCAGCTTTCACAAATTTAAGAAAGCGTGGAGGTTCTTTAGCGGACTTAGCAGTTTTAGTTATAGATATAAATGAAGGGATCAAACCTCAAACAGCAGAAGTAATTCAAATTTTAAAATTAAACAAAACTCCTTTTGTGATCGCATTAAATAAGGTTGATAAAATAACTGGTTGGAGAAAAGTGTCAGATAATTTAAAAGAATCAGTCGAGAGCCAAGGAGAAAGAGTAAAACAGGATTTCCTAGAGAAATATTACACATTGCAGGGTGCTCTTCAGTCTTACGGACTTGATACAGATTTATTTTATAATATAACTGACTTCACAAAAAAAATCGCGATGGTTCCCTGCTCTGCCTACACAAAAGAAGGAATTCCTGAATTAATTTTTGTTTTAGCAGGACTCTCTGAAAAATTTTTAGCTAAAAGACTTGAGCTCCACAGTGACCCAAAGGGAGTTATGCTTGAAGTGAAAAAAGAAAAATCAGTATCAGCTATAGAAGCAATACTTTACGATGGGGAACTAAAAAGAACCGACGAAATTGCGGTTGCCTCATTAACCGGAGAACCAATTATAACAAAGATAAGAATATTAGAAGAAATTAAAACATTGTCTTCAAAGTTTGAAGCAAAAGAAGAGGTAACTGCCTCAACTGGAATAAGGATGCAACTGACCGAAAAAACTGAAATTCTTCCCGGAATGCCTTTTATGAAATTCAAAGATAACATTGAAGCAATAAGAGAACTTTTCAAAAAAGAAATAGGTGAATCAATAAAAACAGACAAAACGGGAATAATTGCTAAGGCAGATTCGCTCGGAAGCCTTGAAGCACTATTAGTCTTACTCAAACAAAACAACGTTCAAGTTGTAAAAGCCGGAATCGGAAACATAAACAAGTCTGACGTAATTAACGCAAAAGCAAACTTCGATATAAACGAACTTGACTCAATTATAGTCGGATTTAATATTGAAGTCTCAGACGATGCAAAAGAAATTCTGGGAAAAACAAAAATAATAACTAACGACATTGTCTACAAATTAATTGAAGACTTAGTCATATGGCGTAAAGAAAAGAATGCTGAAATCGAGAAAAAGCGTCTTATGGGACTCTCAACAATATGCAAAATTGAACTTCTACCGCAATATGTTTTTAGAAATACAAAGCCGGCAATATTTGGAGTACGCGTTATTGGAGGAAAATTGAAAAAAGATTTGCCTTTCATTGATGAAAATGATGAAAAAGTGGGTTCAATCAAAAATATCCAACACGAAAAAAATACCGTTGAGGCATCACATGAGGGGGATGAAGTTGCAGTTTCAATCCCGGGAATAAATTATGAAAGACAAATGAAGGACAGAAGATTCCTTTACTCAAACATTTCAGAATCTCAATTCAGAAACTTCAAAGATAATAAAGACCTCTTAACAGGAAGTGAAATAAATGTTCTTCGCGAAATAGCAGATATAAAGAGAAAAAATAATAGTGAGTGGGGAATGTAATTAATATTTCTGACTTCTCCAAAGATTATAGAACTTACCTTTCTTGTCTATCAATCCTTGATAAGTTTCTTCTTCCACAATTTTCCCGCCTTCTATGAAAATTATCCTGTCCATATTTTGCAGGGTTGTAAGTCTATGTGCAGCAACGATGAGCGTCTTGCCTTCAATTGAATCAATCGCTTTTTGAATCTTTATACTAAAAACTCCGAGATAATATTTTGAAACATGCCTCAAAATTGTAGCTAAAACCATAATTCCCAAAAGAAGCCAAAGCATATTGTAAAAAGGCTGAATAGACGTATAGGTAGTCCCAAAGAAGTCAACAATATTAGCAAGAATAATTGGAGGGATAAGCTCCAGACCATAAGCTGCAGCTAAGACAATTGTAAAAAATATAAATTGAAATTTATGCTTTCTGAAGAAAAACCACAGATCTTT
The DNA here is from genome assembly GCA_046705565.1 of Candidatus Pacearchaeota archaeon. Classification (GTDB taxonomy): domain Archaea; phylum Nanobdellota; class Nanobdellia; order Pacearchaeales; family GW2011-AR1; genus GW2011-AR1. Next base: position 10,222 of record JBJKQI010000043.1, on the reverse strand, counting down.
AATCAATTGAGAGTTTGAATATTCTTCTCCATAAAGCGAGCTTGCACGACTCATTAATTCAATAAACCAGAATTCATTAATAAATCTTCTCCCACTTTTTTTCGAGGGTAAAACTTAATAAAGACTCGTTGATTAATTATAACAAGAAAACAGAATTAATAGCTACTTTTTCTCTGTTAAAGCTCTTCTTCTCTCTAAAAGTTTTTTCTTTTTGTTTTTCCTGCTAACATACCAGAAGATAAGCAATCCAATTATTACAATGACAACTATCCATGTAACAATGGGGCTTCCCTGACTTGAACTATTTGTTGCAGCAAAATATTTTCCGTCATATGTGACATTCTCTTGTGTGCTTCGTCTAACACCTGCTTGATCAGTATATGAAACCTTTAAAGTTATGTTTCCAGTAGTGGGAGTAGCAGTAAAATCGGCGGTTGTATATTCATTTGAATCTAAATCCCCGACAATGTTAACATTTGAACCGTCAATCTGTATATTATTCTGGCTGGGAATTTCAATAGTAACAGCCTTAACATTAACTTTAGCAACATTCAATATTTGAAATGTTAATGTATTTGTAGCAGCATCATAATTTTTCACATAAACTTCAAAGTTCGCTCTTGAGTCTTGAACAGAAACATTAAACGTCTGAGACAAAAACCCTTCAGGGATATTAGTGTTTGAACCCGCGGAGTAATATGCAGTGACTTCAGCATTCCCGTCAGGTGCGTCTTTATTTACTGAAAGAGTGTAAGGAATTTGCCAATCATTATTAAAGTTCTGAGTGTAAGCACTTCCTGCAAGAGTTCTCATTGAGTTATTTTGTGTCAGCGAAAATGCATAACCCGGATCAAGTTTGAAAACTGCACCGCCACACTCAGGATTTGAAACTCCTGATACTTGGAATAACAATTTTACGGTATCTCCCTGAACAGCAGTATAAGGATCTTGATTAACAAGAGAAACTTGAAGATTACAAGCAGAAGCAAAGACTCCTGCCAAGCTCAAAATCATCACTGTCGTCGCAAATAAGAACATCACACTCTTTTTCATTTAACATCAAGTAAAATTTTATTTAAATACTTTTTCATCATTCGTAACGCAAAGCATCAACTGTGTTTATTTTTGAAGCACGCACCGCAGGAATCACCCCAGATATAGCACCAGTTAAAGTTGCAAAGAGGATACATCCAATAAAAAGCCATGGGGAGTAATAAGGCACTAAAAATGACCACCCAAGACTTGCCAGAATCCCTCCGGCAATTGTTGTTGCCAAAAATCCGAGAAGAACACCAAGTATCCCGGCAACTAATCCCAAAAATGCAGATTCAAAAAGAAAGATTCCAAAAATTTCAGAATTCCTTGCCCCAATTGATTTTAATACCCCAATCTCTTTAAATCTCTCGAGTACTGAAGTAATCATTGTATTGGCAGTATTTATTCCCGAAACCAAAACCGAAATTAAGGCAATTAAAACAACAAACCCAATAATAATGTCCAATACAGAAGTGTACGAATCAATAAGACTCTGGAAAGATTCAACAAAAAAATCCTCCTCGCCGATCCTTTCATTTCTCTCGTTTCTCAAACTCCTTTGTATATTACTTATAACGTTATCAATATTACTAATATCAACTTTCGCAACAAGCTCTGAATAAGAAGTCTTCTTTGGATACATTTTTTTGAAGTAATCATTGGTGATATAAATATTTGAATCATCGCCAGGATTGCCAATCGAGGCTAAAAAACCTATAACCCGGAGTTTAGTTCCGTTTATTTCAATTTGGTCATTAACTGAAAGTCCTTTTTTGAAGATTTTTCCGTCGACTTGATAATTATATCCTAAAATAACATCTTTTGTATCTCCGGTTTGTAAGAGCCTCCCCTTATCAATTTGTGCGTTAAAAGATTGCATTAAAATTGGGTCTGAAGGATCATAAGAAATTAAGTAAGCATATTCACTCTCAGTTCTAAAGTCAACTTGGACAACCTGCGTGTAAGACCCCGTCGCATCATAAACTCCCGCAGCTCTTTTCACAGCTCTTAAATCAGAGTCCGTAAGATTTATTGCACTGCTGCCTGTGGCCCCCGAGAGACCTTTTGCCATAATCAAAACTTTGTCAGCCGAGCCACTAGAAGCAAGAGTTTGTGTATAATTATATAATCCCAATCCAAAACTCAAAAAAATAAAAATTGTCATAATGCCGACGAGAATTGAAAATATTGTTAAAAAACTTCTTCCCTTCCTATGCTTTAAATTCCTTAACGAATACTGAATAGTTTCTTTATTTATCATTCTCTTAATGCCTCCACAGGACTTTGATTAGCAGCGTGGATAGCGGGCACAATTCCCGCAATGCCTCCAATCAAAAAGCTTCCAATAAGAGCACTTATTATTAATCCAAAATTAATTTCTATAGGAATGCTTCCGTTGATAAGACTATTTATCGAAACAGTTCCAACTATTCCTAAAATTTCCCCGAAGACTGCTCCGACTAGGCCGCCGACAAGACCAAGTAGACTTGACTCAATAAAAAACTGAACAAATATTTGATAATTTGTTGCACCAATAGATTTCATAATTCCGATATCTTTTTTTCTCTCCAAAACCGAAGTGGTCATAGTATTAACAATACCCAATGCCCCAATAAAAATCGAAATCGAAGCAACAATTGCAATGAAAATTTGAACACCGCCGATTATTTGATTAACCTGATTTAGTGAGGCTTGAGGGGTTGAAATCTGAAAATTTTCCGCGTCCTTTTTCACATTTCTCCTTTGCAGCAAAAGGTTTTCAATATCATTCTTTGTTTTATTCATCTCATTTTTATCGACAGGCTGAACTGCAATTATGTCAACCTTATTTCCGTATCCGCTTATCTGATCCAAATCATTTTGATTCATATAAATTACATTATCAAAAATGAAACTTCCCTCCCTCTCCAAAATCCCGACAACCTGAAAACTTTTATTCTGGATTGTTATTGTATTTCCGGGAATGATTGCTTTGCCAAAACTGTTCGAATCAGTTCCAAAATTATAACCTAAAACTACTTTCCCATTGTCTCCATCTTTAAGCAGTCTCCCGGAAACTGTCTTAGCATTTATTTGATCATAAACAAATTGCCTGTCGGTTCCGGAGGGAATATTTGTTGCATAAGTAAAAGCGGCTTTTTTGTTATAGATGGCTTTTACCGGGACAATATCACGACCAATAGCACGCTTAACACTTGAAAGTTTCTTTATTGCATCCAAATCATTTGTTGTTAATGGGACAACTGCTCCTGAGCCCGGGGCTCCTGTAGAAAGACCGCTTGCCTGAACTGTAATTAAATCTGTAGAAGAAATTCCAAACTGACTCGTCACAGCAGCCTGCAAACCATTTCCCAAAGAAATCAACGACACAACAGCCGCAACACCAATAAAAATTCCAAGAAGTGTTAACCATGAACGAAGTCCTCTATGTTTTAAATTCTTAAGAGAGATTACAAATGCATCTTTAATCATTTACTTTCTCTCCTGCACTAATTTTTTAAGAGCACCATCAATATATTTTTCACCCTTTTTCTTCTTTGTGACTTTTTCAATTTTCCCGTCTCGAATCCAGTATACAACTTGGGCGTGATGCTCAGCAAGCTCCGGTTCATGAGTAATCATAATTATTGTTTTTCCTTTCTTATGAAGCTTATCCAAAAAATGCATTACAATATCCCCTGTTTTAGTATCTAAGTTTCCCGTCGGTTCATCAGCTAATATTACCTCCGGATCATTGGCTAAAGACCTGGCAATTGCAACTCTTTGTTTTTGACCTCCCGAAAGTTCGTTTGGATAATGATCCATTCTGTCTCCTAACTCAACCATCTCCAAAAGTTCTTCAGCTTTTGCAATTCGTTCAAATTCATCAATTCCCTGAAAAGTCATTGGAAGCATTACATTTTCTTTAGCTGTCAAGTTTGGAATCAAATTAAAAGACTGAAAAATAAAACCAATCTTTTGTCCTCGCAACTGAGCCAAATCAGATTCTGAAAAAGTCGAGATGTCTTCTCCGTCTAAAAAAATATGTCCTTTAGTCGGAACATCCAAAGAACCGACCAGATTCATAGAAGTTGATTTTCCAGAACCCGAAGGACCCATTATTGCAACGAACTCTCCCTCGCCAACTTTCAATGAAATTCCATCAACTGCTTTAACAACATTTTCACCCATAAAGTAATATTTGAAAACGTCTTTCAGCTCAATTAATGCAGATTTGTGCTCCGCCTCTTTTTTCATTAATAAAAAAAGTTCAGAAGTTATATAAATTTAATCCTCAAGAAATTCTCCAAAAAAGTTATCGATATTTTTTATTTTAACTTCGCGATTATTTAATAAAAATGTTGCAATATCTTTGACTTTAAGCTGGTCTCTTGTGTCTTTTACAAGACCAAGGCTAAGCTCAACATGATTATTAATAAAATTAAATGTAACAATCATGTAGTCAAAGTTTTCTCTTTTCTCTTCATTAAAAAAATCTTTTGCACGATTCGCGTTTCTGGAAAATTCAAAAAAATATCCTCTTGGTCCGAGTCTGACTTGAGAAAATTCATAATGCCCCTGCCTAAAGTTATCATTAAAATTTTTAACTTTTGAAAATTTAAAATCTGAATCAACATTATAAAAATAGTTAACAAGGTTCTCTCTTAATTGATAAAGCTCATTTTCCATAAGACTATTAATGGACAATTCCTGAAAGTGCGCTACCTAAATAATACGCCCAAATTACAAGAGCTAAAACTGCTTTCCAAAAAGCAAGTTTAAGAAAACCAATTGTAAAAAGCCATCCGGCAAACCAAAAGCCAGCAAACGAAATTTTCACAACGCTATTTCCATAAACCTTTTTCTTCATGAAAATTAGAGGACAAAGAGATATTTAAGATTATCTTTTTTTAATAAATTCTTTTAGCAATTTAACAACTTCTTCTTTTTTGTAAGGCAAAAAAGTTATTGAACCGGCATTCTTGTGGCCGCCGCCTCCTGCAAAAGCCTCAGGCAATTTTGTTTCAAGAAGTTTCAAAAATTCATGAACACTAAAGTTTGCTTCATCTGTCGCTCTCAAAGTTATTGCCGTTGACATTATTCCTGCAGTGACCAAAGCTTTTTCCCCTGAAGTTTTCAAATAATCATCATGGATTAAACCAACTGCACGCCCGGGTTTAGGAAAAAATCCAAATCCGGGAAAAGTTGCTTCAACTTCAATACTCTGTAGGGTAGCCTTACCAAGTTTCTCCTGCTTTGCATTACTCTTTCCAATAGCCAAACCTTCCTTATCCAATTCACGAATATAAGGCGCCATTAAAGAAACTAATTCTTTTTGTCTCTCTCTAGGTTCTCCAAATAAAACTTCGATATATTCTCTAACTTCCATAAACCTTACCTTAGCTGAAACATAATCAATAACCAAAGCAATGTCTGACAAAAGTCCTTTTGAGTAACCCTCTTTTTCAGCAATTTTCAAATACTCTTCCATAACCTTTGGATTTCCCAATTCAATTCTGTCAGCGAATCCTGCCATTGCCGGAATTTGAGTAATATTTTCAACTTCAGGATTTATGAATCTAGCAAGTTCCGTACAAAGCATTCCTGCTGAATAATGTGCTCCGTCTTCGCCAACTAAAAACGGATTAATGTGAACTAAAACCTCTTCAGTTATTACATCTTTTTCAAATCCATGGTGATCAACGACAATAAAATCAGCACCATGAACTTTGCCTTGTTTTATTGCCATCAAGTCTTCAGGAGACGAACCATTGTCAGCAATAATTATCAAAGGCATTTTATTTGAAAACTTTGCTACATTTCTAAGTGAATTTGCCATGTCACGTATTGAGTCATCAATTTCGTAATATGGAGCCTGCGACGGTGCACGCAAGAAAAATTCCCACGGAGCTTTAACTGAACTGTGTTGCTTTACAATCAAAGGTAAAATTGCTCTCTCAAGTGAATAACCTGAAGAATAACCATCAGCGTCGTTATGATGACGAACAATTATTGGTCTATCCTGAATTATAGCTAAACGAACTTGAGTTGCGGCTTCAATAAATCTGTCTTTTAATTTATCAAGTATTTTATTTTCAACCAAAAACTTTGGAGGCGTAACTTTTGCTCTCTCCTTTTCAAGAGCTTTAAGGTTTTTCAAAAATTCTTTTTTTTCTTCTTCATTTACTTTTTTTATTGAGTTAATTTCTCCTTCAAGTTCCCCCTGATATTCTGAAACACTCACAATTGCTTTAACAACATCCCCTTCTTCGATTTCAGGATATGCTCTAACTCCAGGACCAATAAACCCTTTAAGTGATAAATTTCCAGTCCCATCCGAAACAGCAAAAATTGTAGGTCCGCCCGTCTGAACAACTCGGTTAACAGTCCCAACTAGCGAAACTTTTCCTTTTGAATTAATATTAATTTCTTCAATAGAAACTTTTTTTACTTCAACTTTATTCATTGGTTTCATATTTCTATTCGGTTTATTAAAACTCTTTTTATTTTTACCGAAATTTTTATTGTTTTTCATTATTTACAAATTAGATTAAACATGTGGGATTAAAAAGCTTTTGGACTTAAGACACCTAAAATTAAGAAAAAGTGCAACCCAAAATCTTTATAAATCAATTTCTATAAAGTAATTCATGGCATTCAAGATTAATATCGGAACAAAGGAAGGAAAAACTTACAAAGTTGAAGTTGAAGCCCCGAGTTTAATTGATAAAGAACTTGGGAGTAAAATTGACGGAAAGGATATTCAGGGGGATTTTGAAGGTTACGAATTTGAAATCACAGGTGCTTCGGACTCTGCTGGATTCCCTGCTTTAAAAGAAGTTCCCGGGCAAATCCTCAAAGGAGTTATGCTAAAGTACGGAACAGGCATGCATTTTAAACCCAGAAGAGAAGGAAAAAAACCTGCCAAAGACAAAAAACCAAAAGGACTAAGATTAAGAAAAACTGTAAGAGGAAAAGTCATTTCTGATGCTATAACTCAAATTAACCTTAAAGTTGTCAAAATTGGCAAAAAACCCCTAGCTGAAATCTTTGCTCCGGCAGCACCTGCTGAAACTCCTGCTCAATAAGTTTATTTTAATTCTAAAGGATTGTTACTATTTTAAAGAAACAACTTAGCGAAAGTTTTATAAACCTTATATATGTAATACCTTTAACTCAAAAGTAGTAAAACGTAATACTTTTTGGGTAAACAAAAGATGAAAACAAGATTAAGTGTAACAATTGATGAAGAGAAAGTGAAAAGAATAAACGAAGTTTTGAAAAAAGGTTTATTCAGAAACAAATCTCACGTCATTGAATATGCTCTAATTAAATTTTTAGAAGGAGAAAAAACAAAATGAAAACATCAAAACTCGTCAAAATGATTGGAATTCTTGGAATTAGTGCAATGACCTTTATCCCTCTAAAATATGGGATTGACTTTGCCTCAAAAGAAATAGATTACTTTAATTCAGTAAATAAAATTACAAAAATGGATGTATACAAAGCACTGCAAGAAGGAAAGTATGGATTACACCCCATTAAGAACCCGCTTATCAAATCAAAGTACGACACAACTGAAAAGGAGGAAAAGAAATATGACAAATAAAGAACCGCAATATGGTAGTGTTGGTGTTCCTCTAAGATCTTCTGAAAAAAAAGAAGATTCAAAGTTAGTAAAATTCCTTGAAAATAATTGGAAAAAAGCTGTTTGGGGAGCAGTTGGATTACTTAGTTTCGTAGAGATAGTAAATAGTATCCCCCCAAAAACAGAGGTTGTAAAAGGAACTTTTTACAATAGCGGATATGTTGATGGAAGAAATGAGTCAACATTTATAAAAGCCGATGGAAGCAACTATTATGTATCTGGAACCTTAGGAAGCTCTCTTGAAAAAGGACAAAAATACAAATTGTTCGTTGAAAGCCCACTAATAGGGGAAGATAGGCTAGTCTACGCTACAAAAGACACAACAAAATAATTAATTTTTATTTTATTTTTTATTTTTCAAAAGTTTTATAACCCGCAATTCTCATAAATTGTTATGACAGAGAATCAATTACCGGAATTAAATGTGGGAGTTGTTGGACATATCGATCACGGAAAAACAACTTTACTTTCAAGATTAACTGGAAAGTTTACAGATACTCATTCTGAAGAATTAAAACGGGGAATTACAATTAAGCTTGGCTACGCCGAGATGACAATTTATGATGACAATGGAAAATTCAATAACGAAAAAAAAGGTAAACCTGTTCGTTATATTTCTTTTATAGATGCTCCGGGACACGAAATGCTCATGGCAACAATGCTTTCAGGAGCAGCAATAATTGACTCGGCAATTTTAGTCATCGCTGCAAACGAAGGAATAAAACCCCAGACTAAAGAACACTTAATGGCGCTAAGAGCAAAAAAAATAAAAAATATAATTATTGTCCAAAATAAAATTGATTTAGTCTCCAAAGAGAAAGCTCTTGAAAGCTACAAAGAAATTAAAGAATTTGTCAGGGGGACGATAGCAGAAAATGCTCCCATAATCCCAATTTCAGCTCAGCAAAACGTTAACATTGATAAATTATTAAAAGCACTAACAGAAATCCAAATTCCAAAAAGAGATGAAACAAAAACACCGATTTTTTTAATTGCAAGAAGTTTTGATATAAACAAGCCTGGGACAAAAATTGAAAACCTTCATGGCGGAGTTTTAGGTGGAATATTAAAAGAAGGGAAGTTATCAGTCGGCGATGAAATTGAAATAAAACCTGGAAGGACAGTTAAAAAAAACAACCAATATTTTTATGAACCAATAACAACAAAAATAATTTCTCTCCACAAGGGAGACTCGTCAGTGAGTGAAGTTTTCCCAGGAGCATCAATATCAATTGAAACAAGTCTTGATCCTTACATTTCAAAAACAGATTCATTAACTGGATCAATTGTTTCAACGAAAGGATCTCTCCCGGAAGTAACTTCAAAAGTTAAGATGAAAGTTGAACTTTTTAACGAAGTTTTAAGTAATGAGGGGAAAGCTAAGATTGAAGAATTAAAAACAAAAGAATTCCTTATGCTTTCGGTTAATACTACAATCACTGTTGGCACCGTTGAAAAAATCTCAAATGATACAGCAGAAATAGACCTAAATATTCCAATAGTTGCAATAAACAAAGACAACGTCGGAATAGCAAGAAACATAAACGGCCACTGGAGACTTATCGGATTCGGCGAAATTATAAACTAAAAAGGCAAATCAAAATCTCCTTTTTCTTGGTGAAAAAAAACTTTCTTAATTAAACTAAAATAATACTTTGAAACCGCCTTTCCGTTAAAGTTTTTCAGGTTAATAGAGTTATAATAAAGATTTAAATTTTTTTCATCAAGGTTAACAGAATAATGAATCAGAGAATTGAGGTTTAATAAAAAAGAATCGCCATATTTAAAATTTCTATATTTGTCTCTATCTTCAAGAGGATTAAAATTTATCCGCGAAGTTATTTCTTCAAGAGTTATATCCTTCGCCCAAATACACATTTGCTCTTCAAGCGATTTTTGCATGGATAAAATTTCACTCTCCCTTTCCAAAACCCAATCATTAAATCCTAACAGAGACATAAATAAACATTCTGAACTCTTCTTATAAACATTATTATACTCTAAATAGGCAAAATATACTTTCTAGTTAATATATTATTAAAAAAGAAAATTTCATGAAGAGTCCATGGAGACTCCAAATTACTTTAATATTCTTGGAAAAAATGAAAATTTGCCTCCAAAAGAAAAAGAAAAATTATATGTGGAATTTAACTTGCTCTACAACGGAACAGGCATATCCCACACCCTAAAAGAGGATATCATCGAATCTATAGAATATTCCCTAAACAATCATAACTTTTCAAAGAGCATAGTATTAAAATCAAAAATTTGGGAGTTAAGAATGTTCCACGAAGGGAACCAATTTGAAAGTGAAGAAATTAAAAATTTTTACAATTATTATGAGGACCTTTCGAAAAATGAACTTGAATCAATAAAGAAAGGACTTGAAAAGAGAGTAAAAGATCATGATTTTAAAATAGAGATTTAGATTCCCGGTTTTGTAGAAAGTTTCTTATAAAATAAGTGAGTTACCTTTTTGAGTAGGAGGTAACTCAAAATGAAAAAGAACAATTTCTATAAAAAACTTATCCTTCGGATAAGTTCGGCTGTTAAGGCTTC
>JBJKQI010000042.1:0-3500 GCA_046705565.1 Candidatus Pacearchaeota archaeon | reverse complement strand
ACACAAACATCCTCACGCTCTCGGACGAATTTTATGATTACTTTAATGTTTCAACCGACTCAAAAAATCCCTTCAAAAATTCCGAAGAGAAACCCGAAGAAAATAAGGAGGAGGAATAATGGATTTTTACACTGCGCTTGTTTATATCTTAAGTTATATTGGAATCCTCGCTGCAAGTTTTTATGTTGTAAGTCTTTTTTCATATTACCGAAAAAAAAAGAAGCCCACTCCGGCTACAAACAAAACTGTAACAATAATAATTCCTGCTTTTAATGAAGAGAACAGCATAAAGGAAACGATAGAGTCCGCACTGGAATTGGATTATCCGAAAAAGAATTTGAAAATAATTGTTGTGGATGATGGTTCAAAAGATTCAACTTACGAAAGAGCTATGGAAATTGCCAAAAATTCAAAAATTGTAAAAGTTTTCAAAAAACAGAATGGCGGAAAAGCTTCAGCATTAAATTACGGGCTTGAAAGAGCTAAAAGTGAAATAATTGTTTCAATGGATGCGGATACTTTTGCAAATAAAGATGCCCTCAAAATAATAATAGGATATTTTAAGGACGAGAATGTAATTTTAGTTTCTCCATCAATGGGAATCCTAAATTCAAAAGGATTTTACAATAGGTTCCTCCAAATTGAGTATTATATGGGTGTTTTCTTAAGAAAAAGCTTCGCTTCTATTGATGCAATCCATGTAACGCCCGGGGCCTTCTCTGCTTATAGGAAACATTTTCTTGACGAATTTGGAGGCTGGGAAGTAGGAAATATAACCGAAGATTTTGAACTTGCTCTAAGAATTCAAAGTAAACATAAAAAGATAGAAAATGCAGAAGAAGCATCAGTTTACACAATTTCACCCTCAACATTCAAGGGCCTTGTCCGTCAACGTTTAAGATGGAATGTAGGATTTCTACAAAATTTATGGAGATATAGAAGATTGTTTGGCTTCAAGCACGGTGCACTGGGTTCCCTTGTTTTGCCTGTTGCGGTATCAACAATTTTTCTCTCAGTTATTTTAACAGGATATGTTTTTGTAAAAACCGGATTTGATTTAATCCATAGAATTAATTTTCTTGAGTCTGTAAATTTTCAGTTTTCAAGTCTCTTCGAGTTTAACAAATATACTCTCGAAAGAGCATATATTTCACTATTTAGCAATCCCGTTTTTTTAATTTCAGTTTTATTCATAGTTCTCATAGCCTTTTACGTCTTTTTCTCAAGAAAAAAAATGCTTTACAAAGAAGACACAAAAATCAATTTTGTACTTTTCATATTATTTTATTCAGTATTCTTTGCTTTTTGGTGGTTAATTTCGTTTGGTTATATTTTGTTTGGAAAGGAAGTAAAATGGAGGAGAGAAGATGGAAAACAACAATAGAGAACCTTTTTTAGGAAAACTTCTGGTCGCATTCATAATTTCTATACTTGCTTTTGGAATAATCTTTTTTATTTCTTATCAGGTCTCTTACTCAAATTATATGGGAATAAAAACGCAGAATGTGTTGTTGAATGAATCTCTATCAAAGATGGATGCTCTTTTGTTAAATAAGGTTTCATGTAATAATTCTCTTTTTATAGCTTCTTCAGAATTACTTGATGAAAATGGAGCGAGGATTTCTATTCTTGAAACTCGCCTCGGAGTTGACGATCCAATTGTAATTCAGCAAAAGAAGATTTATTCCGAACTTGAATACAAACATTACCTTCTTGTAAACTTCTTTAACAGCCAGTGTGGCCAAAATTTTTATCCCTTCCTTTTCTTTTATTCGAATGGAAAGGAAAAATCAGATAGTCAGGATATGGGTTCAATTTTAAGTACGTTCAAAAGTGAAAATCCAGGCAAAATAATGGTATACTCTTTTGATGCAGATCTCAATCAAAGTTCAATAAATCTACTTAAAGATATAAATCAAATCTCTTCAGTTCCAATTGTGGTTTCACCTAATGGGGCTAAACTTTCAGTATATAATATAGCCCAGTTAGAACATTATATAAATTCTAATTCTTCAACACAATAATCTTAAAAAAGAGAGTCTGACTTGTTTTTTAATGAAAGAATGCTATATGTGTGGTATAACCGAAGACAAAGCACTTCTTTATGAAGGGGTGCATAAAACAAAAGGGATTGTTTCTGTTTGCCGAAAATGTTATTTCAAAAATAAAATGCCCTTGGTTGATAAAAAAGAAGTCCCTGCTGAAGTTGAGGAAAAAAGAGAAACTGTAAGGGAAAGGCTAGAAAAAATTTCTCATTTAAAACCTATGGCTGGGCCCCCTATGAAAAAATTTCATGAGAGCTACGAAAATGTGCAACTAAGAGATATTGTGGAAAAAAATTTCAAAAAAGAAGCTCTTCCAAAAACAAAACCTCCCGAAGACTTGGTTGACAATTTTCACTGGGTTATAATGAGAAAAAGGCGTTCAGTTAAAATTTCAAAAGAGCAGCTTTCAGAAGCAATTCATGAACCATTAATTGCAATCGAAAGCCTTGAAAAAGGAGTTGTCCCAAGAGATTACAGGCAGCTTGTAAAAAAAGTTGAAAATAAATTAGGAGTAAATCTTTTCAAAAACAAAAATATTGATCACAATGACATAATTAACGAATCCAGGGTCCCGTCAGGAATTCTAATTGAGGACTTAAAAAAAGCAAGGGAAAAAGAAAAGGAAAAATACATTGACGCAAGTTCTCTTTCATTAGACAGAGTTAATGAAATTTATGGCATTCCTGTTGAAGGTCAGAAAACAAAAGAGGAATCAAAGGAAGATTCAGGTGAATACTTTACGTTCAAGAACCCTTTCAAAAGAAAAAAATATACTTATGAAGATTCTCCAAAGGAAAAGCCTGAAAAAGACAAAAAAAACAAGGTTGACAAAGATGACCTTTCAGATGATGATATTTCAAAATTGGTTTGGGGGAAGTGAAAATGGAAATTTATGGGGTTTGGGTGATTTTAATATGGGGAATTGTTATTTTACTTTTGTTTGGAGTCATGGTACTTATATATAATTTTTATAGAGATAGCCATGGTAAAGGAAGGAAAATCGCAGGTGAAATTATTAGAGATATAGGAATAGCTTTTTTAGTCGGCGCAATGTTTAAGTATGGAGTGCTTGAATTAATTTTTTATATTTTATTAATTATTGGAGGTTTGTTTGTTGCTTGGGGGACGATTATGAAAGAGGATAAAAAGTAGAATCCAAAACTTTATAAATTCATTTTCAAATTCTAACATATGGAAGTTAAGGTTTTAAGAAAGGAAAAAAATGAAATCGAGATTGAATTTGATGATTTGACTTTCCCTGAAGTTTTAAGGGTATATTTGAATAAAGATTCAGCTGTGACTTTTGCAGCATGGAGAAAAGAGCACGCAACCCTTAACCCCGTTCTTTTAGTAAAAACAAAGGGAAAGGACGCTAAAGCAGTTGTTGAAAAGGCAATTGAAAGCATTACTAAAGACCTTGAAAAAGCTGAAGATGACTTCAAGAAAATGAAGTAA
>JBJKQI010000041.1:0-11086 GCA_046705565.1 Candidatus Pacearchaeota archaeon | reverse complement strand
TTTTAACTTTCTTTTCTACTGCTCTTATAACTTCGGGGTCTTTAAGTTTAATTAAACTATTCTTGTAAGATTCCGTTTCAATTATAAAAACTCTTTTTGACATTTTTCTTAACTGAAAAGTCAAAGTGGTTTATATGTTTTTCTTTTTGAAAAATACCAATAACATAAATTCCCGAGGAGAAATTTTACTTTTTGTAAAATCAAAATCCTTTTATACTAAAATTTGCTAATAAAAATTAATGATAAAAAAGATTGAAACAAAAGAATCTAAAGAAAAGAAGGAGAAACGAAATATGTGGATTCTGTCAGGAGTTCTCGTCGCAATTTTACTTTTCTCTATATTTGGCATTGTTTTTCAGGACATAATAAACACCGGCTCGTCCTCGGGAAACCAAAGTGTAACATTTAACGGGTATAACTTTCAGGTGTCTAATGGGTATTATACTCTAAATGCAGGGAATACAACATTATATTTTTCAGTTAATCCAAATCAGGTAAATGCACTTGCAAAAAACGTTAATTTGTCAAAGACATATTCATATTATTCAAACCAGGTTGTTTATGTTTCATCGGCTTATGATTATAATTCATATAATGAAATATATCAAGACTTGAATCCTTTTTCATTAAGAGTTCAGGGAGCGTGCGTTGAAGGAGAAAAGTGCGTTGACAAGACTCTTCCTATTAAAACGTGTGCTGACAATGTAATAATTGTAAAGTTGAGCAACCAAAGCAGGATTTATACTAAAGACAATTGTGTTTATATTGAAGGAAATCAAACAAATTTACTTCCTATGACAGACGAATTTTTATTGAAGATTTTTGGAATAGAAAAATAATAAGACTTGAAATAAACAAGACTTATAAACATAAATAAACTTCAAAAGGAATGCCAAAGAAAAAAAGAGATTCTAAAAAAGAGGAACCTAAAAAGGAAGAAGTCTCAGAAAAAATACCAAAAAAACAGGAAGAGTCAGAAAACAGAATTCTTAAGATAGTTCTTGTAATTGTGGGAATTTTGATTATCTTTGTCGTTGCATATTTTATCTTTTCAGGAGGACAGACTAAATTTGATTACAAAGGCATACAATTTCAGACTGAAAAGATGGGAAACCTAACTTTTTATGATACTATGACGTTGGCTACATCGGCAACCACCGGACAACCATTCGGATTTAGAATAAGGACAAACCCCAACGACCTAAAAAATGTTCCATTTGAAAATGTAGATAATTTTACATTAATGAAAGTTAATGGTTACGTCGCAACAAACCACACTTTTAGCTGCGACGGTTATGGGGTTATAGCAATGGCCAATCTTGAAAGAGAATTTTCAGAGATGGGAATGCAATTCATAAGGGACCAAAACGCCACATGCGACCCCGCCGGAAGATATAATTTTTTTATGATAGATTATGGAAATAAAACCCAAATAAGACAGATAGGTAACAGGTGCTATGAGATAGAAATAAAAGGCAATGACTCAAATTGTGAGATACTCCCTGCAACTGAAAAACTTATGGTTGAAATGTACGCAAAATATCTTAATTTGTCTTCGGGAAAATGAACTCTCTTATCCTCGGAATAATTCTTACCCTGCTTCCAATATCAGAACTCAGGGGAGGTCTCCCTGTTGCACTTCTTGGCGCTAAAGACCTCGGCATTTCTCCAATTTTGATATTTGTAATTATTGTTATTTTAAATGTCCTTTTAATTTTTCTAATCTTTTTATTCCTGGATTATTTGCACTCAAAACTCTTAAAATTCAATTCATACAAAAGATTTTATTTATTTTATTTAGGTAAGATGCAAAAGAAGATTGAGAAGTTTGAAAAGTCTCATGATTCAATCGGATTCCTGGCATTATTCTTATTTGTGGCCGTTCCATTGCCATTTACAGGAGCTTATACCGGAGTATTTTTATCATGGATTTTGGGGCTCGAGAGGAAAAAGAGTATAATTTCAATAGCTTTCGGGGTTCTCGTCGCTGGAATAATAATTTACCTGGGGACTCTTGGGTTTATTTCTTTTTTAGGCTAGACTGTTTATATAAATGATTTAAATCAGAATAGAAAGGGACTCCTTTAATCTTATAAATTTTAACCTGCAAAAACCAAATTCCAACAATAACAACCGTGCTTCCAAGGTACCAAAAAACTTCGTGAACAGTATTAAAGATTGGAGAGTTATTCACATACATGAAGCTAAGGATTATTATTCTAATTATGTTTATCACAAGGAAACTTAAGAATGCAAAGAAAACCATTTTAGCACGAGTGAGTGGTTTTATCTTTGGTGTTGAAAAGTTTAAGATTAACAGAAGATAATAAGCCGAACCTGCAACACAAGCTCCAATTATTTCAATATATTTGTGACCCAAGAAGATTGTATTTCCGTTAAGAACAGGGTTAAGAAAAATATGAAGAAAATAATACGTAGGATAAATTGTCGCGGGAGATAAAAAGAAATAAAAAACCTCTAAGCCGGGAAGGGCAATAACTACCAAAAATAAGTATCTTAAAAAAAGATAGATGTTATTTTTAGATTCTTTTTTCATTGAAGTAGATGGAAAACTGGCTTTAAAAAAGTTTATTTACTCTTTTACAAGCAAATTAAATTATCTTCTTTTCAATACTTTTGCAGCGACGACAATTATTAGAATCAAAAGGATAACATTAAGTGCAACAATTCCGATTAATTCCCAATTTGCACCATTGAAAATATTTTCAAGTGCTGACCCCTGAGCAATTTGTATCACAACTGGCTTGTCTATTGCAACTTGCCCATTTGAAGTTGCGATAAAATCAAACTGCTGAGTTCCTGCAGCATTGTTGCTGTTAATGTTGAAAGTTAAGTAAACATCTTTTGAATATCCTGATCCAAGTGTGAATGTTTGAGGAGTTATGTTTACCAAGTTTCCCCACGAGTTATAACCTTGAGCACTCAAAAGGAAAGTTTCTGTCTTTGTGTCTTCATTTCTTAAATAAACATGAATTGTAACCTGCTTTCCTTCTTTTGCTTCTCCTGAACTAATTTGTGCAGTTACAGTTGGAGGAGTTATTGCACAGTTCCCTGAAACATTGAAATAAACATATTTTATTGCTTGATCATTATTACTATTTTCGTAAATATTATTATTATTATCATAAGACATCAACTGAAGCTGATAAATTTTTTCATCTGCATTTTGTGGAATTTGGAATGTTGATGAAAAATCCTGTGAACTAAATCCGTTAAGACTTCCTAATTCAATTTTTTGATTTATTCCCAATTCACTATTATATGCTATAATATATCCTCCACTACTTTGATCTGAACTTCCTATGTTATATGCTGTTCCTGCGAGGTTAACTGTTGAACCACAATTTACTGCTCCCGGAAGTGTTCCGTCTGAAGCAACCAAATTTCCATTGAGGCTTATTCCTGCAGAGATAACAAAGTCATCTCCTGTTTCAACATATTGAGAACTTGGAGTGTAAAAAGCACAACTATCTTCTCCGTTAAGAGCATGTGAAGTACTTGTGTCTCTTAAAGTTCCTGTAGCTTTCACATACAAATAAACATTTCCGCCAGCATTGTCAATTCTGTTAAAATTTTTGTCTAACTTAAAATTAATATCAACAGTCTTATCATCTCCTGAGTTTAAACTAAAAGTACTAAGCGTTCCACTGTCTATCTTATTTCCTTCAGAAGTATAAAGAGCCCATTCAACCTTAACGTTTCTTAAATCATAAGCACCATTGTTGTAGATATCAACACTTGCACTTATATTATCCATAAGGTACCATGTGTCTGAATTACCATAACCGCTAACAATACTAAAGTCAGGTTGATCAACTTCAAGATTTCCTTGATTTGAAACACTATCACAGAAATTGTTATACTGCATATTTACTGAATATGTTTTTGAAGTAAAAGCACCGCTTAAAGTTATATTTGCTGGGTAATCTGTAAGCAAATCAAAATAAGAAGGGTCAGTTGTATTATATTTTACAGTTACAGTTTCCGAAGACACGTTTGTAACATTAATTTTAGAAGGATATGAAAATGAGATAACTCCTGAACCAGATGGAGAATTTATACTTGGGATATTAATATTAACTGTTTGGTTTGAATCACTTACAATTTTAAATGTAAAAGAACCGCTTGTCTGAGACATAACAACAGTTCCTGGAACACTTGTAGCGTTAACACTTGCTGCACTTGCAAATCCCAGCATCATCACAAATAAGAATAAAGGTACTGCTAAAAAGATTAAACTTTTTTTCATTTTACTATTTGAGAGTTACATCCCTTTATAAAGTTTTATATTTTTGAGAATATAGTTTTTCATATTTTAAAAAAATTTATATATGAATTATTACCTATTTATATAAGTTCGAGGGTGTAAGATGGTCTTAAAAGTTAAGGAAAATTCTGTTGGAGCATGGATATTTCTTATTGGAATAATTTTAGCAGTAACAATTGGCATTGTAACAACCTTTGTTCTTTCATGGTCAAAATTAACGCAATTTAGTTCGCCAATTTATGGAATATTAATTATTCTGGGGCTCATAGTTGGGTTTAGTATAAATGTCTCTGGAAAAGATTCACAGACTTTTCTTTTGACTGCAGCAGTTTTGGTAATTGTCAGCCGCTTTGGAATGGAAAGTGTTACGGGTTCGTTAATTGGAATAGGTCTTGGCGATGCAGTTGCTTCAACATTTTCGGCACTATTAACCTTATTTGTTCCTGCAACAATTGTTGTTGCAATAAAAACAGTGTTTTCTATTACAAGAGTGTAATTATTTTTTCTTCTCCAATTCGGTTAGTTTTTCTAAATTAATTATGCTCCCGTCGGTTAAATCCATTCTTGGGCAAGCAGTGTTTATCCAGCAATCTATTTGGAAGTTTTCAAACTCTTTTGTGTTCAAATCATTTGCAATGAACATATAAGATTTTTTTCCTCTCAAATTCTTAACATAATCTAGGGCGCTTTTGAGTCTCTGCTGGCCGGGCTTATTTGTAATTAAAACCCCTATTTTTTTTGAAGTCAGGTATTTTGCATACATAGCTCTCTCTTTTTTTTCCATTTTTTTTATGTCCACATCTGAAACTTTTGTTAAGGTTTCATCCTCTAAAATGTACGTCGGGAGTTTTGTCTCGTAAGCTAATGAGACTGAATGAAATTTTCCTTCCCCTATAATTAAGATTGCCTCAACTTCTTTTGGGAACTTTGGATTTGAACAACCCAAAACCTGAGTTTTGTGAATAACATTTTTATTAATTAATCCTGAGATATTTTTTGCGACACTAACAAATTGATTAGAATAACAGATAGAGATATTTTTTTCGGGAATTTTCTCATTTATCAGTTTTGCAACTTTTTCATAATTTGGTTCCCTTTTTATTTTGGCTGAAATGAATATTGTTTTCATTAAAATTTAGAGAAAATCTATTTTAAAAATGCTTTGAATAAAAAACTCTTGACTAAAATTACTCAATTAAAGTATATTCGTAATACTCTTTTGGCACTTCTCCTGTTTTTGCATCGGAAAATTTCTCCGAAAAATACTTTTTACAGAAAAATATGTGGGGCATCCCTTCATAAATCTTCCATTCTTCGGTTGAAAGATTCTCAGGTTTAAAATATTCATTCTTTTTATCATGAGAAATTAAAAAAGAAATTTCCAGAATACTAAAAAATAGGTTCTTTTTTAAGATCCCGTCCCAAGCCCCCACATCATCTCTAACCCGATTGGCTAAACATTTTGAATATTTACAATTTTTTATATTTTCAGGAAGGTAATTTTTTAGCTCTTCAAACTTTAGATTATCCACGGTATTTAACATATACAACTTATTAATTTCAAATTTATAAAAATTTATATTCTAAAAAAACTAATATACTTCGTGCCAAACTTTCGTTAAGGCACTTCGCTGAAAAAGAAGTTAATCCAAAATCCGCTTTCAGAACTTGTTCAACATTTTTGTTTGCCAATAATCAATAATATTATCAAATTTTTGTCATAAATCCCAAATTAAAAATCTTCCAAACCTTTCTTTTCGGCCGGCTTTTCTTTTGGAACATGTTTTTCGACCTTCGCAAATGAAGGGGTCACCACAACAATATTCTCCCCAAAACCTGCAATAGTTCCCTCAAGAGCATCAGCAGTTTTTTTGATTTTTGAGATTGCTCTTTTCAGTTCAATGGGGTCTTTTTTCTTCAAAACTCTAATATCAATAACTGCAATAGTATAACCCTCTCTTAATGCATTTAAAACCTGTGTAGAATCCTCATAATCATTTAGGTTAAATAGTTTCACAACAATTTTGTTATCCTTTTTTTCCTGAGAAACATCAATCTCTAAGTATTCATCACCGAGGGCGTCTTCACCACTTCCACCAAACATTTTTTTAAATCCGAATGCCATGTTAAATTTAGAGGTGTGAGATTTATAAAGATTTCGGAGATTTTTTGTAATAGTCAATAAAAAAATTATTTTTAGAAAAAATTCTAACTTTTTGCTTTATTTTCCTTAATTAGTTCGTCTCTTATCTTTTTAATTTCTAAGTTTAGCTTCTCTTCCTGTTCTTCTAATTTTTTTAGTCTTAATTCGATCATTTTTTGTTTATTTTTTAATTCTTCAACAATTTTTTCTTTAGAAGTTTTTACCATCAACTGCCCGATAAGCTTGTAAACATCCTCACTTGATTTTTTTATCTCTTCAAGAGATGAAACTGCCTCATTTAATTCCATTTGAAAAGCCTGTTTTTGCATTAAAATTGCATTCAAGTTTTCCTGGAAGAATTGAAACTGTCTTAATTTTTCGTTTTCCATTTTATAATCAATTAGCAAAGATTATTCTGCCTTTATGACTTTAACCTTTCTTCTTGGTTTGAAAAAGATTTTTGAATCACAGTGAGGACACTTGAATCTTTTTTTAAGGTCTTCGCTGTTTATCTCTTTTCCGCATTTGAAACATTTATATTCTGCCATTTTAATTTTCGATAAAGTAAGCGCCCGAAGCGAATTTCTTTTCACACCTTGGACACTTCCAAACTCCTTTTGAAACTCTTTTTACACCAACTTTCTCACAAAAAGGACACTTTTGTTTTACTCTTTGTTTTGATTCAATTTTTACAAGCCTGTCTTTGACTGTCTTTCCATATCTGGCTCCGAACCTTCCTGCTGATTTTGTTTTTTTTGATTTTGTTGTCATTTTGATTTTTCCGATGGGGCTACCCGGATTTGAACCGGGGTCGTCAGGTCCCAAACCTGAAAGGCTACCAGGCTACCCCATAGCCCCTTAATGAATTTAAATTTGAACAATTTATAAACTGTTTTATTTCTTAGCAGGAGCTTTAGCTCCCTTTTCAGGAGCCTTTGCAGCAGGGGTTGCTGTCTTCGCAGTTGCAGCCTCGGCTTTAGCCGCTGCAGCCTCCTCTTTAGCTTGAGTTTCCGCCTTCAATTTTTTGTCCTGATCTTCTTTCAATTTGTTAAAAAATTCCTTTAATTCTTTTTTCTTTTCTTCAGATGTTTCTGTTTCTCCCGCATTTATCTCCTTATCGAATTTCCCTTCGTCAATTAATTTTTCAATCTGGAGGGGTTCCATGTTTTCGACGAGGATTCCCAAACTTCCACAACTTCCAACAACAGTTTTTACTGCGGTTTTCAAATCTTTGCAAAGGAGATTTTCCATCTTTGATTTTGCAACGCTTATAATTTGTTCAATTGAAAGATTTCCGGATTTTGATTTTTTCTGCAAACCCGAACCAACCTGAATTCCTGCCTCTTTTTTTAAGAGTCCTGAAACTGGGGGTGAGAAAACCTGCACTTCAAAAGTTTTTGTTCCGACGTCAACTCTAATTTCGACTGGCACCTGCATTCCTTTAAATGAAGTTGTTTTTTTATTGACTTCCTCGATAACTTTGTTTATGGGGATTCCTGCCGGTCCAAGTTTCTGGCTCAAGGCAGGTCCTGGCTTCATTGCCGCTCCTTCAACTAAAAGATTTATGTTCATTCTTGTTCTCCTTCGTTTTCTCTTCTTATAACTTTTACGTTATCTAATTTAATTGTAACTGGTAACGGAACAACTGCTCCCAAAAGGCTTACCACTACTTCTTCTTTTTGTTTGTCTATTCTTAAAACTTTTGCTTTTTCACCTTTAAGCGTTGAAGATATAATTTCAACTATATCTCCTTCCTCAATTGAAACCGTAGCAGCGCTCGTTTCAAGCATGTTCTTGATTTCATCGTAAGCAATAGTTTTACCGACGATACCTTTAATGTAAGGCAAATTGTAAACTGCCTCTTCAGCTGAATCTCTATCTTCAGATTCCAGAATTATGTAACCTCTTAATCCATGAGGTCTTAAAACAGAATAAACATTCAGGGATTTCTTTTTAGCTCTATCTGCTATCATCTCTATCGCTGAGTCTTCCTTGTTTGTCTGAACTTTTATAATGAAAATCATTTTGTATTCCTATTGGTTCCAACTACCCCTAAAAATCTAGAAGTAGATAATTATATTTGAGATAGTTGCTTTATAAAACTTTTTATGGCAAATTAAGCATTAAACAAACCCATAATAATAGAAATAGCAAAACCAATTACCCCAAGAATAAGTATTCCTATTGCCGAAACTTTTGCTGTCATTTCAAATTCTTTTCTTGACGGCTTTTTCAAAGTCTTCCAGACTCTTACACATTTTTTATAAAATACTTTCATATTTTCCATTAATAGAATAAAATATAAGAGTTTTTAAAATTAATTAGTGAGATTATTCCAAAAATTCAATTCCAAGTTCCTCTTCAATTTCACGATGCCGCAAGGATTCGAAATCTTCCCCATGACCTAAAACCTGCGACGATTTTACACCAGTCACAATAAGTAAAACTCGAATTGATTTGTCCATATCCGGAGATATTTTTGCTCCCCAAATCATCTTAGCGTCGGGGTTTAGTTTGCCCCCCACTTCATGAATTATTTCCTTGCATTCCTCAAGACTCATATCATTTCCACCGATAATATTTACAAGCGCACCTTTTGCTCCTGAGATGTCAACGTCAAGAAGAGGATTTTGGATTGCTTTAGTAACTGCGTCAAGTGCTCTTTTTTCAGTATCACTTTCTCCCATCCCAATTAATGAAACCCCTCCCTCAACCATAACTGCTTTTATGTCTGCAAAGTCCAAGTTAACCAGTCCGGAAGTCGTAACAAGCTCGGTTACTCCTTTAACGGCATTTGTTAAAATTTCATCGGCGATTTTAAAAGCTGTATGAAGAGGAAGTTCAGGAGCCAATTCTAAAAGTTTATCATTTGGAATTACAATTAAAGTGTCCGTTAAAGCTTCCATCCTTTCAAGCCCATAAACTGCATTTTCTATTCTCTTTGCTCCCTCAATTGTGAAAGGCATTGTAACAACTCCGATAGTCAGCGCTCCTAATTTTTTAGCGATAGAAGAAACAACAGGTGCAGCACCTGTACCGGTTCCACCACCCATTCCACAAGTTATAAAAACCATATCCGAACCGGATAATCTTTTTTTTATTTCTGACTCCGATTCTTTTGCGGCTTCTTCACCAATTTTTGGATTGCTCCCTGCACCAAGACCTTGGGTTAATTCTTTTCCTAAAAGTATTTTTTGATTGGCATCGGTGTAAAGAAGATCTTGTGCATCAGTATTCATTGCGATAAGCTCCCCCCCTTTTATTCCGATTTCTTTCATACGGTTTAGCGAGTTTCCACCTCCGCCTCCAATACCTACAACTTTTATTCTTGTCGACTGCTTTTTTATAATTTCTTCGAGTTCTCTATCAACTTCTCTTGCATTAGAAACCCCATAGTTCACCTCTTCATTAGAAAATCCCTCTGCCATGTAAAAAATACCGAGCCCCTAGTTTATAAAAATTGTTGTGATTTTTTAAGTAGTTAATTATTTATATCCAAGTAAGCGGATTATTTCATGATATCTCTAGATAAGATTGATACAATTTCAGGAAGTTTTGAATTAGATATGTCAAGGGCAAAAACCGCCTTGGATTATCTATCAAAAAACAACATAAACGTCCCAATTAGAATCCTTGGAGCAGGACCGGATCTAGAGAGAGCTATAAAATTGTATAAATTCTTTAAACAAAAAGATGTGGACGAAAAGAATTTCTTGAGAGAACTTGGAACATTGGATAGTCATTTGAGACTTTACAATATATTAACTGGGGCCCTCAATAGAAAAGTTGAAGTTGTTACAGACCCTGTTACACTTGCACAGGATGTTTTCTATGGATTTATGGATGTAAAGAATGAAACTCATGGCATTGTGACCGAACCATGGCATTATAAAAAATTTGATTATGTTCAAAAAAGATTTAAGTCAAAAGGGATAATCTCGAAGGATATTGAATTTTTTAATATTTCTTCTCCATCAAGTATTTATGAATATGGTATTTTTAAAAAAGGGTTGTCCTGGGCAAAAACAATAAGTGAAGTTGAAAGAATAAGATTTAATTATTAGAGTTAGATTCTTTTTCTTTAGCTTCCTCGGGCTTAGTTTCTTCTTTTTTTTCACTGCCTTCGTACTTCCAAGGTTTTGGTTCCTCTGATTTTGGAGGTTCAACTTCATTAACTTCTAGATCCAGTCCAATAAGTTCTTTGTATTTGTCTTTGAACATCTGGGCAAAAGCTTTTACCCCTGTAGGAACTTCAAGAATAATTTTCTTTTCTTCAAGCTTATAATTAACCGGGGCTCTGAAGAAGAAATCATTTAATGCTTTTACCTTTTCATCCAATTCATCAACCTTTCTTAAAACTTTTATATGATATTCAACACTTTTTCCTGCCAGAGGATTATTAAAATCGACAATCACCCTTCCACTTGAAACTGTCAAGATTCTTGCTACTCTTCCATCGAAATTAAACAAACTTCCCGGGATTGGATTTAAATTATTATCCTTAAAATTTTTTAACGGAACCATTCGAATTTCTTTTGGATTTCTTTTTCCAAATGCATCCTCAGGATTTAGAGAGAGATCATATTCTCCAATTTCTTTTCCGATTAAAAAATTATCAACTCCTTTAACAAACATTCCCTCTCCTAAAGCAAACA
>JBJKQI010000040.1:0-3102 GCA_046705565.1 Candidatus Pacearchaeota archaeon | reverse complement strand
AAAGAAACAAGCATTACTATCATAAGAATAGAAAAAAGCCTCATTAGTGCGCCTCAATTTTTTCATTTTTTACTTTTTTAATTATTTCATCAATATCTTCTGAAGCATACTCCTCTGTTTCTTTAGGTTCTAAACTTAGAAGATAATTAAAAAGTGCAGCCATTCCAAAATAGAATATTCCAAAAAAAATGGCCTGAATTATCCCAAAGATATTTGTATAACCCCAATTAAGGATTAATCCTCCTATTTGACATAAACCAATAATTAAAAAACTAACAATTCCTAACTTATAAAAAGTTTTAGTTTCCATTTGGAATTTTTCTAAATTCATCTTAATCACTCATTCCAAGAATTCTACTTATTTTTTGTGTAGTCTTTTCCTTTGGTTGACTTGAAACATTTCTATTTTCAAAAACTGTTGCTTTAAGTAAATCCTGGATTGAAGCATCATTAGCCTGGCTTAAAACGGCAAAAGTATTTGTAAAGACAATCTGATAGACATAATCAAATTGAGAAACATTTTTAACCTCATATTCTATCCAGTTTGTTATCATCATTCTCATTGCTGTCTTCGCGATTCTTTTTAACCTTTCTTTTATTTCAGAATCTTTCATTTTTCCAATGGTAACATTTACAGTTGAAACTCCAAGCATTAGATTAGATATTTCCCAAGCTCCAATTTCTGAGAGTTTTCTTTTTTGAAGTGCAGGAACTATTTTCCATTGACCATCAATCAATTCTTTACCCAGAAGCCTTTGTCTTATTGCATCAACTGCCACATCCGGTTTAATTTTATCAAGGAGCTCTGCTTTTCCCTGGTTCATACCTTGAGGAACTGCATAAGAACCATAATTATCTGGAGAGTCATAATCTTCTGCCACGTTCCCCCCTCCATAAGGCCCAATTAAATAAGGCATACACCTCAAAATTTAAAATAACGGCAATTAAGACCACATATTGATTTTCAACGAAGGCAAGAATTAAAAAAGAATCCTCAAAAAGAAAAACAGCGGTACAAATTAAAGCAATTTTTCTAAATTTCCTTCTGTATAAAAAATCTTCATTCAGATTTTCTTTTTCACTTTGTATTTTAATTTCTTCTTTCATCTTAATTTTGTTTTAAGGTTCATTTGTTTAAATTGCTCAAGCAATAAATCCCTTATTTCTTCTTTAGTCTTTCCAGGATATTTAGTTATTGCTTTTCCAACTCTTTCAATCCATTGAGTGTCATCAATTCCTTTTTCTTTTTCCAATTCTATTTCAAGAGCAGCAAATCTTTTTGTGATTGTTGAATTCTTAAAATAAAAAACTGCAACTTCGTCACTAATCTCACAGGTTAAAATATCTGAAACCCCTTTTGGAATTAAAATTCCTCGAGGGTCCGACATTCCTAACTTAATTTTTAGTATTTTTGTTCTTTCTACCATCCTTTTCCTCCTTTCTTAACCATAAAACAGAAAGACCCATTATACAAACAAAAAAGGCAATTCCACCAGCAACTGAACCCATAAATATTGCCCCATAAAGGCCATACAACCAAAGGAACATGAAGAAAGCACCCACTCCAGTAAATCCAGTTACAATAAAGGTGATAACTACAACTAAGAGTATACAAAAAATGTGATTAAAATATTCTTCTTTTTCTTTTTTTGATTTCATTTTATTTCCTCCTTTTTAAAATTTATTAGGGAGCAGTTGAAGGAGTTGGTATAACTCCTGCAGCTCCTGATTTAGCGAATTGAGCGGCAAAATCTCCGCAAACAGTCTTAATATTACTTAAACATGTCGATGAAGCTGTTGTTAAAGCAGTATTGGCTGAATCAGTCACATGTTGCTGATAGTTTATAAGAATAATTAAAAGAACTAAAACCGCTATAACAAGCAATCCCAAAACCACAAAGGCGGCCACTTTTAAAGTTTTATCTTGAGTTTCGACATCAGCATCATTCATTAATTTTGCAGCTTCATCTCTAAAATCTTGGGGAGCAATCACATTGAGTAGTTCAGAATTTTCAACTGAAACTTTATTGATGGGAGCCAGAATATCTTGATTTAATGGGTCCCTGAAAGCAACAACACCTCTTTTACCGTTGACTTCTTGATAGTCATCAGTTGAAAAACCAACAATAACTTCCCCTGTTTTTAATTTCATAATCTCCGGGCCAGTATCCCATAGCCCAAATAAATGTCTTTTTGAACCAAACCATCCACAAGGAATAATATTAAAACCCCACTTGGCATTTAAACGGTTTGAAGGATCCTTCTTTCCTTCTTCGTGACCATATCTGACTATTTCCACACATTGGTATCTTAATTTCTTCCTCTTTCTAATAATCAAAAATCCCCCACCAACAATAGCAAGAACAAAAAGAACCACGAGCCAAAGAATTGTACTTCCAAACCACCCTCCTAAACTGCTGGTGAACATTGATGTATCAAGTGCGGCCATTAATTATTTTCCTCCTCTTTTAAAAATTCGATTAACTTTTCATTTACAAGTTTTGAGAAATTCTTTGCCTTTCTCTCTTTCAAAATTTTTGAAACTCTTTCTTTGACTTCTGCGTCAAGTGTTATAGTGGCAGTTACTTTTGTCATCTCTATTCTTTCTTTTTAGGAAATCTTTATTTATAAATATTTACTTTTTGATTTGAATTTTAAAATTTAAAAAAAATAATAAAAGATTGGAAAATATTTACTCATTCAATGCATCTTCAAGATCAAGGAGTTTATTCGCAATCCAAACTAACATCTGGTTTGTTGTTAATAATTCTTCTCCAACCTGAAAAGCTTCTGTCTGAGGAATCTGTTGGACATTAACAAGTTTTACTTCAACCGAAGTAACTGGCTTAACATCATCTTTTTCTTTCCCTTCTTTGACTGGATTTGGTGTTCTCATTTGTTTTTTACCTCCTTATAATTCTCGTCGGACTTTCTATCTTATACGACATCTTCTTTAATTTCTCCTTTGAAATTGCTTTTTTGAGTGTCGGAATTTGTTTTCATTTTTAAAATAAATCCTCAAAACTTTTAAGTGCGTCGATGGGATTTGCTTTTACATAAATTGAAGTTGTTGAAATATTTGCATGACCAAGAAGAAGTGAA
>JBJKQI010000039.1:0-15523 GCA_046705565.1 Candidatus Pacearchaeota archaeon | reverse complement strand
TCCATTTCTTTCACGTTATCCAGCACCAAATTGATGTGGATGTCAAAAGCTAAAAGAGTTCCGACGAATTCTTTGTCGCCTTTCAACCGAACTAAAACTTCTTTACCTTTCGACGTGTTTAACAAGTCTAGAGGTCTTTCAATTCCGTTAACCATAATCTATGTGTGACAAATTGATTTATAAATTTTTTTATAGTTTCACACAAAAAACCCTTGACCGAATAATTTATAAACGAAAAATGAAGAAAAGTAATAAGGTAAAATGAAATTAGGAAGAAAACTAACAGGCGGCAAATACATAAAGCCCAGAAAGAAAAAAAAGTACGAGAGAGCAGGGCAAAAAAAGACTGTAAAACTCGGAGAAGAAAAAAGGAAGAAGGTTAGAACCGCAGGGGGAAATGAAAAGATTTTCTTGTTAAGGGGAAACATAATAAATGTTTTAATTAAAGGAAAGACAAAAAAGCTTACAATAAAAAATGTCGTTGAAACTCCCTCTAACAGATTTCTTGCCAGACAGAACATAATCACAAAAGGCACGATTTTAGAAACTGACGAAGGTCGTGTAAAAGTCACAAACAGACCAACCCAGGAAGGAAATATTAACGGGGTTTTGATTTAAGAAAAGTTTTTATTCTTGGGATTTGAAGAGATAATTCAGAGCGACAAACAAAAAGGTTTATAAAATAGTTATACCTGTATAACTTATGGAACAAATTACAACAAAAGCAAAAAAATGGGGAAATTCCTTTGGGATTATCTTGCCAAAGGGGATTGTAAGAAGTCAGAAAATAAAAGAGGGGGTTGAGATTGAGATTACTCTAAGAACAAAAAATAAAATGACAGTCGGCGAATTAAGGGCATTCTCTAAACAAATTGGCTTGAATAAAAAAGTTAACTCAAATACTGAAAAAATAATGCGTGAAACAGATAAGGAATTATGGGAAATATAAAATGATATTCTTTGACTCCTATGCAATTTTAGAGATCATTGGGCAAAATCCAGAATTCTCAAGATTTGCCGACGAACGTGTAATAACTAATGCATTAAATTTTTCTGAAGTTTATTATTCCCTTCTTAGAATTTACAACAAGCAAACAGCGGACTTTTGGGCTAAAAATTTAGATTTTGAATTCATCGAGATTACTCCAGAAATTGGGGTTGAAGCGGCCCAATTCAAGTTTAAACATAAAAAACAAAAATTTTCCTATGCAGATTGTATCGGATATATATCGGCAAAAAGAAATAACATGCGTTTTTTAACGGGAGACAAAGAGTTCCGAAATTTTAAAGATGTTTTATTTGTTAAGTAAAAGATAAATTGTTGATGAAGTTTTGATTTAATTGCCGAGGAATCTTAATTTTTTGATTTTAAATTTGCAACAAAATTACCCAGTTGGAAAAACCCCTTCTTTGTTGTTAATATATGACGAACAGATAATTGTAGCACTATCTCTACCCCTCCCCATGTGAACTTTTTTTAATGCTCCAGTTAAGTTTTTCCTCAAATTCTTTTTGATAAAAAACTTATACAAATAATTATTATTTCGGAAAGGACTTTTCTTATACTCTAGCAAAACCGTCAGTTACTAAAATAATAACATTCTCCCCTCTTCTCAATTCCCTAAACCCATTAGAATAACAAGGAAATTTTAGATCGAAAGTATTTGTCTCACCAACCCATTCGTAGAATTGCCTTTGATTTAATGCGTATTGCCCCTTTTTAGATAGTTCTTCATTCAACAGATAACATAAGCAATCTCCAATTGAGAACCAATAAAGATAATTCTCTTTGCGAACACAAATTAAACAAGCGGTTTCACCTTTTGTTAAACTCAAAATTTTCCTATTATTAATAAATTGATTTTGTATAAACTTATTTATTTTAATCAATGAATCTTCTTTTTCAAGGATATTTACTATGTCTTTTTTAACAGAGTCTAATATGTTTATTATTAATTTAACACTATCTGCGGAATTGTGTGCATCCAAAATAACGGAAAACTCCCAATCATCTCTAGACATAACAAAAACCCCGTCTTCATTTTTATATTGGCCTGCTTCAGTGTCGCCTCCATAACATCCAACCAAAATGTTACCACACTTAACAACATTAGGAGAGTCCAAATGTTTATTTTCCGATCCCAACCAAATAAATGAATTTAACTTTTTATTTCTCATCTTAATTCTTCTCGACCTTAGGATGGTCACCAATTTTTTCAACAATTTCTTTTAACATTCTTATATGCTTTTTTCTTTCTTTATTATAATCTGTGTCATCTGGCTTTTCATGTTTTATCATTCTTGCAACAAATTCCCCACCTAAAAAGTGAGGGGTTAAAACATAATTTGCTCCGATATTGTAAAGTTTCATAGCGTCATCAATTGTGTGAGCTCTCAAAATTATGATTGCTTTTTTATTTACTTCCCTTACAGTTTCTATTAAAAGCTCATTTGTTTCGACTTCGGGAATTGTTGAGATTATAAGATTTGAATTTTTGAGATCCAAATCTTCCAGAAAATCCCTGTCATAAACATCTCCATAAATTGCAGGTATTCCAAACTTATTTAGTTTTGTAATTGTGTCCGGATTAAAGTCGACAACAATATATTTTCTTCTCATCCTCTTTAGAGCGTTAAGGATACTAAATCCGATTCTGTTATAACCAAATAAAATTGTATCATATTGTCTTTTAATTTTGCTTTCTTTTCTTATTCTCCTGCTCTCAAAAACCCCGAGAACGCCTGAAAGATAATTATATAGTTCACCTGAATAAGTTATAGCGTAACTTGAGATGAAGATTGTTATTAACAGCGAAAGGATAATTGTGCTGAAAGTAGTCTCCCCTATTTGTCCCATTGAAAGACCCAAAGCTCCGACGATAAGTGAGAACTCCGAAATGTGAGAGAGGTTAGTTCCGACAAGAAAATTTGTTCTTTTTGTATATCTAGCGATTCTGCCGAAAAACATTATTACAAGAGGTTTAAAGATTAATGCCAAAGCTGAAAGCACAACTGAAACTAAAAGTATCGAACCAATCTGTTGAACCTGTAAACTAAGTCCTAAAATTATGAAGAAGATTACCAAGAAAAAATCCCTAAGAGGTCTAATCTTAGAGGAAATCTCAGTTGCATAGGGGCTTGTCGAAAGAATTACTCCCGCCAAAAGAGAACCAATCTCCATAGAAAAACCAATATAAGAAAATAATGCTGCAAGGATAAAACACCAGGAGATTGAGAACAAAAAAAGGAGTTCCTGCATCTTTGCAATTTGTTTCATAAGCTTTGGAAGAACAATATAGCCAACAGCAAGAACTAAGACAATTAGTGCTGCTCCTCCAACAAAACCTCCGAGGGTTGTGTTTGAACCAATTCCAACCATGGATGAAATAAAAATTAAAACTGCTATTGCAACTAAATCCTGAACAATTAAAATCCCAATTGAAATCTTTGAGGACAAAGAATCAATCTCTTTTTTATCTGACAATAGTTTCATTGCTATAATTGTTGACGAGAATGAAACAGCAATCCCGTAATAAATCGACGCTGTTAATCCAACATCCAATAAATAATTTGAAACGATGAATGTTGCTGCAAAAGTTAAAACCATTTGTGCCAGACCAATAACAATAGAGCTTCCTCCAATTTCCTTTATGACTTTTGGATTAAGTCTTAAACCTACAATAAAAAGCAAAAATGAAATTCCAATCTTACTGAATGTGTCAATTGTTTGAGTTGATGTTCCAATGTTAACTAAAAAAGGACTTATGATTATTCCAGCCAAAATATAACCAATGATAAGCGGCTGCTTTAGCGCTCTTACAACATAAGAAACAATAAACGCCGCGAATAAAATAACTCCTAATTGAATAAAAATTGTTTCCATTTTAACCTCTTACAATTATTAAAAAAAAGAACATATAAAAATGTTATCTCTAACGAAAATTTATAAGTTTGTATTTCTTAAAAAAATGGTGGGAAAAGAAGAGGGGTTAAGCGCAAAAGAAGCAGAAAGATTACTTTCAAAGTATGGCAAGAATGAAATCGAGAATATCAAAAAAATTTCTTATTTCAAAATTTTTCTGGGGCAAATAAAGGGCAATTTTATAATATACCTTTTGCTCGCTGCAGTGATTATATCTTTTGCCGTCGGTGAGACGGTTACAGCATGGGTTATTGTCGCAGTAATACTTTTCGTTGTCCTGGCGGGTTTTATTCAGGAATTCAAAGCAGAAAAAGCAGTTAATTCTCTAAAAAGCATGCTTACTCCCATGACAATTGCTGTAAGGGACGGCATTGAAGTGCGCATCCCCTCGAGTGAACTTGTTCCCGGAGATTTAATTTCATTAAAAAGCGGGGAGAAAATTCCAGCTGACTGTATTCTAGTAAAACAAATAGATTTGTCTGTTGATGAATCAATTCTAACTGGAGAATCAAAGGAAATCAAAAAGGCTGAAACTAAAAACGAAAAGAGCATCAATGACAAAAATAAAATTTTCATGGGAACTTATATTGTAAAAGGAAAATGTATTGCAAAAGTATCAAAGACCGGCATGGATACCCAATTCGGAAAAATTGCCGAGATGATTTCAAAAGCTGAAAAAGAACTCCCTCTTCAAAAAAAAGTTAATCGAATTGCAAAGATAACAACCGGGATTGCAATAGTTATCGCAATTCTCACAGGATTAATTGTTTTATTTCAAAGCCCAATTTCAAAAGAAAGCATAGTTGGAGCACTAATTTTAATAATTGCAATTTCTGTCTCAGCTTTTCCTGAAGGTTTTCCTGTAGTGCTCATTACAACTCTTTCTGTTGGTGCTTACAGGATGGCTAAGAAGAACGCAATAGTGAATAGAATGTCAATAATAGAAACCCTCGGAGAAACAACAGTTATATGCTCTGACAAAACCGGGACAATAACAAAAGGCGAGATGACTGCAAAGAAAATTATTATAGGAGAAAAAGAGTACAATATTTCCGGAGTTGGATATGTTGGAAAAGGGGACTTTGAACTTTACGGAAAAAAAATTGAAATAAAAAGTGAAAAAGATCTTGGATTATTAATTAGAGATTGTGTAATTTGTAATGATTCAAAAATTTTTAAAACTGAGAAGGATGCAATTTTTGAACCTTTGGGGGACCCTACAGAAGCAGCGCTTCTTATTTTGGGGGCTAAGGCAGGAATATTAAAAGAAAATTTAAGAGAGAAAATTGTTAGCGAAATCCCGTTTAGTTCCGAGAGAAAGTTAATGACGGTTGTAACCCAACACGGCGGTGAAACGAGAGCCTACTCCAAGGGGGCTATCGAAATTATTTTAAAAAAATGCAAGTATATCAAAAAAGAAAACGGAACATTCAGACTTTTAGAAAGAGACAAAAAAGCAATACTTGAAAAAAACAGAAAACTAACTTCAAACTCTTATCGGGTTCTTGGAGTTTCATTCAAAGATAAAGAAATTAAGAATCCCGAAGAAGATATGACTTTTCTTGGTCTTGTTGCTTTAGAGGACCCTCCAAGAGAAGAAATAAAGAGGGCTCTTGAGACATGCAAAAGAGCTGGGATAAAAGTTAAGATGATTACCGGAGATAATAAAGAAACTGCAGTTGCAATTGCAAAACAAATTGGTCTTAAAGTAAATAAAGTTTTCAATGGCGAAGAAATTGATTCAATGACAGATAAAGAACTCGAAGAAGAGATACAGGAAATTACAGTCTTCTCGAGAGTAAGGCCTGAACATAAAATTAGAATTGTAAATATTTTAAAGGGTCTGGGAGAAATTGTAACGATGACCGGGGACGGCGTTAACGACGCTCCTGCCCTTAAAGAAGCCCATATCGGAGTTGCTATGGGAATAAACGGAACAGACGTTTCCAAATCAGTTGCTGATATCACGTTAAAAGATGATAATTTTGCAACAATAGTTGATGCAGTTAAAGAAGGAAGAACAATATTTCACAATATAAGGAAATTCATAAGTTACCAACTCTCATGCAATTATTCTGAGATGGCTATTCTGTTTTTGGGGGTTTTATTAGTTCCATTTTTTGGCTGGCCGGTTCCGGTTCTTCTGGCTCTTCAAATACTTTTTATGAACCTCGTGACAGATAATCTTCCAGCTATAACCTTGGGATTTAATTCTTCATCTGAAGACATCATGGAAGAAAAAGTTTCAAAAAACAGAAACTTACTAAATGGGAATCTCTTCAAGCTTATTGCATTTTCAGGAATCCTCATGTCTTTTTTGACCCTGCTTGTTTTTTATATGGTATCCAATGTTATGGGGGAAAGTGCCGTTTATGCCCGAACCGCTGCACTCGCAACCCTGATAATCTTAGAAATAGCAAATGCTTTCAATTTCAGAAGTTTCAGAAAGGGCACCCTGACCCGTTCTCCGTTTGCAAATAAAGCTTTAGTCTGGGCTTCTTTAGTTTCAATTGTGGCAACCATAATAATAATTTATACCCCTTTAGGAGCCTGGTTTTCAACAGCTCCAATAGGTATACTTGACTGGGCAGTCACAATCGGGGCAGCTTTAGTTTTACTTTTAATTTTTGACATTTTGAAGAAAATCAATAAAAGGAAAAAGTTCTGGCACGAGGACGCTAAATGGGCATAAAAAGCTTTTTAAACCGTCCTTAAATAAATCTAATATGGCAAAAGTAAGAATTAAATTAAACTCAACAGACATTAACATGCTTAATGAAATCTGTGACTCAATAAAAAATCTTTCAAAAACTTCCGGGATTACAATTTCTGGACCAGTGCCACTGCCAACAAAAAAATTGAAAGTTACAACAAGAAAGTCCCCATGCGGAGACGGAACTGCAACTTTTGACAGATTTGAAATGAGAATTCATAAAAGACTTATTGATTTGCCTGCAAATGAAAAAGTCCTTCATCACATAATGAGGATGAAAGTGCCTAAATCAGTCAATATTAAGATTGAGATGAAGGATTAATTAAAAATATTCTTAACGTCTATTTTATTTTTTAAAGATTTATTTTCTTTCCAATGACCTAATTTTCTGGAAGAAATTTCCTCTTCTATGGTTGGTTTTGCCCAATCCTCAATTTCATGACGATAATTAATTTTTATGTGCTCAGGCAGAGAGTTATGGGGCATTTCTTTTAGATTTATTTTAATTGTGAAATCTTCATAATAACCCGAATCATGACAAAATTCATCTGTTACATTTGTTTCATAATCTATTGTTCCAATTTTAACATTGTCATCCAATCCAAAGAATTCGAAATTATCTGACACAATTTTGTACTTTGATTTTTCAAAATTCCCTTTTGATATTTGGTCAATTTTTACGAGGTGGTAATTCCCGACAATACTTTTCAAGTTTACCTTATTCTGATTCATAAAATTATTCATGAAAAATTATTTATAAGGATTATTCTTCTCTAAAATCTATTTCAAAAAATGCCTTGCACCCGAATAGGGATTCTTTAACTTTAACAACCTATCTTTAGCTATTTTTGCTGATTCACTTATAATATAATCTTCATTTTCAATATAACTTTCAATTGTTTTTAATGCATCCATTTTTCCAGATGTTCCGAGTGCAAAGAGAGTTTCATGGATTACAATCGGGGAGGTTTCGGTTTTCAAAGCTTCAATCATTTTCTCAACTGCGTAAGGCGTTCCAACTTCTCCCAAGACAAATCCTGCTTCGTGCCTTACAACTGTTGAAGGGTCGTTAACAAGAGAATAGAAAATTGAATCAACTGCAGTTTTGTCCCCTTTAGTTGCCATAAGCATTAACTGGAAAAGGGTCTGGATTCTTCTATTTTGTTTTTCGGGTGCAAAATCCCTTAGATTGACAATGAATTTTTCTTTATTTTTTTCAACTTCAATTTCATAATCTGTTTCATCATTAATCCTCTGAATTCCTACAAGGGCTGAGTTTCTGACCTCGGGAATTTCACATTTTGTGTACTCTTCAAGAAAAGGTATGTCGCCTTCACCCCCCAGGGTTCCTATTGCAATTAAAGCTTCATGTTTTACAACATAATTTTCGTCTTCTTTAACAATCTTTTTCAAAAATTCAACAGAATCTTTTGCTACGGTTTCGCCTAATGAAAAAATTGCTTCATGTCTGACTATTGGACAATTATGGTTCTTTGCCACTTCCTTTATAAAATTTACAGATTCATCGCTGCCATCATTCATAAATTTGAAAAGGCCTGCAATCAAAAGGTAACTTTCAGGGGTTCCCATGAAAAAATATTCACATAATATTTTAAAAACCTTTTTAGAAAATCCATAACTCTTATAAATAAGCAATTATTAATATCATCGAGGTGAATATTTATGAATCGTGATAAAGCTTTTGTTCTTGAATTTGATGAAGTTACAATTAAAGATGTTCCCCTCGTCGGGGGAAAGAATGCTTCGTTGGGGGAAATGTATCAGGATTTGACAAAAAAAGGGGTGCGTATCCCAAACGGTTTTGCTGTAACCGCATATGCTTACAGATACTTTCTTGAAAAAGCGGGTTTGAAAGACAGAATAAAAGAAATTTTATCGACATTAAACAAAAATAATTCTAAAAATCTTGAAGAACATGGAAAAAAAGTCCGTGATGCAATACTAAGAGCACAAATTCCTGTTGAAATTGAAAAAGAAATAATAAAAAACTACAAAAAACTTTCACGTTCTTACGGGGAGAATTTTGTTGACGTTGCAGTTCGTTCATCCGCAACAGCCGAAGACTTGCCTGATGCATCTTTTGCAGGTCAGCAGGATACTTATCTGAACATTAAAGGAGAAAAAGACCTGCTTGTTGCATGCAAAAAATGTTTTGCTTCCCTTTTTACAGACAGGGCAATTTCGTACAGAGAAGACAAAGGATTTGATCACTTTAAGGTTGCTCTTTCAATAGGAATCCAAAAAATGGTAAGGAGCGACTTGGCAGCTTCGGGGGTGATGTTCTCTCTTGATACTGAATCGGGCTTCAGAGATGTTGCTTATATCACATCAATATATGGTCTTGGAGAAAACATAGTTCAGGGAGCTGTGAACCCGGACGAATTTTACGTTCATAAGCCAACTTTGAAAAAAGGATTTAAACCGATTATATCAAAAAAGGTCGGAGATAAAAAAGTCAAGATGATTTATTCAGGGGACGATAAAAATCCGGTAAAAAATGTTCCTGTTAAAGAATCTGACAGACAAAAATTCTCAATTAATGATGAAGAAATTTTACAGCTTGCAAAATGGGCTGCACAAATAGAGGATCATTACAAAAAACCAATGGACATGGAATGGGCTAAAGATGGTAAACTCAATAAACTTTTTATTGTTCAGGCAAGGCCCGAGACAGTTCAATCGAGAAAAGACTTTACAAAACTTGAGGAATATATTTTGAAAGAGAAAGGAAAGAAATTAATCGAAGGCAAAAGTGTTGGCTCAAGGATTGGTGCAGGCAAAGTAAGAGTAATAAAAAATGTTTCTGGAATTGGCTCATTTAAGAAAGGAGAAGTTTTGGTTACTGAGATGACTGATCCAGACTGGGAACCAATAATGAAAAAAGCCTCTGCAATTATCACTGATAAAGGCGGTCGAACATGCCATGCTGCAATAATCTCGAGAGAATTGAAAGTTCCTTGTATTGTTGGAACAAACAATGGGACAAGAAAATTAAAAACAGGACAGGATGTCACTGTTGACTGTGCGAACGGAGAAACGGGCGAAGTCTATGAAGGAAAATTAAAATTTGAAATTAAAGAACATGACTTAAAGAAGATTCCGAAGACAAAAACAAAAATAATGATAATTGCCGGGACTCCTGAAGAAGCATTTGAACAAAGTTTTATCCCAAACAGCGGCGTTGGATTAGCACGTGAAGAATTTATAATTGCTTCTTATATAAAAATTCATCCAAATGCATTAATTGATTATGAAAAACTTAAAGACCAAAAGTTAAAAAAACAAATTACCGATATTACCCGCGGATACGAAGATAAGAAACAATTTTATATTGATAAACTTGCCGAAGGGGTTGGAACAATAGCCGCCGCATTTTACCCTAAAGAAGTAATCGTTAGAACTTCTGACTTTAGAACGAATGAATATGCAAATCTTATTGGCGGAAAACTTTATGAACCTGAAGAAAGAAACCCCATGCTTGGATGGCGTGGTGCTTCAAGGTATTATGATAAAAAATTTACAGAAGCTTTCAAACTTGAATGCAAAGCCTTAAAAAAAGTCAGAAATGATTTTGGTCTTAAAAATGTCAAAATAATGATTCCTTTTTGCAGAACAGTTGAAGAAGGAAGAAAAGTTGAGAAGGTGATGGCAAGTGAAGGTTTAGAAAAAGGAAAAGACGGACTTGAAATTTATGTTATGTGCGAGATCCCCTCAAATGTACTCCTTATTGACGAATTTTCAAAGATATTTAATGGTTTTTCAATTGGTTCAAATGATTTAACCCAATTAACTTTGGGGCTTGACAGAGATTCTGAGATAATAGCTCATGTTGGAAATGAAAACAATCCTGCAGTAAAGAAAATAATCTCACAGGCAATTCTTGGCGCAAAGAAGAATCACCGCCACATCGGGATTTGTGGTCAGGGACCTTCCGACTTTCCGGACTTTGCACAATTTTTGGTCAAAAAGGGGATTGACACAATTTCACTGAATCCTGATTCTGTTATAAAAACAACTTTGAAAATTGCCGAAGCTGAAAAGAAAACTAAGTAATAATTTATATATTTTGAAGTTCTTTAATTTTTATATATCGGTGTAAGTTAATTTGAATAATGTTGAAGAAGCCCAGCGGGTTGCTGATAAGGCAAGAAAATCTATAAGCGATTTTTGTAGAAATGAATGTAAATCATATTGTTGCAGAAAGGGGTTTATTAGAATTAGACAGGACCAAATTGATTTAATTGCAACACCCGAAGAGAAAGAAAAATTAAATTCTGAGAGCAAATTAAAAGAACTTAAATTTTCAGGGAAATTTTTATTAGACTTTTCAAATTCTCTTGGTGGCTGCCCTGCTTTGAGTGGAACTGATTGTTCAATTCATAAAAACCCAAACCGTCCGAAAGTCTGCCAGGACTTTCCAATTTTTATAGAAGGAAACAAAATAAAAATTTCCCCAAGATGTTTTGCCCAACAAGAAAATAAATTTTACCCATTCATAAAAGAATTTGAAAAACTAGGCTTCGAAGTTACTGAAAAGATGGAATGATAAAGTCCATTAACTTTTTAAAAACGTTTTAACTTTTTGTAAAATGAAAGTCAAAAAATCAACATTAAGAAACAGTTCAATTATTATTGGTGTGTTAATTCTTGCAGTAATTGCTTTTGTTGTTCTCTCATCTGCATCACAACCTAAAGTTCTTATGGTTACAAATTATGGAAACATAACAATACAGTTAAATCCGGGAAAGGCCCCAATTACAGTAAAAAATTTTGAAAATTATGTAAATAACGGATTCTACGACGGGACAATCTTTCATAGGGTTGTGAAAGGGTTTGTCATACAAGGCGGAGGATTTGATGTTAACGGGACGCAAAAACAAACCAGCTCTCCAATAAACCTCGAGTCTGACAATGGACTCTCAAATGCTAAATACACAATAGCGATGGCAAGAACAAACGACCCTAATTCTGCGACATCACAGTTTTTCATAAACACGGCAGATAACACTTTTTTGGATTATTCGACAACAAATCCGGGTTACGCTGTATTCGGGAAAGTTATTTCCGGTTTCTCTACTGTCGACAAAATTGAAAATGTTACAACTACTACAAAAAATGGGATGCAAGATTGGCCAATTAAAAGTGTTGTAATTGAAAAAGTCAGTTTAATTTAATAATAATTAATCCAAAATTGGAATTTCATAATTAATAAAACACAATGCAACAATTGCTGTCCCAAAATTCTTTTTTGGGATTAAACTCTTTCCGGTAAATTTAATTTCTCTTAAATTAAAATTTTCCTCATACCCGTTTGTGTAAAGTTCGTTGAGACTTTTCTTAAGCTCTTCTTCGGCCTCAACTTCTGATTTACTCCCATTATATTCACAAACAAGCCCCCCGTATTTTTCATTTGTTTTTTTATCGTATAGCCATCCAAAAATTATTCCGGCGGTTGCCCGCTCACCCTTTTTTGAAGTCGAGGCAGCAGAGATTGTTTCCATCACAGCACCATGTGTTACTTCTGATGGCTTTTTTATTTCATTTGCAATTTTAGGAAGTATCGAAGAGTAACTCATTATATTATACATCTCTATACCTGCCTCTTTTAACGCTAAATGGTATGAGCCTGCATGAACGGTTATATCACTTTCACCGGCGCCCCCCGTTATAAAAAAATCTTTGGGCACCCTCTTTCCAATTAAAATATTTTCGGTCATCTTATAATTTATTTTATTCTTTGTATTTTTTGTTTTTTAAATTTATTCCTTACCAATCTTGATGGGGGGATAAATTTTAAAACTGAACAATCTTTCTGAAATTATGACAAGAGTAAAACTTAAGACAAATTACGGAGACATTGTGATTAATTTGTACAATGACATGCCAATCACAACTGAAAATTTTATCAAGCTTGTTAGAAATAATACTTATGATGGTGTTATTTTTCACAGAATTATAGATGGATTTATGATTCAGGGAGGAGACCCAACGGGAACCGGTTTTGGAGACCCGAAAATTCCAGATATTAAAGACGAATTTACACATGCTGGCGGAAACAAGAATAGCCGCGGAACAATCTCAATGGCTAATGCCGGACCTAACACTGGTTCTTCACAATTTTTCATAAATTTGGTTGATAATAATTTTCTTGATTCAAAACATCCTGCATTCGGGAAAGTTGTTGAAGGAATGAATGTGGTAGACAAAATCTCAAAAGTTGATACAGATACACAAGACAGACCTTACAAAGACGTTGTTATTGAAAGAGCGGAAGTTATTTAATTTTCTTAATTTCATCAAGAATTCTATTTTCTTCTGAACGTGAAGTGTGATTTTTGCCGAAAGTGACTAAGGTTGGATTAACTTCACTCCATTTATTTTTTGGAAAAATTTCTTTAAGAGTCCTTTCAATCATCTCGGGTTTTGACGAGCTAACCCAACCAAGATAATTTGAAATGTGGGTTACGTGTGTGTCAACCCCGATTGCTTCCCCACCATATTCGGACAAAAAAACATTTGCAGTCTTTCTCCCAACTCCGGGCAGAGAGATAAGTTTTTCAATTGAATCCGGGACTTTTGAATTAAATTCAGTCACAAGTTTTCTTGCACAGGCAAGAAG
This sequence comes from Candidatus Pacearchaeota archaeon, assembly GCA_046705565.1. Classification (GTDB taxonomy): domain Archaea; phylum Nanobdellota; class Nanobdellia; order Pacearchaeales; family GW2011-AR1; genus GW2011-AR1. The sequence continues at coordinate 2,248 of JBJKQI010000039.1, read as the reverse complement.
ATTCTTTGCTTTGTTTTGGAAAAAATTGACCGGTTTAATCAATTCCTCAATCTCTTTTAAATCTGCCGTCGACAATTTTTCAGGCGTTGGAAATTTTGAAAAAAGCCTGTCACATACAATAATTGTTGTTTCATCACGGGTTCTTGCCGAAAGGCAAATTGCAATTAAAGTTTGAAATTTTGTCGGCCAACCTTGGGCTGCTAACCTCATCTTTTTAACATCCCTTTTCATTTCTTCAAGTTGCTTTAATGCAGTTGCGGTTGGGAACATAACCTTTTAATGCCGTTTAACTTTTAATAATTTATGCTGGATGAGCTTATAAGGGATCTGGAGAAACTTTATTCAAAAGAAAGATCAAAGCACTCAATGAGGTTTTTCAAGACCGGAAAAGGAGAATATGGTGAAGGAGATATCTTTTTAGGATTAACCGTCCCAGAACAAAGAGATTTTGCAAAAAGATACAAGGGACTTTCAATCTCACAGATCCAGAGGCTTCTTGATTCAGACATTCACGAGCATAGACTTATTGGTGGTTTAATTCTCATCCATAAATTTAATAAAAATCCTGAAGAAATTTTTAATTTTTATATGAAGAACGCAAAACGGTTTAATAATTGGGATTTGGTTGATTTAACTGCTCCAAAAATATCTGGTGAATTTCTTAAAGACAAGAACAAAAAAATTCTTTATGAACTTGCAAAGTCAAAAAATTTGTGGGAAAAAAGAATTGCAATTGTTTCAACTTATTCTTTTATTCGCGGGGGAAATTTTGCTGACACTTTAAAGATTTCTGAAATACTCCTTGGAGACCCTCACGATTTAATTAATAAGGCTGTTGGTTGGATGCTCAGAGAAATTGGGAAAAGAGATGATAAAATTCTGAAAGATTTTTTAAAGGTTAATTACAAGCAAATACAAAGAACAACCTTGCGTTATGCAATTGAAAGATTCCCTGAATCAGAAAGAAAGAAATTTTTAAGGGGGGAGTTTAAATGAAACCAGACATTGAAAAAATAAAAAAATCAAAATCGACTGAGGAGCTTTTGGAGTTTTGTATAATAAATATTGACAAGCCGTCAGGACCAACATCATTTAACATTTCGGATTTTGTTCATAAAAAGCTCAGAGCAAGAAAAACTTCACATTTTGGAACTCTTGACCCAAAAGTTACAGGGGTTTTACCCGTCGCGGTTAACAGAGCCTGCAAACTGACAGGGTACTTTTTAGGAGAAGACAAAACCTATGTTGGAATTGCAAGATTTCATGAAGAGATTTCTCTTGATAAGATTAAAAAAACAATAAAAGAAAAGTTCTCAGGTGTAATATCTCAAAAACCTCCTGTAAAATCGCGCGTTAAAAGAGTGGAAAGGGAGAGAGAAATTTATGAATTTAAAATTTTGGAAAAAGACGGTAAGGATTTATTGTTCTCGGCAAAAGTTCAGGGCGGAACTTACATAAGAAAATTAATTGACGACTTGGGAAAGGAATTAAGAATCGGTGCACACATGCTTGAACTTCGCCGGACAAATGCAGGAATATTTTGTGAATTTGATAAAGAATATCCAGCTGTCAACCTCTATGATTTTGAAAAAGCCGTTGAAGAATACAAAAAAAGTGATGACACAAATTTAAGAAAAATTTTAATACCTGGCGAGGTAGTTTCTGAAGTTTATCCTCCAGTTTTTATCAAAGAAACAAATCTAAAAAAAATTTATACAGGAAAACCGATTCATAAAGAGGATTTAGTGAAAAAGGAAAATTATGAAAAAGGAACAATTATTTCAGTTTTTTGTAATGACAATTTTGTTGGGATGTATAAGGTTTTTGATGAGGAAGATGTCTTTGCCAAAGGGGAATTTGTTATGCAGCCTATTAAATAAATTTATAACTCATATAATTTTAATTAAATTATGAGACACTTCGTTTATTTTTCAAGTTCAGCTGCAACATCTGGAAAGGCACTCTCTGATGGGAATTTAATGAAAGCCGGGAGAATTGACATTGCGATACATTCACTTATTCAGGGAGTGTTTTTGTCTCATGGGTTCAGAAAAGACGTCACTTTTCATTTTATCTTTTATGGGATGCCGGACCCTCCAAAACATATTGAAATAACTGTAAAGGACGAACTTGATATTTCAAAGAAAGATATTGGAACTCTTATTAAAAAGATTCTTTACAAATATCATGAAGGCGAAAAACATGAAGTCTTTCCAGGGTGTTTTGTTGAAAAAAAAAGTTTTTTGAA
>JBJKQI010000038.1:0-7116 GCA_046705565.1 Candidatus Pacearchaeota archaeon | reverse complement strand
GCAATTACTTTGGAAGGGTCCTTTAAATCTAAAAGAGCGGCACCTGCACTGTAATAACTGTCGTTTCTTATGTTTTTCACTCCGTGATAAATTAAAAGCCAGCCCTTTTCTGTTTTTATTGGAGGGGCACCTCCGCCAATGCGCTTTTCTTCCCATGAACCTTTCCTTGGCTGCATTATTGTTTTTTCCTCTCCCCAATGGATTAAATCTGGAGAGTGTGAAATCCATATCGACGGACGGCTAAATTCAAAAAATCCTTCCGGACGCAAAAGTGCAATATATTTTCCTTTTATTTTTTCGGGAAATAAGAACGCATCTTTATTCTGCTCCCTAAATATTACTCCTAGTTTTTTCCATTTTTTTAAATCCCTTGAAGATGCAAGGGATGTGCAGACTCCTTCGCGTTCAAGAACAGAAACATAAGTCATATAGTATATTTTTCCAATTTTTACAATTCGCGGGTCTTCAACCCCATATGATAGATCTTTATCGCTCCCGCCTTTTCCTGAAAACCTTTGTTTTTGGTATATTTTTTCAACAGTAAGACCGTCTTCGCTTAGTATAACTTTTCTGAAATGTGAAAGGGTTTTAAGTCGATAAACTCCTTTTTCTAATTTTACAATATTTCCCCCGAGTTTAAACGCTTTTCCTTCATGAAGCTCCTTTGAAAATTCTTTATAATCCTTTCCGGTGTAAACGACAGGGGCACTTCTAAGTTTCTGATGCACTGGTGTTTTTGATTTATTGCTTGCATAGGATTCCGCAACGCGAACATAAAGCATTATTTTCCCGTTTGGCAGTCGCACTGCTGCAGGATTCATAGTCCCCATAACTCTCCATCCTTTAAACGACGGTTTAAAATCCTCGGGTTCTAAGAGGAGCCTCTCTTCTTTATCTTGTAAAGGTAATCTTTTTTTGTGGGTCACTTCAATTTTCTCTTAATTAATTTATTTTTAGCGCCAAAATATTTTATGACCGATTCACTTTCAGCGAGACCTAACTTTAAACTTTCTTCAATTGAGCGACCGACAATCTGTCCTGCAACAAACCCTGAAGCAAAAGCGTCACCTGCTCCGGTCCTCTCTACTACCTTAACTTTGTGGGGAGTTATTGAATAAACTTTTTTTCCATCATAAGCATATGTTGGGTTTTTTCCATCTGTAATAACAGCAATTTTTGGTCCAAGTTTGTAAAGTCCTTTGAGTAAATCTCTATTTCGGACAAGAAGTCTTGCCTCTTCTTTATTTAATACAAGAATTTGGGTAACTTTCAAAATCTCTTCAACTTTTTTCTTCTCTTTTTGAATTAAGTAATTGCTTGGATTGTATGCAATCTTAACACCCTTTTTGTGCATTTTTTTTGCAAATTCTTTTTGAGTTTCAAGGCTCTTTCCCATAAATGAAGAAAAGTAAAGCCATTCGGTTTTGCATTTTTCATATTTTATATCAGAGGGAGTTATTGTTTCATTAACACCTTTATAGCTCAAAATTGTTCTGTCATTTTCGCGACTATCCAAGACAATAGAATACCCTCCTGAAACTGATGGGTTTTTTTCAATTGCTCCTAAAAATTCAACTTTTTCTTTTTTTAATAAATTAAGAATTTCTCTGCCCCCAAAATTTCTATCAACTTTTCCAATATAACCCGTTTTTAATCCAAGCCGTGCAAACGCAACAGCAGTGTTTGTTCCGCCACCCCCAATTGAAAATTTTAAACCCTTAATTAATATTTTATCCCCCACTGGATAAGCCATAAATTTGCCTCTTTCAGCCAAACCAGTTTCTGCAAAAATATCAACAACTGCAGAACCAAATGTTATAACGTCGAACATCTTTTCCTCTTTAGGCAAAGAGGTTATTGGAGAATAAAAAGGTTTTGGATTTGTAATTCTATTTTGGTTTCACAATCAAAAAATATTTTTTACCATTTCTATCGAGAAGGGTCATAGACGAATCCATGCAGGAGTATGGGCTCACAGTCGTATCTACTTCTGTTCCTCCGGAATTTGTATCATACACTCCGCTCATAAGCTCGAAGTTTTTATAATCAAACACGACCTGATCAAGAGAGTTTTTCTTAAACTCATTAATTCTTTCTGAGTCTGGGACAGTTTCCTGTGTTCCAAGGGCTACTCTTGGAGCTATAACCTCTCTATTAAAAACTTTCGAAAGTTTTTCTGCAAGATTATTTTTTCCTTCACCAGTTGAGCATGAATAAAGTATAATTGTTGCGTCTTTAGCAAAATACTTTGAATAGCCTTTGAAAATTTTTTCTGCATTCGTGGTATCTATCTCTTCTTTTGATTTTACATCAAAACTGATACTGTCTCCATGATAAACCTGAATAAGTGAATTTATTTTTCTTATTTTTGAAAAACCTTTGATATCCTCTAACATACTTTCTATATCTTTTGTTCTTGCAAATTTAAGTTGATATCCATTAATATTTGAAAAGTTTTTTTCAAAAGTTCTTTGTATTGAGTAGTCGGAGCTGTCTTTATCATCTTCAGTTACAAGTGCAACAGCCAATTTATCCTTGTTTGTGCTTTGGATTTCCTTTTGAAAAGAGCATCCATCATAAGATGAAATCAAAATGCCCCCCGCAAAAATTATTGGAATGATTGTTTTTTTATATAATTAAAAATACTCATAAAATTTTTTATCTGAAGAGTTTATATTTATTTTTGTTATTAAAAATAATAATTACTTCCTATAGAATCCTAAACCTGCAAGACCTGGAAGCTTTTTTCCTGCAATATAATCTAAGAGCGCGCCACCAGATAAACTAACATGATTAAAATCTTTTGCTGAAAGGCCAGACATTTTTATTGCTTCATTAAGATCGCCTCCGCCAAGAAGGGAGAAAGCTTTGGATTTAGAAATTGCATACAAAAGAGCACGTGTTCCCGCAATAAAACGTTTGTCAGTGTAATATCCTGCAGGTCCCTTAACATAGACCGCTTTTGCTTTTTTTATTTCTTTTATGTAAACTTCCTGCGTTTTTTTCCCGATGTCAAAGGTTTCAAAATCATTTGGAAATTTATCTAATGAGATTTCTTTTCTTTTTCCATTTGAAAGAACAGCAAAGTCAACAGGAAGAACCACACTTCTTCCATATACTTTTAGTTTTTTCTTTATTTTGTTTAATATATCCTTATAATTATGAATACTTTTTTCTAAAGATTTTTCTTCTCCTCCAAGTTTTTTGCCTTCGGCAATTAAGCACATTGGTCCGAAAAGACCGGTTGAGATAATTTTATTTTTTCCAATTAGAATCATATTATCAGCAGGTTTTGCACCACCTAAAACATAAAGGCATTTTCCTAATTTTATTTTTTGAAGAGCCCGAACTTCTTTTTCCAAAATGGGTCCTCCGTAGCTTTTCATCATCTTTGGAAATTCAACAATAGAAGCCTGCTCACGATGAGAAACTGAGAATGCGTCATTTACATAAATATCACAAAGTTTTGAAAGTGTCACCACATATTTTGATTTCCCTTTTTTGAATTCGCTTTTGTCAAAGCGCACATTTTCAAGCAAAATTGCCTCGCCATTTTTTAAATTCTTTATTGCTTTTTGAGCCGTCAGCCCGTACAAATCTTTAACAAATTTTATTTTAGTAATTTTCTCAATTAATCTTGCATGCTGTGCCAAAGAAATAAAATCCTTTTTCCCAGGTCTTGATTGGTGTGCAATCACAACAACTTTTGCACCTTTTTTCTTTAAATATTTAACAGTCTCAGCAGTGGATTTTATTCTCTCTGAAAACGCAACTTTGCCACCGATTATATCAGAGTTCACGTCGGACCTTAACAAAATAGTTTTCCCTTTAAGATTTTTCACTTGAGAAATATAATTCATCTTATAAGTACTTGCCAAGGAGTTTTACAAACTCAGCAAGCCTATGAGAGTAACCATACTCATTGTCATACCATGAGAGAACTTTAACTGTGTTTCCTATTACCATTGTAGATAATCCGTCAATTATTGAAGAATGTGTGTTACCAATTATATCTGTTGAGACAATTTCTTCATCAGTGTAATCCAATATTCCCTTCATCCTTCCGGCGGCGGCTTTTTTGAAAGCCAAATTAACTTCAGCAGCGTCTTTTGGAGTTTCATTCAACTCAGCAACAAAATCAGTTATGCTTCCGGCTGGAACGGGAACTCTCATCGCCAGACCATTCATTTTTCCGCTTAAAGAGGGAATAACTTCAATTACCGCTTTAGTTGCACCTGATGTTGTGGGTACAATATTAACTGCGGCAGCTCTTCCTCTTCTCATCTTTTTCTCAGGCTTGTCAACCAGCCCTTGAGTTCCGGTATAAGCATGAACTGTTGTCATAAATCCTTTCTCTATCCCGTAAGTGTCCTCAAGAACTTTTGCTAAAGGTGCAAGGCAATTTGTTGTACAGCTTCCCATTGAAATAATTTTATCAGTTTTTTTTAATTCTTTTTCATTTACTCCTAAAACTATTGTCTTATCCGGGTCTTTAGCTGGGGCCGAGATAACAACTTTCTTGGCTCCGGCGTTTAAGTGTTTTGTTGCACCTTCTCTGTCTGTAAAAAAACCAGTTGATTCAATAACAATATCAACACCCATTTTTTTCCAAGGAAGGTTCGCAGGATCTCTCTCAGACAAAACAGGAATCTTTTTTGCACCAATTTTTATAAAACCCTCTCCAGCTTCAATTTTTTCATCAAGCTGTCCATGAACTGAATCGTATTTAATTAAGTAAGCCAAAGTTTTAGTGTCAGTTAAATCATTGAACGCAACAAAATTTAATCCTAATTTTAATCCGTTTCTTAAAACAAGTCGCCCGATTCGCCCCAATCCGTTTATTGCTACTTTCATAAGTCACCTCTTGAATAAATAAAGAATGTCCCTTTTAAAAAACTTGTGAACCCTTAATTTTTCTTGTTTAATTCAATTTTTTTCATTCCCCCCATATATGGCTGAAGAACTTTGGGTATTGTTATTGTTCCATCTTTTTGTTGGAAGTTTTCCATAACAGCAATTAATGCACGAGGGGAGGCTATAACTGTATTATTTAATGTATGAACAAAATAAATTTTTCCGTTTTTTTCGGCTCTAATATTAAGGCGTCTGGCCTGAGCGTCTGTCAGGTTTGAACAACTTCCGACTTCAAAATATTTTTTTTGCCTTGGACTCCAGGCTTCAACGTCAGCAGATTTTGCTTTAAGGTCAGCCAAATCTCCGGAACAGCATTCAAGAATCCTAACTGGCACTTCCATCTCTTTGAAAATGTTGACAGATAATTCAAGCATTTTGTCGTACCATTTGTAAGACTCTTCAGGATCAGAAATTACAATCATCTCCTGTTTTTCAAACTGGTGAACTCTGTAAAATCCTTTCTCTTCAATCCCGTGTGCACCGACTTCTTTTCTAAAACAAGGCGAGACACCTGTAATTTTATATGGCAAGTTTTTCCCATTTAAACTTTTGTTTGCGAAACTGGCAATCAACGAATGCTCCGAGGTTCCGATTAAATACAAATCTTCTCCTTCAATTTTATACATCATTGCGTCTTTCTCTGCAAAACTCATAACCCCGTCGACAACCTCACTTCTTATCATAAAAGGGGGAATTACAAACTCAAATCCATTTTTTATCATATACTCTTTTGCAAAAGAAATCATTGCTGAATGCAATCGGGACAAATCTCCTTTAAGATAATAGAATCCATTTCCTGAAATTCTTCTTGCGGTGTCAAAATCAACCCCCCCAAGTTTTTCCGCGAGTTCGGCATGATTAAAAATTTTATACGCAGGAACTTTTGGTTCTCCAAATTTTTCTCTCTCAACATTTTCAGTTTCATCTTTGCCAATTGGAACAGAAGAGTGGATTATATTCGGAATTTTCATCATAATCCCTTTTATTTTTTCCTCAAGTTCTTTTCTCTTTTCTTCACTCTTAGAAATTTTTTCCGGAATCTCTTTGGCCTTGACTTTTAATTTCTCAGCTTCTTTTTTATTTCCTTTTTTTATTTCCTCGGCAATTGATTTTGAAACTTTATTTCTATCAGCTCTAAGTTTGTCCTCGTCATATTTTAGTTTCCGCCACTTCTCATCTATTTTCAGGACTTCATCTACAAGAGGAATTTTTTCGTCTTGAAATTTTTTCTTTATGTTCTCTTTCACAAGCTCCGGTTTTTCTCTTACTAAATTTATGTCAATCATAATTAAAGATAAATTTGAAACTATATAAATTTTCACTTAAGACAAAATTTAAAAGTCTCAATGCTCTTTTAAAATAATGAATGCAGCTGCAGTAGGAATCATTCCTTCAATATCGGATTTATACACCGGAGTTGTTCAGACTCTGCCTGCTTGGGCTCAAAGCTTCATAAACTTATTTTTACTTTCTCTTCTCGTCGTTGTTTATTCAATTTTTATTTGGAAATTTTACAGATGGATCTCAAAAAAAGATATTTTGGAACTTAATCTATCGAGATTTAACAAATCTGAGCATTCAGTTATCTCAAAGTTGGTCGGCGGAGTAATTTATTTTGTTGAATATCTTGTAATCCTGCCTTTTGTAGTATTTTTGTGGTTTGGAATTTTCACAATTTTTCTTTTGTTATTCACAAAGTCACTGCCGGTGCAGACTATCCTCGTGGTATGTGTTGTCATTGTTGCGGCTATAAGAATGACTGCCTATTATAAACAGGATTTATCAAAAGATTTGGCAAAATTAATCCCCTTCAATCTTTTAGCTCTTGCGATTGCTCAGGGAATATTAGATACTCCAAAAGTTATAGACCAGCTTGCGGTAATTCCTTCATTCATCTCAGAAATTTGGACCTACTTAATTTTTATAATTCTTTTAGAATTTGTTTTGAGAGTCCTGGACATAATCTTTCAGGCTTTTGGACTTTACGATGAAAAAGAAGTAAAAGAAGTTGATGAATAAAAGAAATTTATTTCCCTCGTCCTTTACCGGCTCTTACAGAAGGTCTAACCTTTGAAGTTGGTGATTTGTTTCTTAAACCTCTGGATTTTTTACCTGCAGAAGTGAGGCCTCTTTCAGGTCTGCTTTTGTTAACAGGTTTAGTCATCCAGTTTAAATTTTTATCATTCTTTATCTCGTTTCTTG
>JBJKQI010000037.1:0-2806 GCA_046705565.1 Candidatus Pacearchaeota archaeon | reverse complement strand
TCAGACAAATCTTCAATAATTGGGCTCATCATTGTGCATGGCATACACCATTCAGCAAAAAAATCAAGAAATACCAATCCATCTTTTGAAAAACCATCAAACTCCCCGTTCGTTAATTCTGGAACCATCTCATTATTTGCCATTTTGAAAATAAGAAATTTTTATTTATAAAATTTTATATTTTTGTTATAAATATTTTTTACAGGAATTTTAGTATAATCATCTTTATATATAAAATGAAATTCCAATTTTTATGAAATTCAAGCCCCTATATTATAAAGATAAATTGGAGATAATTAATCCCGAAGGTTCTGCAGGAATAGTTACTTTATGGAATAAGCCTGAAAAAATTTATGAAAAAATAAAATCTGCTTACCCTCAAATTTTTTCAAAAGAATCTCCTTTAGTTACATTAACAAGCCTTTATGGGAATGGCCTTCCACAAATGCTTGCAAATTTAATTTACAACCCCCAAATTAATAAAATTGCAATTGTTGGAAACGATACTCCGACTGTTCCGAGTGGAACTTATTTTTTAAATTTTTTAGAGAAAGGGGTCAAGGAAAAGAAAATTGGAGGTGTTCTTCTGAATGAAATTATAGGGACCACTTACGCTATGGACCCCCAACTTTTACCTAAATATTTAAGTTATATAGAAACAAAGAAGTTTACGCAAAGCAAATTAGAAGGGCTCGTTGAGTTTTTGAATGGCAAAGGTAGAGAGTCAAGCGATGAGGATAGAATTAAAATAGATTTAGCTGAACCAAAGTTTAGCGATTTTCCATCTGACTTAACTTCCCATAATATTATTGCACAAACACCCCTTGATGCATGGATGGATGTTATGTATCATTTAGACAGGTATGGAAAAAATGTTATTTTAGAAAAGGGATTAAGAAGAGCTTTATTTAATTTAGATGTAAATATAAAAAACCCTTCTTTTGAATCCGAGGAAAAACTTTTGAAGTTTGGGTTTAATCCAGAAGAATTGAGATTATACCAAAAAGATTTGTTAAGGTTCGATGTGCCTAAAGACATCTCTTACACTTACGGAAACAGAATGAGATCTTATTGGGGGGCAGATGGTCTTGAAAAGATAAGCAAAATGTTGGATTCTTATAAAGAAAATAGGCACGGATTTTTATCTTTATGGGATACAAAGAATGATTTGTTAGAAAGAAATTCTTCTCCTTGTTTAACTGACTTGTATTTTGTCAAAAATCCGCAGGACAATACTTTAATGCTGTCAGCAGGTTTTAGAACCCACAATGCAGTATCTGCATGGCTAACAAATTTATACGGGTTAAGGGCTGTTCAGGAAAAAGTTTCAAAAGACTCTGGAATTACTCCCGGGCAAATTAATATAAGAAGCAGGTGGATTGGGATTGACCCTGAAAATTCAAAGACAATTTCTGCACTTGGCCTCGTAAATGAAAACAGAAAGATTAATTTGGATGTGAGTGACCCAAAAGGATATTATGGAGTAACAGTAGATATGAACAAGAGAGAATTGGTTGTTGAACATTACAATCCTGATGGATTAAAATTAGAAGAATTTAGGGGAAAAAATTCTGAAGATTTAAAAAATCAGATAAGACAAATTGATGGTTTTTCAACGACTGACCATGCAATGTGGGTGGGAGTAGAACTTGCAAGAAAAGAACAACAGCTAAAAAACTAATATTTTCTAGAAGAATAATTATTAAAAACTGCATAATATTTTTTAATTCATGATTCCAGCATTCAAAGACATTAAATCTGTAGGTTTTGATCTTGATGGAACAATGTATGTCTCAGATGGTGAAATTGATAATAGAATAAGAACTAAGATTTCTGAAAAAATTTTGTACAAGATACCTTCTCTTGGAAGTGTTAGGGAAGCAAGGAAGTTTTTTGAAGAGCAATACAAAATTTTACATAGTGGGACAAAAGTTTTAGGTGAAGTAGGGTATGAAAGACCATCTAAGGTTATGGATGAATGTCTTTCAACTGCTGATGTTTTGGATTTGATTTCAGAAAATAAAAATTTAAACAGGATTATGAAAAATTTAAAAAATAAATATGATGAGGTTTATTTATTAACCAGCAGTCCTTATAATCTTTCAATTAAAAAATTGGATAAACTTGGAATTTCTCTGGATAATTTTTCGAATATTTTTTGTGGAGATAATTTGGGGGTGGGTTCAAAGATAGACGGAGGGCCTTTTGATTATGTTTTAGGAAAATCAAACTATAATCCAGAAAAACATGTATATATAGGAGACAGGTTAGATTCGGATATTCTCCCTGCAAAGGAAAGAGGAATGAAAACAATTGCAGTTAACAAAAATATTAAAGAAGCAGATATCTCTATTTTAGATATAAATGAATTGGAGAACATTTTATTATGAGTAATGAAAGTTGTGTTAAAATTGAAATAATAAAGGAAGTACCCTTTTTTGGAGAGGGGGATACCTTGGAATCAAGACTAAGAAAAGTTTCATTAAGGGGATTTCCCGAAGTTAAAATTTACAAAGATGCAAAATTTGAATTTGAATTTTTAACTCCACAAGAAATTGTTTCAGAATTACACACACCCCAGTTAAGGGTATACAGGGATAATTTAGATAGGATTTCAAACTTGCATAAACTTTTTTTGGAAAAGGGAATAAATGTCTTAAACCTCGAAAGCGCATACGATTTTATTGCAACATCAGAATCAGGAGAAAAAACTGAATGGACAATGTTGCCCCCGATCATTGAAAATTTCTTTATACCCCAAAAAGATGGAAAATTCAATTATGTTCCTTTGCTCGGAAAAGATTTA
>JBJKQI010000036.1:0-17479 GCA_046705565.1 Candidatus Pacearchaeota archaeon | reverse complement strand
GATTTTATTGTTGTTGGATTTATGGGGGTAAATACTCCTCAAATTGCAACATTTGCGCTCGGCTCAGTTTTTGTTGTTCTTGGAATTTTTACGATGTTTACTTCCCACCTATCTTTAGGGAATGCATTAAAAGAGAACTTTCAATTTGATGAACGTTTCAAGAAATTCAAGGCGTGGGTTCTTGTTTCTTTGATTCCGATTTTAATTTATGTTTTGATTAGTTTTTTTCCATTCTTTTCTTTTACAAAGATCCTTTCAATTGGGGGCATCATCTCTGGAGGGATAATGAGTGTTCTTGGTCTATTTATGATAAAAAATGCTAAAAAGAAAGGAAATCGGCAGCCGGAATATTCGGTTCCAATAAATTGGTTTATTATTATTATTCTAACTCTGGTCTTTGTTGTAGGTGTGTTTAACATTTTAGGAAAGTTTTGAACCAACATATTTTTAACTATTCATAGTTTTGTTTTTTAATGGAAATAGAAAAAAACTTTGGAAATTTAGTTGAAGTTGAGAAAGGTAAAGAAGTTTTTGAAGGAATTTTGCTTCCTAGTCCCGAGAAAGGTATTGTTTTATTAAAATTAGAAAATGGATATAACATTGGGTTTGACAAAAAAGAAATTTTGAAATTAAAATTGGTTAAGAAGATTAGTAACACTGAAAAAATGTTTGAAGTTAATGAGTCGAAAGATAAACCAAATATTGGGATGATTATTACAGGGGGAACAATTGCTGCCAGGCTTAATCCTGAAAAGGGGGGAGTTGATTGGCTCACCTCTCCAGATATGCTCTTCAAATTTTACCCGGAACTTTTTGAAAAAGTCAACGTGAAAAAAGTTGTTGTGCCGTTTATGAAAGCTTCTGAAGACATGGATTACAAAGATTGGCAGGAAATTGCAAAAGCTGCAGTTGAACTTTTGAATGACCCAAATGTTCAAGGAATAATTGTCACACACGGAACTGATTTTTTGCATTACACTTCGGCTGCTCTCTCATTTTTTTTAAGAAACCTAAATAAACCTGTAGTTTTAACTTATTCTCAAAGAAGTGTTGACCGGGGAAGTTCTGATGCTAATTTAAATTTAATCTGTTCGGCGATTGCAGCAACCTCAGACATTGCAGAAGTAATGCTTGTCGGGCATGCAACAGAAAATGATGATTCTTGTTTTGCTATGCGCGGGACAAAAGTCAGAAAAATGCATACTTCCAGAAGAGATGCATTTAAAGTTATTAATGATGAACCGCTATGTAAAATTTCAGAATCCGGGATAAAAAATGTGCTGAGCTACAAAAAACGAAATAAGGAGAAAGTTGTTCTGGATGACAGTTTTAAAGAAAAGATTGCTCTCATTCAGGTTTATCCTGGGCAGGACCCGTCGATCCTTGATTATTATTTTAACAGGGGATATCATGGGGTTGTTTTAGAGCTTTCCGGTTTGGGTCATGCTCCGACGTCACGAGCCCGTTTAGGTTGGACTAAAAAGTTAAAAGAAATTCAGAAAAAGGGGATGATTGTTTGCGCAGCTGCCCAGACAATTTATGGAAGGCTTGATCCTTTGGTTTATTCAAATGGACGTGAACTTCTTGACACAGGAATAATTTATTTGGAAGATATGCTACCCGAGACTGCCCTTGTAAAGTTGGGATGGGTTTTGGGTCACAGTGAATGGGCAGTATCCCATGAGAAAGTTAAAGAAAAGATGCTTGAGAACTTTGCAGGTGAAATTAATAAAAGGTTAGTTGAGTAATTCTAGTTTTATTATAAGAACAAACTTATAATTAATGCAATGGCACAAGCAGTCATAATTCCGGTTATTGTCCATCCAAGAACATTTGAAATCCTTTTGTTTGTGTATTTTCCTAGTATCTTTTTATTGTTTGAGATTTTCATTATCATAAACATAAGTGGCGGCGCGGCAATTCCATTTAATATCGCGGTGTAATAAAGCATCTTGAAGGGAGGGATTCCGATGAAGTTTACCGCAAGGCCAATAATTGTTGCAATTGTTATAACTCCATAAAAACCATGGGCGGCTTTGAATTTTCTATAAAGCCCTTCTTTCATTTTGAACATTTCTGAAAGGGCATATGAACCTGAACCAGCTAGAACAGGGATAGCTAGAAGGCCCGTGCCAATTATTCCTAAGGCAAATAAAAGGTATGCAAAATCTCCTGCAAATGGTTTTAATGCCTGGGCAGCTTGATCTGCAGTTTGAATATTAAATATCCCATGAACTCCGAGGGTCGAAGCAGTCGTAACAATTATGAAAAACATTACAAGGTTAGAGAAAAACATCCCCGAGATTGTGTCTGTTCTTAAGTTTTTCATATCTCTTTTTTTGAATTTCGGGATTCCGGCCCCCATACTTCTAAGTTCTCTTTTTTCAATTTCTTCTTCAACTTCTTCATTTGCCTGCCAGAAAAATAAGTATGGAGAAATTGTTGTCCCTAGAATAGCGACGATATTCATCAGATACACTTTTGAAAATTCAAAGGTTGGAACGACTGTCGAAATCAAAATTTGTAACCAGTCTTGTTTTACTATAAATGCCACTAGAATATAAGAGAGCAGGGTGAATGCAAACCATTTTAGGATTTTTGCATAAGTTTTGTATGAAACAAAAATTTCTAATATTAGGGTTAAAGCTGTAATTCCCAAGAGCCAATATATGAAATTTATCCCGAAGACAAGTTGGCCTGAGGAAGCCATTGCTCCTAAGTCAGCTCCTATGTTAATTACATTTGCAATTAACAAAATAAAAACTGAAGTGTAGAGAATTTTTTTTGAATAATTTTTTTTGATTACTCCTGCAAGGCCTTTTCCAGTGACGAGCCCGATTCGTCCGCACATCTCCTGAATTGCGGCCATGAAAGGAAATGAGAAAAGAGAGGTCCAGAGTTGTCCATATCCAAATTGCGCTCCTGTCTGAGAATACGTTGCGATTCCTGAGGGGTCATCGTCTGAAGCTCCTGTAATAAAGCCGGGACCCAAACTCTTGAAGATTTTTTTAATTCTTTTTTTTGGACTTTTTGGTTTTTTTCTACCTAAAGCTCTCTCGAGAATTAATTTATTCTTTTCCTCTTTTTTCATTTATTTTACAAGGGAAAATTGTTTTTAAAATTATTGAGAAATCTTATAAAGTTATTTCTCTCTCTTTATTTCATGGAACTTGATTACAAAAAATTAGGATTCAAAGCAGGGCTTGAGATTCACCAGCAGCTTGATACCCATAAGTTGTTTTGTGATTGCCCTTCTGTTTTAAGAACAGATGAACCATTGAAAGTTGTTAAAAGAAATCTTCACGCAGTTGCCGGAGAGTCGGGGGAAATTGACACGGCTGCAAAGTTTCATGCACAAGAAAACAAAGACTACTTCTATGAATGCTTTGACACGACTTGTTTAGTTGAATTAGACGAAGAGCCGCCTCACGAAATAAATAAAGAAGCTTTGAAAATTGCTCTTGACATTGCGGTTTTAATGAACTGTAAAATTTTACACACTACTCAGATTATGAGAAAAACTGTTGTTGACGGTTCAAATACTTCAGGATTTCAAAGAACCTCTTTAATAGCATATGATGGTTACATTGAGACGAGTGAGGGTAAAGTTGGAATTGATTCAATTTATTTAGAGGAAGATTCTGCTCGCCCCAGCGAGAGGAAAGAAAAGTCTATAACTTACAGATTAGATAGATTAGGAATCCCTTTGGTTGAGATTGCGACTAAACCTGATTTGAAAAATCCGGCTCATGTTAAGGAAGCGGCTCTTAAAATTGGAGAAATTCTCAGAAGTTGCAAGGTTCGTCGTGGAATTGGGACAATAAGACAGGATTTGAACATTTCAATAAAAGGAGCAAATCGGGTTGAGGTAAAAGGGTTTCAGGACCCTAAAACTATGGAAAAATGTGTTGAAACCGAAGTTATTCGGCAAAAAAGTTTTTTGGATAAAAATAAAATTAATCCTCTTGAAGTTAGAAATGCTCTGCCTGATGGGACTACAGAATTTTTACGACCAATGCCTGGAAGAGCAAGAATGTACCCCGAAACAGATTTGCCGCTTTTAGAAATTTCTAAGCGTTTAATTGATGAAGTTAAGAGAAATCTTCCGAAGCTTAGAGGAGAAATTGAAGAAGAGCTGAAAAAGCAGGGTCTCTCTGAAGAGATGATAAAGTTAATTTTCAAGATGAATAAACTTGATGAATATGAAGAATTGTATTTAGCCTCCGGAAATCCTAAGCTGATTTCTCGTGTGCTTTTACTCCTGCCAAAAGAGATTGCGAAAAAAACAGGAAAATCTATTGAAGAAGTTGAAGAGATTTTGAATCGTGATATTTTGACTTTTATTCTTGAGGCAGTTTACAAGGAAAAAATTCAGGAAAAAGATGTTAAGTTGGTTTTAGAAAAGGTTGTTTCAGGAATTCCTGTTAAAGATGCAATTAAACTTGACAAAAAAGATTTATCTCAGGTTGAGGAAAAAATAATGAAAATAGTTAAAGAAAAACCCGGACTTAGCCCAAATGCATATATGGGGTTAGTTATGAAAGAATTTAAAGGCGCAATTACAGGCGAAGAAGCTATGGGGATAATTAATAAATTTGTAAAGTGAGTTAATTTTATAGTGGTTACAAGTTAGAAAAGTTTTTAAAGTTTAATTCCTTGGAACCGATATGAAAAAAGCATTTTACAATGAACCAAGCGAAGGTTCTTTTACATTTGAAGATGTGAAATTTTCACGGAACGGCGAGAGTGGACTTTACAAAGTTGAATGGATGGAGGAACTTTCAAAGCCGATGAATTCCGAAGAGATATATAATTTTAATAATAAAAATTATTCTGCCGGCAATCCAATTGTCCCGTCTATGAAAACCCTTGGCCAATTTTTTGGTTCTCTGAATATAAAGACGAACGCCGAATTTTATAATCATCTCTCCAACCAACTTGAAGAAAATCCATGGATTAATGTGTCTACAAATCCAATTTATTTTCCCGTTGGAGAAAAAGATAAAATAATTCATTATGAAGGATTAAGGGGGATAAACGGGCAGGAAGATTTGGAAGAGGTTTTTGAAGGAGAGTATATTGGTCAAAACGGAGCGTTAAAAGTTTTAAGGGACGGACAAATTTTTGAAGACTTTACCGGACAAAGAAAAAATAAGTTAGAAAAAATTTCTCAAAAAATTAATAGAACTCCTGGTTACTTGTGGGGGTTTAATTCAAAACCGGAAAAGAAAATAAAAACTCAGGCGAGGTTGGACGCCTACTCTGACAGGCTTTTCTTCTACGCCGACAGGAGTTTGTATAGTCGCAATCCTTGTTTTCGAGTATTAATTAAGAAACAGGACTGAAAAGGCATTGCTCGCTGGTAAGGGGGTTGAACAAACGCACTCGTGCGAAAAATTTTTAAAGAAATTTTTATTCTTTGTTTTGCCCGGAAGTCTTTTTCCCTGAGCAAGAAAAAGATGATGGACTACACGTCAATTAATCAGTGCGTTATTAAAATTTATTTTAAGCCATAAAATTCAACAACGACAATTAGTAATCCAGAGATGAAACTTGAAGTTGTGGTGAGCCCTTTGAAATTTTAATTTCATCGACGAGGCGTATATGATTAGTTGGCTACAAAAGTCGGCGAGGTTGAACGCCAACTCTGACAGGCTTAACTTCAACGCGAACAGGAATTTGTATAATCGCAATCCTTGTTTTCGAATAGTTCACCGGGTTTTGCTCTTCTCTCTAACGAAAACATTAAAAACACTCTGCTTTTATTTTTAGCATGTTAAGAACTCATAAGTTAAATGAAATAGACGAGAAAGTTGTTGGTAAGAAAGTAACTCTTGCCGGATGGGTTGACACAATTCGTGAGCATGGTTCGCTTATTTTTATTGACCTTCGTGACAGATACGGGAAAGTGCAGTCTGTAATTCACAAGAAAAAAGAAGATTTTGAAAAGGCAAAAAGTTTGAGTGTTGAGTCTTCAGTTCAGATTGTTGGTGAAGTCAAGTTAAGGCCAGAGGGGACGGTTAATAAGGATTTACCGAGCGGGAAAGTTGAAATTTCAATTGAAAAATTGACTGTTTACAATAAAGCTCCAGTTCTTCCATTTCATATAAATGATGAAACTGTCGGGGAGGATGTTAGGTTGAAGTACAGATTTTTGGATTTGAGAAGTGCTAAAATGCAAAAGAGCATACTCTTAAGAAGTGAAGCGACTCTTAACATACTTGATTTTTTCAGGAAAGAAAATTTTGCTTACATTGAAACTCCAATTCTTGGAAAGTCAACTCCGGAAGGCGCAAGGGATTTTATTGTTCCGTCAAGAAAACAGGAAGGAAAGTTTTATGCTCTTCCGCAGTCGCCTCAGCTTTTCAAGCAGCTCAGCCAAGTTGCAAATTTTGACAAATATGTCCAGGTTGCAAGGTGTTTCAGGGACGAGGATTCAAGAAAGGACAGGCAGCCGGAATTTACTCAAATTGATGTTGAAATGAGTTTTATTGAACAGGAAGACATAATGGATGTAATTGAAAGGATGGTTGTTTACACTTTTGACAAAACTCTTGGAATAAAATTAAAGACACCTTTCAGGAGAATGACTTATGATGAGGCGATGAAAAAATACGGGCGTGACAATCCGGACATAAGGCCTGAAACAAAGGAAGAATTTGCATTTTGCTGGGTAGTTGACTTTCCGTCTTTTGAATGGAATGAAGAAGACAAAAGATATTATGCAGTTCATCATCCTTTTACACAGCCGAACCCGAAAGAATTTTACGGACCTCATCCGGAAAAAGCCAAAGCTTTTGCATACGACCTGGTTTTGAATGGTTCTGAAGTTGGCGGAGGCTCGATAAGAATTCATGACAGCGAAATGCAGAAAAAAGTTTTTGAACTTTTGAAAATAAGCCCTGCTGAAGCAGAGAAAAAATTTGGATTTTTGCTTCAGGCATTAAGTTTCGGCGCTCCACCCCACGGGGGTTTTGCACTCGGACTTGACAGATTTATCCAGTTTATGGCGGGAGTTGAAAATATAAGAGAAGTTATTGCATTCCCAAAAACAAGCGAGGCAATTGACCTGATGCTTGACGCTCCTTCCGAAGTTTCGGACGAGCAGCTCAAGGAAGTTCATATAAAATTAGACATCTCTAAAAAAGAAGAAAAGAAGAAAGGGAAGAAGAAGTAGGTTTAAGATAATTTTTTAAAGTTCGAATTTCTGATTTTTGATATGAGGTTCTTGGGAATTCAGGCAGGGGGAACAATATGTCAAAAAAAGAATGAAAGAGGAGTTTTAGTTCCTACGAAAGATAATTATTTTTCTCTTGCTCCTGAAATTTTTTCTTTAGGAGAAATAGAAGCCTATCCTCATGAAGCTATTGATTCAACAAATATGAAGACTTCTCACAGAAAGGACATTGCAAGAATAATTAAGAAAAATTATGACTTATATGATGGTTTTGTTGTTATTCAAGGAACTGATAGTCTTGCAGATTCTGCTGCAGCTTTTAATTATATGATGCAGGACTTAACAAAACCAGTAGTTCTTACTGGATCTCAAATCTCAATTTATGAAAAAGGAACTGATGCTAAAAGGAATTTGTATAATTCTTTCAAATTTGCTTCTGGAGGTCATGAAGGAGTCTGGGTGGTTTTTGGAGACAAAATTCTTTATGGTTCTCGAACAGTTAAAGAACATTCAACCGATTTTAATGCATTCAATTCCCCAAAGATTAGACCTTTTGGAATAATAAATAATGATGGAGCAATTGAATATAATAAAATTTCAGAGAATTCCCAAAATGGTCCTCCGAAGTTTTTTACTAATTTTGAGACAGGGGTGGAGTATTATTCCCAAAGTTCGGGTATTGAAACAAAGGTATTTGATAGAACAATAAATGATGATTCTGTAAAGGGAGTTGTTCTTGGAGGATTTGGAGTAGGGAATGTGAAAGATGAATATGTTCCTTTGTTAAAATTAGCACGAGCAAAAAACAAACCATGTGTTGTAATCACAAATTGTCGTGGAGGCTCAGTTGACATGGGAATTTATGAGGTGGGGGCAAATGCATTAAATTATGTAATTCCTGGTTTTGACCTTACGCGAGAAGCTGCAGTTCAAAAACTTATGTTTTCTTTAGGAAAAGCAAAATCTTCAGGAATTGAAGGAAATTCTTTATTTGATTATGTAAAGAAGATTATTCAAACTCCTATTGGGAATGATTTGTCCCCAAAATAATTAAAAACAACTATTATCTTTTTTATTCATGGTAAAAATCGGTCTTGAAATTCATGGATATCTTGATACAAATGAAAAATTGTTTTGCAGGTGCCGTGTTTCGCACGGGAAAAAGTTTAGCGAGCCTAATACCAATATTTGTCCGGTTTGCACGGGTCAGCCTGGTTCAAAACCGCTCTTGCCAAATTTTGAAGCGATAAAAAAAGTTGTTTTAATTTCTCTTATTTTGGGGTGCAAAATAAATAAAAAATTAGTTTGGCAAAGAAAACATTATTCGTGGCCGGATTTACCCAAAGGTTTTCAATCAACAATCTCCGGACCCCACTCAATTCCAAATGGAGTTGGAG
The DNA here is from genome assembly GCA_046705565.1 of Candidatus Pacearchaeota archaeon. GTDB lineage: Archaea > Nanobdellota > Nanobdellia > Pacearchaeales > GW2011-AR1 > GW2011-AR1. The sequence goes on along the minus strand of JBJKQI010000036.1, from coordinate 8,905 downwards.
GGAATTTTATGGGGATTGGAATAAGAGAATGCCATATTGAAGAAGACCCGGCGGCGTGGAATCCGGCAACGGGGGAGATTGATTACAATCGTTCCGGTTCGCCTTTAATTGAAATTGTTACAGAGCCGGATTTTAAATCAGCCGAGGAAGTTGCAGATTGGTTAGGAAATTTAATGTCGGCACTTTCTTATGTTAAGGCAATTGATAAAAAGGCAGGTCTTAAAGTGGACGTTAATGTTTCGATTCCAAAAGGAAAAAGAGTTGAAATGAAAAACATTAATTCGGTAAGGAAAATAAAGGATGCAATCGAGATTGAAGTAGCTCGTCAGGAAAAAGATCTTCCTAAAGTTGAAGAAACCAGGACTTATGTTGAAGAAAAGAAAACAACTCTTTTAATGAGAACAAAAGATTCCGCAATGGATTACCGTTTTATTAGTGATCCTGATTTGCCCTCTTTTGAAATTTTCTCTTCGGAAGTTGAGAAAATAAAAAAATCAATCCCTGAACTTCCACAAGAAAAATTAAAAAAATTAATTAAAGTGTACAAAATTGACAAAAAGAATGCAGAGGTGCTTTCTAAAAAACTTAGTCTTGTTGAGTTGTTTGAGGAAGTAATTAATAATAAGTCAAAAAAAATAAGACCCGAAGTTGCGATTTCGTGGATAACTGTTGAATTAATCGGTGTTGCGAATTATAATAAAATTGATATTGATGAAATTGAAATAAACCCGGAGCATTTTGCTGAACTTTTGGAGGCAATTCAGGATGGAAAAATTAATGAACTTAAAGCAAAAGAAATTCTTCGCGGCTGGAAAAACGGTTCTTTTTCTCCTACGGATGAAATTTCATCCGGTGAAACGATTCGCGGAGACGAGATTGAAAAAATTGCTTTAGAAGTTGTTAAGGAAAACAAGAAAGCGGTTGAAGATTACAAGAATGGTGAGAAGAATTCACTCAACTTTTTAATCGGGCAGGTTATGAGAAAGACAGAGAAAAGAGCTGACTTTAATAAAGCAAGGGAGGAAATTATAGAAATTTTGAGAAAATAAAATGGCAGGAGATTTTTTATTTAGGAATTTAACGCAGAAAGACCGGGAGGGCATAAAAAAAGAAGCGAAGAAAATAGTAGATTCTTTTTCAAAAAAACTTGAGAAAATAAAAAATCTGCCACCGGAGCCGTCGAGATCCCGTGAAACGGGTTACCGCTTTGAGGAGTCGATTAACTCTCCTGGCCCGGAGTTGAAAAAAAAGATTCTTAACAATGCTAAAAATAAAAATGAAGATTTTATAATTGCGGAGGAGAAAACATGGTAGAAAAATTAACGACACTCGAAAAATTGAAAACTTATCTTGAAAGAATTGAAAAAGACAATAAAAGGCTTAATATTTTTTTGGAACTTTTTCCGGAAGCGCAGCTTCATGAAGAAGCGCGGCTTATCGACGAGAAAATAAGAAAAGGGAAAGCAGGAAGGCTTGCGGGATATGTTATCGGAATAAAACCGAACATAAATGTTTTAGGACTTCATGCGTCGTGTTCGTCGAAAGTTTTGGAAGACTATTTATCCACTTATGATGCAACTGTTATTGAGAAAATAAAAAAAGAAGATGGTTTAATTATCGGAATGGTGAACTCGGACGAATTTGCCTGCGGAGGTTCGGGGGAAACGTCTGCATTTGGTCCGGTCAAAAATCCCGTTAAACCAGAACTTATTCCCGGCGGTTCTTCGTCCGGTTCAGCCGCTGCAGTTGCTGCTGGTTTTGTTGACGTTGCTCTCGGTTCAGATACAGGGGGTTCGATAAGAAATCCCGCTTCGCACTGCGGAGTTGTCGGAATAAAACCAACTTACGCTTCTGTTTCAAGATATGGCTTAATGGACTTGTCTATGAGCCTGGACCAAATTGGTCCTCTAGCTAAAAATATTCACGATGCTGCACTTGTTTTGGAGGTGATTCAGGGCAAAGATGAGAAAGATCCAATTTCAGTTGATTCTTCAAAACTTAAATTGGGAGAAATTGGAAAAAATAAAAAACTCAAAGTTGGAATCTTAGATTTAGATATTCCAAATCAAGAAATTCAGGAATTAATTAGTTCAAGGGCAAATGAGGCTGCTAAAAAATATGGCTGGCAAATTAAGAAAGTTAAAATTCCATATGTTGAATTAGCGCTTGAAACTTATTATCCTCTTGTTTATACAGAGTTTTTTTCAGCTACCCGAAAACTTGATGGTCGCCGTTACGGGAAGAAAATTGAGGACTTTGCAGGGCCTGAAGTTTTGCGTAGAATTTTGGGAGGGGCCGAGATAACACGCGCAGAGCATGAAGGGAGAAATTATTACCTTTCACTTAGAGTCAAGAGGTTAATTGAGGAGGAATATTCAAAGGCGTTTAAGGAATTGGACGTTATAATCTCGCCGACGGTTCCGCGTTTGCCCCATGAAATTGGCGGAAAGATAAGTGTTGAAGAAATGTATTCATATGACGCTTTGACGGTTCCATCTAACCTTGCCGGAAATTGTTCAGTTTCAGTTCCTGCTGGATTTATAGACGGAGTTCCAGTTGGAATGCAGATAATGGCTGACAAATTTAATGAGCAGGTGATGTTAGAGACGGCGGGCATGGTCGAGAGATTATCTTCGGGGGATGGAGAATGAAAATTTTAGTGATAGGTGACCCGCATGGAAATATAAATAAACTTCAGAGAATTTCTAAAGGAGATATAGATTTTGTTTTATGTACTGGAGATGTTGGAAAAGCAGATTTTGCAAGAAAATTTCATTTTGATAATATCAAAAGAAAACAGGAAGGCCTGAAAGAATTGGAGTATGATGGAAAAACTGCTAAAAAAGTTTACAAAGAAATTTATAATTCTTCTTTACAGGTTTGGGAATATCTCTCTGAAATTGCCCCTACTTATTCTATTTTGGGAAATGTTGGAATAAATATGGTTTATGATTCTAAAGTTCAAAAAGAAGAAAAAGAATATGGAATTAAATTGCCTTCTTTTCGTCTGGGAATGAGTAAAATTAAATCTTTATTTTTCGTGAGAAATGTTATAAGAAATATTGGAGGACTAAAGGTTGGTTTTTTAGAATATTTTAATGATGTTTGTTGGTATAAAGAATTTAAAGTTAGAGATAAGAAAGCAGTTTCTAAAGCAAAGAGAGAAACAGTTAAGGCAAAAATGGTTTTGAAAAATTTTGGAAAGATAGATATTCTTGTTTGTCATCAGCCCCCTTTTGGGTTTCTTGATAAAGTTTCTGGAAAATATGGCGCTCCAAAAAATTACATTGGTAAACATGCTGGAAGTAAAATTATCTTGGGATATATTAAAAAATATCAACCAAAATATGTTTTTTGTGGGCATATTCACGAGGGAGAAGGAAAAACTAAAATAGGAAACTCTGAAGTTTATAATTTGGGTGTAGCTGGTCACAAAATTGTTGAATTCCGAAATATTTCTTTATAAATTTTCCTGTTTTATTTTGTCACTTTTAATTTAAGAGAAAGTTTAAAAACTCAAACGTGGATATGGGTTTAATTAAACTGGAGGTATTTTCGCGATGCCTAAAAAAGATAAGTACGACGAAGACGAATTCGAAGAAGACTCTGACAAAGACGAAGAAGACGACTTCGAAGAAGATGAAGACTACTAAGTCTTAGAAAATCCTTTTTAATTTTTATTTTTTTAATTTATCAGCCCTATTCATTAATTGTTAGAAAACTTTTGATAGATAATTTATCGCCTTTCGGGAATTGAAACAAGGCAGTCAGAGCATACTGCATGTTTTTCATTTGTCTTAGGGTCAACGACCATTTTAAAATATCCAGCTCTTAAATCTTTTTTGCACTTTGAACATTTGTTACCTTGGTTTTTAAGAAGTTCTTTTCTCTTGTATTCGGCTACTTTTATGTTTGAAGTATTTGTTCTTTTTAGAGCATTTATATAATTTGAATTTTCTATTATTGCCATATAAATTTAGAGAGTATGGGATTATAAATTTAATTATGTTACTGTATAATAATTCTGTTAATTTTAAAAAACCCGATTCTTTTAATTTTAAATGGAGCTTGAATACCTTAAGGGTTCAAAGGAGGATTTTTTGAATTTTGTTGACTCAATTGGGCTTTATGATAAAGTAGCTGTTTTGACGCACATTGATTTAGATGGGCTTACCGCGGGGTTTTTTATAGAGCAAATTTTAGAGGCTAAAGGGGTAAAAATTGATTATATGGATTTTTTAGATATTGATTCAGACATGATAAAAGAGGTTTCGATAAAACTTAATGAAAAAGGAATAACAAAAGTCTTTATTGCTGACATAAACGCGGAGTTCATAGATTCGGAAGGTTTTGAAGAACTTCGTCGTGAAAAGGATGTCTTTTTGATTGATCATCATTCCTCACTTGACGCAACCGGAGATTTTTCAAATATGGTTAAAACAGATTCCAGGGATTGTTGTGCATTATCAATATTTGTTATGGGAGAAGAATTTATTGATTCTGAATCCTGGGGTTGGCTTCTTTGTGCTGCAATGTTTGCAGATTATGCTTTTCGGTCAGAAAAAAACTTTTTGTTTATGAAAACATTTTATCCCGAAATTTCGTATGATGAAATCTCTTCTTCAATTCCTGGTCTAAATGCCCGCAGGATTTCTTCAGCCCTGATTTATTATAAAAATGATATAAAATATGTTTATAACCTTGTGAAAGAAAAAAATATTGATGAACTTAGTCGCGCCCACGAAGTTATTGAAGAAGAAGTTTACAAAATTGTCGATGATTTTGACGAAAAAAAAGAATTTTATCCAAGGAATGAAATTTATTTTTATGAGATAACTTCAAATTTTGATGTTTTAAGTTATGTTGCAACCTTGGTTGCTGCAGCTGACCCAGATAAGAATTTTGTTTTTCTTTTTAGGGAGAATAACTTTGCCCATTTTAGCGGGAGAAGTTCAAATTCTAATATTGACATGGGAGAGTTATTTAGAGCAGGAGTGGAAGGTCTTCCGGAGGCTAATGGAGGGGGCCATATCCCCTCGGCTGGGGCAAAAGTTCGTGAAGAAGATGCACAAATATTCATAAAGAGAGTTTTGGGCTGATTTTTTGAAAAGTGTCCCTAAAAATTAATATAAAACCTTAAAAAGCGACCTTTATTTTGAGAATCATGAAAATAGGGGAAGTTGAAGTCCATTGGCTTGGCCATTCTGGGTTTTTAATAAAAAATTCGAAGGTAATTTACATTGATCCTTTTAAAATAAAGGATAATTTGCCTAAAGCAGATTTAGTGCTTCTTACTCACGGACATTACGACCACTGCAGTGTTGAAGACATTGGAAAAGTTGTTCAAGAAGGAACAAGAATTATTATGACCGCTGACTCCCAAAGTAAGATTGCGCGTTTTCAGGTTCCGATAAGGATGGAAGTTGTGGCTCCGGGTCAAGAGATTGACCTTGGAACCGTAAAAATTTCGACTGTGCCAGCTTATAATGTTGATAAGAGTTTTCATACAAAAGAAGAAGGGCTTGTTGGCTATGTTGTGAAAACAAACGATGTTATAATTTATCATGCAGGAGATACGGATGTTATACCTGAAATGCAGAAACTCACAGGTCACAACCAACCCGATAAAAAATTCATTGCACTTCTTCCTGTAGGCGGGAGATTTACGATGAGTGCTGAAGAAGCTGCAGAAGCTGCAAAAATTATAAAGCCAGCTGTTGCTATTCCCATGCACTGGGGGTCTATTGTTGGGGGCGAAGAGGATGCGAAAGAATTCAAGGAATTATGTGAAGCAGAAGGAATTCATGTTGAGATTTTAGAAAAGGAGTAGTTCTTATGACAGAATATAATTTTCTTCAAAGAAAAAATGATGTTTTAGGTAAAGAGGATAAATCTTATGCAGGCGAGTGGGATAAACATATTTTAAATTTATGCAAGAAAATAAACAAGCAAGAAAATTATTACACAACTTCGTCGTGTTCGGGAAGAATTCTTTTGATGATTGATAAGCCAAAAAAAGGAGCGGGGCTTTTTTCATGGATAACTCACGAGAAAACCACATTTCAAGAGGTCAAGAAAAATTTGGTTAAAGTTTCAGGTAAGGAACCTCTAAAATTCAAATGTGAACCCCCAATAATTCATATAGTTTGTAAAACTTTGGAAGATGCTAAAAAAATTCTGGATAAAGGGTTTAAATCCGGTTTCAAAAATTCCGGTCTGATAAATTTTGGAAAAAATATAGTTGCGGAACTTCACGCAACTGAAAAATATGAGTTTCCTATCTTTGATGGAAAAGAAATTCTCGTGGATGATAATTTTTTGAAATTAATTGTCGAAAAATCTAATAGGAAACTTGAAAGAGGATGGAAATCAATAGGCGAGTTGGAAAACAAGATTTAGTAATATTTTTATAATCCAATTTTGTTAATGTTTTATGGATAAGTCGGACATCCCGAAGTTTATCAGTTCAAATTTGAAAAGAGGTTTGTCGCTGGAAGAAATTAAGGAGCAGCTTCTCTCGCGCGGTTTTTTTGATTATGACATAAATGAAGCGGTTTCTAAACTAGGAATTGATAAGTTTTCTCCAAAGAAAGAAGAAGAAAAACCAAAGGAAAAACCAGAATCAATTGAAGGTTGGGACGAAAATTTACCCAATGGTCAGTAAATTTCTAAATTATTGCCTTTTGTAACCAAATCTATTTAAAGAAGATAAAGTTATTTTTACTAAATATGGGGGCTTTGCTTAGCAAAGTCGAATAAAAGTAAAAAGGAGGAAAAAAGACGGTTATATGGTATTAGATTTTGCAAAAGAAGCAATCCAAAATGCTGAGACTCATAGCATAAACTTCGACGAACTTAAAGCAGGAAAAGCTGCAATTAAGGTTGTTGGTGTCGGAGGGTGTGGTTCTAATATGGTTACATGGCTTTTTAACAAAGGAGTTAACGGAGCTACAATTTATGCAGCAAACACAGATGCTTTGCACCTTTCAGTTACTAAGGCTGATGAAAAAATTCTTTTAGGAAAGGAATTAACTCGTGGGCTTGGTGCTGGTGGAAAAGCAACTCGTGGACGTGAAGCTGCTAAAGAATCACTCGTTGATTTGAAAAAAGCTGTTTCAGGTTCGGATATGGTTTTCGTTTTAGCCGGAATGGGTGGTGGAACAGGAACTGGTGGAGCTCCAGTTGTAGCACAATTAGCTAAAGAGACTGGTGCAGTAGTTATCGGTGTGGTTACAATGCCTTTTGAAAGTGAGAAAGCGAGAATTGACAAAGCAGAATTCGGATTGCAAGAATTAAGAGAAGCAACTGACACTTGTATTGTTTTAGACAACAACAGATTAGTTGACATTGCAGGTCAGCTTCCTTTGGAGCAGGCTTTCGCTGTTGCTAACGAACTTGTTTCTACAATGGTTAAAGGAATAGTTGAGACAATTACATTGCCTTCTTTGATTAACCTTGATTACGCAGATGTTTCGGCTATCATGAAAAATGGTGGTGTGGCAGTAATTGGTATAGGAGAATCAGACGCAGCAGACCGTGTGCAGGAATCAGTAAAGCAAGCCCTTACTCATCCTCTACTTGATGTGGATTACAAAGGTGCAAGCGGAGCTTTAGTGCACATAACTTGTGGTCCTGATTTGAAACTTGAAGAATTTGATGTTATTGGTAGAACTGTTTCAGAAAACCTTAGCCAGGACGCACAGGTCATAATTGGTGCAAGAATCGCTAAAGACTTCGTCGGGAAAGTTAGAGTGATAACAATTATGACAGGAGTTAAATCTCCATATGTTTTGGGAAAGGACTTTGAAGAAACAACAATGCCTCATTCAAGAGAAATGTCAGACTTAGGAATTGACATCTACGGATAGATGTTAATTTAAACAATTTATTTTTTTATTTTGTTCTTCCCCGGGGGCAAGTCCTTCGGGGAGAATTAGTTTTTTTATTTTAAGAAATTAATACCCTTCAGGCCATCTTCCTTCAATTTTCTCAACTTTTTTCATTCGATCATTGTACCATTCGTTAAAATAAAGAATATTATAAATATCCGACTTTGGTTTATTTAGTTTCTTTTTCTCTTTTGAGTATCCAATTGGAAACAACCCTTCAATTTCATAACCGCTTTCTAATGGGATCTTTAAGATTTTTGCAACCTTGCCTTCGTTAAAATGTCCTATCCAGCAAGTGGAAAGTCCCATGTCTGTTAATGTTAGCATGAAGTTTTGAATTGCTGCTCCTGCTTGTTGTCGTGAAAATATTTCTCCTTTTTTTGGGTAAGGGGTTTTTACAATTCCGGGATCAGAAACTGCTACAACAACATATTTTGTTTGGGCAATAAAATCCTGTTCTGACCAGCTTGCTAGCTTTTCTATTAATTCTTTGTTATCAACAATTAAAAACGTCATATTAAAGAGACCGCCTGCCATCGGAGCGTATTGACATGTATGGATTGCTTCAATAATATCTCTCCAGTCTGGTTTTTTGGAAGAAAATTTTCTAGTGCTCCTTCTTTTTTGGATAGCTTCATTTAACTCCATAATACTTCTAAGAAAGGAGGATTTTTAAGTTTTTATGAATCTGAAGTTTCACCAAACTTTTATAATCAGTGAATTTTTACATAAAACATGGAAAAAATAATTGTTGACAAAATTGTTAGGATAACAAAAAACAGGAAAAAGCTTGAGGATGTTTTGGGTGTAAAAATAACAAATTCAGGAAAAGAAGTAATAATTGATGGTAAAGCTGAAGACGAATACGAAGCTGATAAAGTGATTCGCGCGCTGGATTTGGGGTTCAGTTTTTCGGATGCAATTCTTATAAAAGAAAATGAACTTGAGTTTGATGTTGTCAATGTAAAAGATTATGCCAGAAGAGGAAATCTTCAGAAGGTTAGAGGGCGTCTTAT
>JBJKQI010000035.1:0-3527 GCA_046705565.1 Candidatus Pacearchaeota archaeon | reverse complement strand
TTTGATTTTAAGTAGTAAGGAGTTAATGATGATGAAGTTATGTAACCAGCTCCATTTGTAAAATTAAGATTGTTTGTATAAGGAAAATTTGTATTATTAAAATAATTAAAAGAATTAATGTTTGTTTTTGTATAATAATTTGCTGAATTAAAAGTATCAACTGTTGCAAATTGTAATCCTGTTCCTCCTGAATTGACTTGAACATATTTTAAAGTATTTCCAGAATAAGAAGAAGGAGTATCTTGAAGTTCTGTAAAATTTGTCAAGTTTCCAGAATAAACATTTACTTTATTTGTTGCACTTGAAAGAGAATTATAACCGAAGTTATCGGCAGAAACTGTGAAACTAATAAAAAATAAAAAAATAAACAAAGACAAGAATACAAACTTAGATGGAAGATTAAATTTGCTTCTTGTTGAATTTTTCATTGTCTAATTCCTCCTTAAGCAAGTCCTGCATTTCTGAAACTGACTGATACAAGAGTAACACCTACTGCAAGTATAGCAATTACGAAAAATGTGGTTACTAAACTCAAAAGTGAAGTATCTGTTGATGAAAAGTTTGTGTTTGTCTTAGCAGCTGCAACCTGATTTGCAACAGTTGGAGCTAAGTTAACACCTACAATTATCACAATGAAACCCCAAAGTATGTTTTGTAACATTTTTAGTTATAATTCATAAACCCTCCTTGACACTATGCACGGTAGCATAGAAAAAATAAGAAACCTTTATTTATTAAGATGGGGGGTAGTTACTATTTGGGAATTTAACCTATCACTACTTTCTTTAATTCAATTAATATCTCTTTTATTTCATCTAATTTTGATGAAATCTCTTTATCCTTATTATTTTTTTCTTCATCTTCATTACTAAGAACTCTTAATTTCATCATAAAAGAATTTATCTCATCATTAATTCTCTTTGACATTTTCTTCCTCCTTTTTTTCAAAATCTTCTTTTGTATATCCTTTTTTCTTAGCTTGTGCAACGTGAAACCAAAGAGTTCTTTCTGGAATTCCACTTGCTTCTGATGCTATGGTTACATCTCCATACTGGGCAACCAATCTTAAGGCATTTTCTTGCTTTTCTGTTAATTCTCTCTTCTGAGATTTCTTTCTTTTCTTTTCCTCTTCTGCATCAAGGTCTTTCTCAAGTTCTTTATTAAGATGTGTAGTAAAGTTTAGTTTAATATCTTCATAAACATCTATCAGCCATTTTGGAGGTTTATCAACATTCCATGCAGTTATCGGTCCTATCCCCCCGTCTTTTCTAACTCTTAAATATTTATAATAAAATTTTTTATTCTTAGCATTATATTGAATCAAAAGAGGTTTTATTCTCGCTTTTGAGGTTTCGTCATTTATTTTTTGAACTTCAAACTCTGCATGTAATAATTTTCTTGTTCCAGCATCTATAAAATCCACATAAGGAACAGTCATTATTACAATAAATCTTTTATGCCTAAAAGTTTGAAATAAAAGATTAAGAGTTTTATTAACAAGACTTTGCCAACTACGATTTGAGATTTCAACACCAGCTTCATCCCAAAGAATTGCATCACCGGGCTCTATTGTTCCAGTATTTATCAAGTTTAGAAGTTGTTTTGTTGTTGTGACTATCTTTTTTGATGAAAAATTTGGGTCAATTTGATTACATATTGATAATCCCGTCCAGCTTTTTCCCACCCCAGGTGGTCCGGTAATAACCCCAAGAAAATTTTTCTTCTTTTGAATTCTTCCACGGATATATCTCACCCAAGAAGGCACTTTTCCTAAGTCTCCATATGAATTTACTATATCTCCCATTATTCTTCAAATGAACTTGAGCCAAGCCAAGACAATCTTTCAAGTAAAAGACATAGTGCTTGAAATAACTCACGATAAAAATTTAAATTTTCCTCCCAAAACTTCTTATTTTCTAAATTATCTTCTAATTTTTCTATTTTTTTATAAATTTCTTTTGATTTCTTTTCCATTTCATTATCAAACTTTGGTAAAAGAATGTCATGAAGGCAATCAAGACTCCTTGTATATTTTTTTCTTGTGTCAGCAATGTATCTAATTAATTCTGGCTCCATATTTTTCACATGAGAAAAAATATTTATACCTCCGTGCATTTCTTGGGATGAATTTCTTACTACTGTCTGGAATTGTCTCATACAAATTTCTCGAAAACCATATCCTTCCTCATTATTTCTAAAATTTTCTGAATCAATTATTTGCTCTTCCACTTTATATCCTCTTATTTTCTATTTTATTTTGTGCTTTTCTTAAAAAGGTCTCTTTTTTTAGTAAAAAATTATACTGGTTTGTTCTATTACGATATTCTTCTATCTTTTTTTTCTTAAACCCATTATCTTTTGAATCATCAAGTGGTCCGAGGGCATAAAGTTCCTTGTTTATCTTTTCCAAATCTGGATTTAAGGCATTAAACTGTGCGTCACTCATCAAATTTATTAATTCAAGCCATACTCTATCAAGTAACATATCCCACAAAGAGTATGTTTCTTCTAAAACTCGTTCATGTGACACCTTCCATAAGGTATTTATTCGTGAAAGAGTATCCTCTTTTGAATTTATCCTCGGTAGAAAGTTACTTTCAAAGTCTTCCATCAGTAAAGGTATGTAACTTTTGTTTATTAAGATGGGGGTAAGATTGATTTTTAACTATTTTTGGTATTTTAATACTATTATTTAACTATATCATGTCTTTCCTCTTTAAATTTTTGTGTAAGTAAGGCATTTAAACCCAAAAAGAGCCCTTTTTCACGTAAAATGGCGTTTTTGAGTGCAATATTGTTTTATAGCAGTCAAAAAAGAACCCATTTAAATTAAATTATTAGTCCATTTTAATAATTTTGTTAATTTGATGCCTTTTGAAGTCCTTTTAAACACGTTTTTTCAAAACCAGGCACCACATTCCACATAAACACGCCTATTTTATGGCTCTTTTTGGGGTGGTTTTTGACTTCAAAATTTTTGTTTTAGAATTGCTCCTCATCATTTCTTATGGAAAATTTGTTTAAATTGAAACGTATATTATATCTATTATATACGAAAAGGTTTAAGCTGCAATTAATTAAAGAGTTTAATTTCGTGTCTAATCAAAAAGATGGTTTATAAACTTTGTGTCTAAAAACTTTAAACCGAAAGATATATAAACCCTTTATGCGTGTTTATTTTACAATAGACACAGACGGAAGGAAAACCGCCACGTTATAAAACCAACATAAACAAAAACTCGCCGTTCAGGATTCTTAACGGATTACTCAAACGGCTTATAATCAAAATGAAAATAAACACAACAGAAGAACAGGGCAAGAAAGGAGTTAAGGGTTTAATTGAATTAACAAAAGAGAAAAAGGTTAAACAGGAAAATCCTATTATTAAAGAGTTAGAAGAACAGGGGGTTTTTGATTAAGATGATAATAATAGAACTAAACAAAAATCAAATAAAGAAATATGAAGAAGCAGGTTTTATTTTTGAAATTCGCAAGGGAGAGTTTAAGCTTTTTGATGAGAGAGAAAA
>JBJKQI010000034.1:0-3674 GCA_046705565.1 Candidatus Pacearchaeota archaeon | reverse complement strand
GAAACTTCTTCTCCCTTGAGCGCCAGCTTAGCCACATAGGTTCCAAGTCTTCCAAGAACAACTCCTTTTCCGTCAATTACTTTCATTTGATAACCAGAACCCCCTTCGCATCTTTATTTTTTTGAATTTCTTCCATTATTGTATTAATCTCGCATCCGGCTTTTTTCAACTTTTCCTTTGCTTTAGCTGAAAAGTTTAATGCAGAAACCTTAACCTTTTTTGTCACTTCTCCATCTGATAGAACCTTTCCACAAACAATAATGTGGTCTGAATCAAACTTAGAGATTTCACCGAGATTAACATTCTTCCTTTTCTTAGCCGAACCAGTCAAAAGTGACGCAACCTCTGCCCACTTTGGACTTTTCTTTGCAAGGATTATTGTTTCAACTAATTCAGGATTAGTTTTTCTTGTCAACTGTTTTTCTATTTTTGTTTTTGATTTCATCTTATTTTAAATTAACGAGAAAAATTTCCCGCTAACGCGATTAACTCGCAGGTTGAAAATCCAAAATTAGTTTATTTTATAAATGTTTGTGTTCATGTTTTTGATAGGTGGGATGTGCACAGATGAGTGTCAAACAAGTCGGTTCACGATCAGCACGCTTTTCCGTAATGTGGATGTGCCGGAGTGGTCAAACGGGGCGGACTCAAGATCCGTTAGCTTTCGCTTACCTAGGTTCGAATCCTAGCATCCACATGCGAATTTTCTAAAACCCCTCTTTTTTCACCTTTAATGAGTTACGACAAAATAGAAAGATTTATAAGTAATTATGTAGTAGTAAAATCATGGAAAATGATATAAGAAATATCTTGAAAGAGGGTTTTTCAGAGTGGCAAAAAGAGAAAAACCTAGAAATACCTACTGAAAAGTCCTTTGGGGATATTGGAAAAGGTAAACTTGAAGCTCTAAAAAATTCAGTAGAAGAGATTCATGATATGATAAAAAGTAGGGAGAGGTTATCACGAAAGATACACGAAGAGGGCGAAATTATAAAGTCTGAGATTAACAGCTATTTATCTGAGAATGAGAAATTGCAGATTGCGTCAAGTGACCCCGGAAGGGAAAAAAATGACCTAAGACACAAAAAAATTGAGATTTCTGAACTTCAAATGAACGAAAAAATCGCCTGCTGGAAAGACGTTGCACTCTTGAAAAAGGAGCTTCGTGAATACGAAAGAGAAATAACCGAAAAAGAAGAGCGTCAAAAAATGTTTGAAAAAATTCTGGAGGAGGAAAATTAAAATGTCACATTTATTCAAGAAAATAAGGAATTCGGTGGTTGAGACGCCCGATTCAATCAAGGAAGGTCTTGAGCAGGAGATTGAAAAAGTAAAAGGATTCTCCGTCGGGGAGATTAAAACTCATATGAATAAATATTTATTCAATCTTAAAAATTATATGGAAGCAGATGAAGTGAAAGTGAGGAATAAAGATTATTTTGTAAAAAAATTTCAGACACTTTATGAATTTGCAAGAAATAGATTAAATGAGCTTGGAAGAACTCCAGACTATTTTGAATATGGAAAATGGAGGATGAACCCAAACTAAAATGAATACACAAATATCAGTTGAGGAAATTTCAAGAAAGTTAAAACCTATACTTGGAAAGAGAGTTGATGAAATTTATTTTAGATACATGAATGCAGAAAGTATCGACGAGAGAAATGAGATTTTACAGCTGTTAGCAGGACTTTACCAGAAATATTTGTCAAAACTTTTAGACAAAGATTATTTTTTAGAACCTCCAAAGGGAAGGATTGTTGAAGGTGAATATCCTCTTGCTAAAGTTAGCTATGCGGGTAAGACTGTTTCTGATTTTGGTTTAAGGGAAAAAGACTGGCCAAGACATGTTTGTGTTACAGGGATGTCCGGTTCAGGGAAAACAACTTTTGCACTTAACATTTTGAAAAGTTTCATTGAGAAAGATAAACCTTTTTTAGTTTTTGACTGGAAGAAAAGTTTCAGACCATTACTAAAAGTAAATCCAAACGTAATGTGTTTTACCGTCGGAAATGAAAGTGTCAGTAACTTATTCAAGACAAACATAAACAGGCCCCCAAAAGGAGTAAATCCTAAGGAATGGATTAATACTTTATGTGATTTGTTAACTGAAAGCTTTAATGTTTCATATGGTGTGCATAAAATTCTACTTGAAACTTTGGATGAAACATTTCAGGGCTGGGGAGTTTACGAAGGATCTAACCTTTACCCTAATTGGGAACACGTTAGACGCATGCTTGAAGTCAAGGCAAGAGACTCAAAAGGAAGGGAAACTGGTTGGTATGAAAGTGCATTAAGAATTGCAACAGTCTTAACATTCGGTGACTTTGGAAAATCAGTAAACTACGACGGAAAAAAGAGTTTATCAATTGAAGAACTTTTTGACAAAAAGGTAATCTTTGAATTAAATTCTCTCTCAAACATTGAAAAGAAATTCTTTTGTGAGTATATCCTAACTTATATTTACAAGTTGAAGAAAGCTGGAAATGGAAAAAGTACACAGGAGTTTAATCACGCGATTTTAGTCGACGAAGCCCACAATGTCTTTTTGAAAAAGCAAACTACTTTTATGACTGAATCAGTTACAGATATGATTTACAGAGAAATGCGTGAATACGGAACTTCATTAATTTGTTTGGACCAGCACGCTTCAAAATTGTCAGACACTGTTATTGGGAATAGCGCTTGTCACATAGCCTTTCAACAGCAACTTCCTGCTGACATCGATGAAGTAAGTTCATTAATGCAGCTAAGAGATAGAAAAGATATCTTTACACAACTACAGGTGGGCTCAGCGATTGTAAAACTTTCTGAGAGGCACACCTCGCCTTTCTTAGTTGAAGTTCCTTTTACAAATTTAAGGGATGCAAATTACGACGATGAAAAGATAAAATCGAAGATGGAAGCAGTTGTAATTGGTTTTGAAGTCAAAAAAGAAGACCCGGAATTTGTTAAGGAGCTTGCTCCAAAAGAAGATTTAGAAAAAGAATATCCTATTGTTAAGATGCCCGAAATAAGAGAAGAAATAACTGTAAAAGAATTTTCAAAGACTCAAGAAGTGCTCTATGAATTTGTAGCTTCAAAGTTATCTGAAGGCAAAAAATTAATTGAAGTTGAGAGACTTCTCGACTCAGGATTTTCTTCAGGGTATTACACAAAAAAAGATGTTTTAGTTGTAATAAACAGAGCTCTTTTGGAAAGGTTAAGAGGCAGAAAAAAGAGCGCCCCAAAGACCACTTTACATGAAAATTTATCAAAGGAAGAGCTTTCATTTTTGAATTTTTTAATGGAAAACCCAGAACACTCCTTGTCAACAGTAGAATTATACAAAAATATTGGTTTTTCACCTAGAAAAGGGAATATAATAAAGAATTCTCTTATTGAGAAAAACTTAATAATTATAAATGAAGAAAAATACGAAAAGGGCTGGAAAAAATTAATAAGATTAAATAATCCCCTAAACAATAAAATTGACAATTCAAATTCACACTCAAACCAACTAAACAGACAAATTTCAAACATCCTATAAAATCGCTTTACTAAAACTAATTCCTTTAAGGAATTTTTAGTGCATAGATTTTATTTACAGAATTGAAATTAATCTTCGAATCGAAAAAGGTTTGAAGACGAAAAACCTTTCAGGTCGCTTTAGACCCGGGAGAAATACCTTCGG
>JBJKQI010000033.1:0-3883 GCA_046705565.1 Candidatus Pacearchaeota archaeon | reverse complement strand
TTTTCTACGAGGGCAAAAAACAACTGGACATAAAAGAAAATTTCTACAAAGGTGAAAATTCCCAGAATCTGTCAAATGAGGAGGCTAAAGAAATAATTATTGAAATGAAAAAAGAAGATGCGACATTCAACATTGTCGGCTCCGAATCAATAAAAGCAGCAATTGAAGCAGGTATAATCACTGAAGAAAATGTCTTGACAATAGGTAAAATTCCTTATAGCTTGGTTTTATTGTAAAGGTTATTATTTGTTCCGTAAGAGATGTTAAGATTTCCCCCCCCTAAAAGCGGGAATGAAACTCTTTTCTGAGATTCGAGATACTTAACTAAAGGATCTCCCAGTTCAATTCTTAAGGTATTGTCAGTATCAAAGTAAAAATTATAATCATTCAAACCCAACTCTTTTGAAACAACGACCCTTTGACTCTTAATATCTTCACCTTCTAAATTTGTGCTCCATAAAAAAATTCCATTACTTAATTCTCCTTCCAGCAAGTTTACTTTAAGAGGAGAACTCCCCTCTTTAGAAAACTGGGTTCCTTTTCCCCTAAAGAATAAATTGTAATCATTGCCAATCTTTTCAATTCTCATAATTTAGGGATAAAAAAGATGTTTAAATTGATTTATATCATAAGAAATATAATCCCAAACCTTATAAACAAAATTCTTTTCCATTTTACATGGGAAAAGATTTCAAAGAAAACCAAAATGGCGAGGAACAAATAGTAACTCGTGCGCCTCTCCCGAAAGGAAGAGAAGTTTTGGGAATTATTGAACAGCGTTACGGCGGGAACAAAATGAAAGTAAATTGCCTTGACGAAAAAGATAGGGTAGGCAGAGTCCCGGGAAGACTAAAAAGATATTTATGGCTTAGACCCGGCGACGTTATAATTATTGAACCTTGGGAACTCGATGATACAAAAGGGGACATTCTCCTAAAATATAAACCGGCCCAAGTTGCATGGCTTAGAAAAAATGGTTACCTTGAAAAAGAAAGTGAAGAATTCTAAATGACAAAATACATCTTACATGGGGGAGAAACAAAAAAACACTCAAAAAATAATAAAAATTTCTTTAGAGAATCAGTTGGAACGGCTCCACATACAAAAATATTAGTTGTTTTATTTGCTAGGGAAGAAGATTTGTGGGAAGAAATTTACTCTGCAATCCAAAAGTTTTTTACCAAATACTCCCCCGAAAAAGAATTGGAATTTTTATTAGCTAGTCCAAAAATTGATGAGTTAATTAAACAGATTAAAAATTCTAATGTAATTTACATGCACGGCGGAAACACACATAAGCTAAAAGAAATGCTTGACAAAATTCCAAATTTAGAAAATTTATGGAAAAATAAAATTATCTCGGGTTCATCCGCCGGAGCCCTAGTGCTTTCGAAGTACTGGTATGAAAACGACGACGATAGCTACAATGAAGGATTAGGGATATTACCCATAAAATTATTCTGTCATTATAAAAAAGAAAACAACGACAGACTAGAGAAATTGAAGCAATTCGGAGAACCCCTGCCAACATATTCTCTTCCTGAAGAGATATTTTTTATTTTAGAAAGTTAAAAATACAAAACCAAATTTTCCAGCCTCGCGGACAAGAAAAATTTTTCCAGACAAAGTTAATCTAAAAAACATCTTTAAAAGTTTGTTCAACATTTTTGCAGGTTCATAATAGAGTTACCCAAAAAATTATTTAATCAACTTTAAATTGGCTTTGACATTCTCAATTTTCCCGACGGAGAAATCTGCCCACAAGGCGATTTCGGAGTTAACAAAATTCCGCGGAATGCAAATTAACTAAACCCAATAACTCCGCCGCCCAAACATTTAGTCCCCGAATATAAAACAATTGCCTGGCCTTCTGAAACACCGGTTATTGCACGCGACAATGTAATTTTAAATTTGCCTCCTGAAAAATGAAGTGTTGAAAGAATAAGCTCTCCAACTTGGCGAATTCGCGAATATACTTTTTTGTGTTTCAAAAATTCTTTTTTCGTTTCATCAATTAAATGCAAATCATTTACAATAATTTCTTTTCTCAAAAGTATAGGGTGCCCTTCGGGTGCGGCAACTAAAATATTTTTCTTAGCGTCTTTTCTTGCTACATACCACTTTTTCATTTTGTCCGACGACGTTTTTCGGTCGACCTCAAATCCGTAACGCGGACCGAGTCTTTGACCGATTGTATAAAAATAAATTCCGTCGTGTTCTCCGATTATATTCCCGTCGGGGGCTAAAATTTTTCCCTTTTTTGGTTTTATTTTTTTACTCAAAAAATCTTTAAGATTAATTTTTCCTATAAAGCAAATTCCAACAGTCCCTTTTTTCTCGGCATTTTGAAAATTATTCTTGCGGGCAATTTCTCTGACTTTCTTTTTAGTTAATTCTCCAATTGGAAAAAGAGTGTGTGACAAATCGTCCTGATTTTGCCGATACAAAAAATACGACTGGTCTTTACTCTCATCTTTTCCCCGATGAAGTTCAAACTTCCCCTTAGACTTTTTTATCCTCACATAATGTCCTGTTGCAATCAAATCAATCCCTGCTCTTTTCGCAGCTTTAATTAATAAAGGAAATTTTATTTTTTCATTGCAGTCAATATCCGGATTTGGGGTTATCCCTTTTTTGTATTTTTTGAACATCTCGTCAACCACCAATTTTTTATACTCCTTTTCAAAATCTAAAGTCACAAAAGGAATTCCTAATTTAGTTGCAATTTTTATTGCATGATTCCGTTCTTCAACCCAGGCACATTCGCCGGTAATTTTATTTTTTGTGTCAGACCAATTTTTCATAAAAGCTCCATAAACTTCATAACCCTTTTTTTGTAATAGAAGCGCAGCTACAGAAGAATCGACCCCCCCGCTCATAGCAAGAAGAACTTTCTGTTTTTGCTTTTTTGTAAAAATTCCCATAGAAATAATTAATTGTGTTAAGTTTTAAGCTTTTGTTAACGACCCGAGTAGGACTCGAACCTACGACCTAACGGTCTCAGCAAAAATCTAAAGATTTTTGTAACAGCCGTTCGCTCTACCAACTGAGCTATCGGGTCTTGATACAATTTCTTAAGAAAGTTCTTATTTAAAGTTTATCCTGATAGAAAATTTTATATATTTAACGGTGCTTACCGTCTTATGAACCTAACAAAAGAGATAGGATTGATGCTTTATTGGGGCGAGGGAGATAAAACAAAAAATTATTTTGTGGCATTAACAAATACAGACCCAAATATTTTATTATATTTTTCATCGTGGCTCAGAAAGTATTTTGAAATTGATGAAAAGAGATTAAAATGCCGACTTTACATCTGGGAAAATCTAGACGAAATGAAATGTAAAAGATATTGGTCTAAATTATTGTCCATTCCTTTAAACCAATTTACTAAGTCGTATGTCTCAAAGTCAAAACCAAAAATAAAGAAAAATAAACACAATTTTGGAGTCTGCAGAATTAGCTATGGTTCAAAGAAAATAATGTCTGAAATAAAGAAAGAAATAGAAAAGAATTTTATTCCCTAAAGATTATTCCCTCTCCCTCAACCCCAAATCCAAAACTGGATCTTCTTTTCTCTTTTCAAGACCCTTGTAAACGTTAGCATGCTTTGAGCCCTGAATAATTTGAATGAGGGCATCAAGTGCAGGCTTTATGTCTTCGGGATTTCCGATTACACCGACTTCATTGTTTTTTATTTCAAACGAACATTTTGTAAGTTCAGCCAAAGCTCTCAAAACTTTTCCGCTTTTCCCAATAAGACGCCCTCTAACCTTCTGAAGATTTCCTCTTCTGGCATAATCTTTTACATTGACAACATCAAACTCAAGTTCATTTTCTTTTATAAGAATTGCATCCGAAAAACTGAACCCCAAATCCAGCG
>JBJKQI010000032.1:0-3295 GCA_046705565.1 Candidatus Pacearchaeota archaeon | reverse complement strand
AAAGTCCAGTTTCCTATATTTAAGTTATTTGTAAATTGAGAAAGATTTGTGTAATTAATCCAGTTTAAATTATTGTTAATTAAACTTCCGTTAATATCGCCTTCAGTTGTGACATTAAAAAATCCATTTCCATTTGCAAGCTGAGAATTCGTTGTTAAAGTAGTTGAGTTGTAGTATCCAAAACCTAAAATATCAGATTTGGTAAAATAATTTGACAGAGAAGAATTTGAAGCAACAACAGTGCCATTAACAAGGAAATTATAAGCGTTCACATTTCCATGAACATCTAATTTATATGATGGTGTAATTGTTCCGATTCCAACATTTCCGTTATTTAAAATTGTTAATCTATCCAAATCTGCACCCGTTCTGAAATAATAGTTATTTACACCCACTCCATTACTGTTGGGTCTTCTTCCAAAGTAAACATTGTTTGCAGTATTAAGCAAAGGCATCTGAATATCATAAGTATCATTCCCCTTGAAAGTGTAAGCGTAATTATTCCCAATTTTTATATTCCCCGACGAAACCTCTAATTTTTCTGATGGTGAATTCGTTCCAATTCCAATGTTTCCTCCATTATAGTACAAATTAGTTCCGGACTTGTTCCAATAATTTATTTGAGTTAAATTAAGTGCGGATGTATTTATATCAGTAAGGTACTTACCCGAACCAAAGTAATAAGTTGCAGTAGCATTGTGTGAACCCAAATTAAGATTGGTGTCAATTGACATTCCTGAAAGAGTTGTGTTCTGTGCATTAAATGAGTAAGGAGTTCTTGCAATAGATTCAGAATCAATTAAAACTCCATTCCTGTAATAACAAAGATAATACTGATTTGTATAATTTAAATTTGTATTATTTAAGTAATAAGAAATTATTCCTCTCGAGTCCGTAGTTAAGGTTACAGCTTTTGAGTAAACAACATTTGAACAGGAAGAATCTGTTGAAATATTAAAAACAAAATTATAAGTTCCGGTTATTACATTTCCGCTTCCATCAGTTGTCTGAATGTTTAAGTGAAGTTGATCTAAAATTGGTGAAGCGTTTACAAAAATAGTTGCAAAAATTAAAACAAAAACCGCGAAAAAGATTGCAATTAGAAGAAATTTATTTTTACCAAAAAGTTTAGACCTCTTCTCACCCATTTTCCTTGGTTAACCTACACAAAATTAGTATATAAAGATTACCATATTCTCGAGGGTAACTTGTAGGAAAAATTTTTACTTACTCGTCGTAAAAAAGAAAATCTTTTTTACCTACAAAATTTAGCTCCGGAGTTGAGATATTTTATTAATTTTCTTAAAAAAAATAAAAAAATTTAGAAGAAAATCTGTTCAATTCAAAACCTCAAAAACAGAATAAAAAACATTCATAGAAAAACAATCAAATTTAAAACAAAAAGCGCCCCGACCGTCACCAATACTTTTTGTCTAATTAAAGGGGACAACTTTTGGATTTAGGTGTACGCCCACCAAAATAGACAAAATGTATATACGCCCCGACCGTGATTCGAACACGGGTCACCGCCGTGAAAGGGCGGCATTCTTGGCCTCTGAACTATCGGGGCTTACCTTCTAAAACAAATTAAAAATATTTGTTAAATCCAGTTTAAAAAAGTACCTGTTGAAGATATATTATTAAGAAAATCTTTAAATAAGGAGTTTCTAATCAATATTATGGGAAATGATCCTGTAGCTCAGCCTGGTTAGAGCGCTGGTCTTATAAGAATACAGTCCAGTAGGGTTGTATCATCTCAACAGATAAATCTAAGAGAGCCAGAGGTCCTGAGTTCAAATCTCAGCAGGATCATTTTAAAATTGAACGAAGGACTTGTCCTGTTCGCCAAATCCCGAAAAACTTCAACGTTCTCAATTACAAATATTCAACGTTGCAGGTTTTGAGTCGAAGAATCCTAACTCTCTCAATCTCAATTGTTTTTGATGGCACGGGTTCAGAGTAAGCAGAAGATTCACAAAACTAAATATTTTTATAGCACATTAACTCATTTTAAGTATGGAAGGTGGAATAACTTAAATTGCAGTTATTTTATTGGTATTTGTAGTTTGGATTCTAATTGAAGTAAAAAGAATGAGACACAAAATCTTTGCAATATTCTTAATTTTTATGATACTCTTCACATATTTTAGTTTCTCGGCGAGTATCGCAGGAAAAAATGTAGATTTCTCAACTCCCGACGGATGGATGCAAGCAGGAGGCCTTTACATATCTTGGATAGGTGCAACTTTCTCAAGAATTCTTTCTGTAACAACATATGCAATAGGTCTTAACTGGAGCACCTACAACTCAACAAATCAAACGACAACCCCTCCGCCCCAGAACGCAACAAACAATTCCACAAATAGCACAATACAAAATATTTGGAATAAATTAAAATAAAAAATAAATTTTGTTTAACAACAAAAAAGGAAAAATTTGTCTTGCAGATTTTTTGGGGATGCGGGAAATTCAGATAAAATTGGAGAAACCAAACAAAAACCAAATTAAAAATATTTAAAAACCAAAGAACATTATACTTAACATGGCAAAAAAGAGTGTGAGAAAAAAGCCTTCTGCTAAAAGAGCAGTTTCTAAAAAGAAAATTCCAAAAAGAAAAATTAATTCAAGGGGTAAAAAAGCTCCAATGAGGAGCACACAGAAAAAGCCAGAGCTCAAAAATATTGCTTCAAGATTAAGAAGATCAAACATCTCTTTAATTTATTCTCTTGCGGTGTTTATTATTTCATTAATCCTTTACCTTATAACATACAACTTCCTCGAAAGCTTATTCGGATTTATTGCAGTAGTCTCCGGAGCACTCGTTTTAATGTTTGCGATAGTAAGTATCATTCTTTATTCTATTAAAAAGAAAGGTTAAAGCCACAGCCGAGGTTTGAACTCGGGACCTCGTCCTTACCAAGGACGCACTCTACCAAAACTGAGCTACTGCGGCATAATTTAAATCCAGAAATAAATTATTTAAAACTTCCCAAATATTTTTTCCAAATTGATTTCAAACAAACTTACAGGCATTTTTATTTTCCAGTTTTTCAATATCTTCGGATGGACTTCTCCAATAAAACCAATCTTCTCACCTTCAAAAATTATGTCAGCCGTTCGCCCGTCAATAAAAAAAGATTCAGGGTTTTCCTGTTCTTTAACAGTAACTTCAGAACTTAAACCAAGGTTATAAAACAAGTAATCCAAAACTTGCTTCACATCCGTGTAATTCCCGGGCGTAACTGAACAACTCAAATGTTCTTCTTCAAAAATCTCTTTATTATTTTCATAAAAA
>JBJKQI010000031.1:0-23513 GCA_046705565.1 Candidatus Pacearchaeota archaeon | reverse complement strand
AATTGTTGGGGTTAACAGATTAAGAACAAAATACGGTTCTAAGAAAAACAGAGGTTTCAAGCCAGAAGAGTTCAGAAAATCAGGTGGAAAAATAATAAGAACAATTTTACAGCAATCTGACAAAGCTGGGTTCACTGAAATTGCCAAAGACATAAAAGACGTGAGAAGCAAGAAACCCGGAAGACAGTTAACTAAGAAAGGAAAAGATTTTTTGGAGGCGGTGAAGTAAAATGGAAGGAAATTTTTATTCAACGGAAAACTTTGATTATTTTAGAGATATGATGAGAATAAAGTTTCACGAAAATCTTTTGTCACAAACAGAAAATATGGATATTTACAATCTTTTTAGTTCATCAATAACAGTTACAAAAAATCCTTATAAGGGAGTATTAGTCATTCCAGCCTCTGAGTTTGAATATCCCTATGAGAAGGTTGATGAAAAGACAATAAAATCTCATCTTGAAAAGATTACAAGATCAAAATTAACTGAGGTTAAATCAAATGGGAATTAAATACAAGGGTAAAAAAGAAAAGTTAGCAAAACTTGGAAGAAGGACAAAATGGGCTCCTGTTTTTGCAGTCTTGAAAAAGTTCGGCCCGGGAAAAAGAGTTCACCCTTCACTTATGACAAGACACAGAAGAAACTGGAAGAAAACTAAACTTCATGTTAAACCGGGGAAAAGGAGAAAATCCCACTTCGGATAATTAGGAAATGGCAAAGAAAACTGAAGACAAGAAAAGTGAAAAAATTGAAAGAGAATATGTAATTCCATTAAGGGAGAAAGTTAGGCCTGTTCCCCGTTACAAAAAAACGCCTAAAGCAGTAAAATCAATAAAAGAATTTTTGGTCAGGCACATGAAAATCAGAGACGGCGATTTAAATAAAATAAAAATTGATTCATACCTAAATGAACAGCTTTGGATGAGAGGAATAAAAAAACCAGCTCACAAAATTAAAGTTAAAGTTGTAAAAGACGGGGACATTGTAAGAGTTTATTCGGCTGATTTGCCTGCAAAGATTAACTTCAAAAAAATTAGAGAAGAAAAAATAGAGAAAGAAGGAAAAGAAGCAGTTGAAAAGAAGAAGACTTTAACTGAAAAAGCAAAGGAAGCGATGCAGGGTAAAAAAGAAGAAACTCCTGAACAGGCTGAAGAAGAAAAAGCAGAAGAAAAAGAAAAGGAAGAAACTTCAAAATTAGCTCAAGAATCAATGGAAAAACAGAACGCCAAAGAAATGAAACATACAACAAAAACAAAAACTGTTAACCAAAAGCTTGCTGAAAAGAAAGGTTACAATGCGTTGTCAAGAGGACATTAACTATTTCAAAACTTTCCCTGTTTCCAAATACCAAAGATACAAATCAAGTTCTCCGAGATGGAGTCCTGACCGACGGGAAATTTCACGAAGAACGTTTTCGATTTCGACGTAGCGCTTCGGCGAGAGAGATTTCGACGACGGCGCTTCGATTAAATTGTGTTTAACAAGCAAATCGATAATGTGAAAATCAATTATTGCAAGATTCTTGTAGCCTATGTTTCTTAAGAAGTGCGAAGCTTCTTTGTATCCCACCCCTTTGATGTTTTTTACAACCCAATCTCTTAAAACCAAATCGTCGTCAACTTCTTTTAAAATTTTTAT
The DNA here is from genome assembly GCA_046705565.1 of Candidatus Pacearchaeota archaeon. Classification (GTDB taxonomy): domain Archaea; phylum Nanobdellota; class Nanobdellia; order Pacearchaeales; family GW2011-AR1; genus GW2011-AR1. The sequence continues at coordinate 21,874 of JBJKQI010000031.1, read as the reverse complement.
TAATTCATCTTTTTTTGAACGGGCTTCCACAACATATTTTGCTCTTGCATTTGGAAACCTGTGACCGAGCTCTGTTAATTTTTTGGATAAGTCTTCCTCGGAAAGATCTAGAAATCCGTCACCAATTGCATTTTGGATTTTTATCCCGCCGTGAGCAGAAAAGTTTGCAGTCATGAAACAAAAACAAAGTTCATTAAAAACTCTCTCAGAGCCAGACTTACCAACCGATTCAAATTCAGTATTTCTCGATTCAATGACTTTTTTTATTGGATCACTTTTTAATTTTTCAATATCTTCTAAAAGTTCTTTCATAAGATAATTTAGTAGAAAGAGTTTTTATAATTTTATAAGGAATATATTTAATAAAGAAGATTTGCTAATCATATTATGGTGATTAAAATAGCCGTAGTTGAAAATTCCTACAATCGGGCTAAATTTATTAAAAAACTTATTAAAGAATCAGGAGAAAAAACAACTGTAAAAACTTTTCGAGGTTACAAGGGAGTTCTGCCAGATACCAGCTTTGATGCTTATATATACACGGGCGGAAAGTTTACAGTTAACAGGGAATCCAAACATCCGTATCTGAAAAAAATTGAAAGATCCATTAAAAAACTCTCAAAGAAGAACAAGGCTATTTTGGGAATTTGTCTTGGTCATCAAATAATCTCGGACACTTTCGGAGGAAAAATTTCAAAAATGGATTTATTAAAAGTTGGGTTCCAAAGAATAGAACAGAAAAAAACAAGCCCTCTTCTAAAAAATGTTTCAAAAAAATTTTGGGCATTTACTTATCAGGAATATAAAATATCAAAAATTCCAAAAAATTTTGAAAACTTTGCATTCAGCAAAGAATGCAAAATACAGCATATAAAACACAAGACTAAGAATATATATGGGATACAGTTTCATATTGAATATGACAAAAAAACAATAAAAGAAATATTCAAATACACTCAGAGAGAAGAAGATGAATTTGACAAACTTGCGAGTAAGACTTCATTATATTCGAGAAAAGTATCACGACAAATTATGGGTAATTTTCTAGACATTGCAAAGAGTAATAAAAAATAGTTTATTTTGTTAATTCTTTTAATTTTTCCAAAACAATTTTAGCATGCCCAAGAGGTTTAACACTTTTCCAAGAATAAACAACTTTTCCTTCGGGGTTAATTAAAAATGTTGAGCGTATAATTCCCTCATATTCTTTTCCGTAAAGGTTTTTCTTCCCGTAAGCTCCGTAATTTTTTGCAACTTTTTTATCTGGGTCAGAAAGCAGGATTAATTTTAATTTTTCTTTATCATAAAATTTACAATGGCTCTCCGACGAGTCAGGACTTATCCCTAAAACTTGAGCTCCTAATTTTTTAAATTCCGGAAGAAAATTTGTAAATTCATGTGCTTCAATTGTGCATCCGGGAGTTAAGTCTTTAGGATAAAAATAAATAACAACCCACTTACCTAAAAAATCATTTAATGAAATGATTTTTCCATCTTTGTCATTTAGTGTAAAATCTGGATTCATTTTATAAGTGGCAGGTCCAACCTCCGTCGATAACGACCGTCGAACCAGTCATGTAAGAATTTTCGTCTGAGGCAAGGAAGACTGCAAGAGCTCCAACTTCTTCGGGGTGTCCGACACGCTTTAATGGGATTGAGTTTTTTATTGTCTGTTTCATTGAATCTAACATGCCCTTTGTCATTGGCGTCTCAAAAACTCCCGGCAATATTGCGTTAGCAGTTATTCCTTTTGTGGCAAATTCTGTTGCAAAAGTTTTTGTAAGCATAATAACTGCACCTTTGCTTGCGTTATATGCAGCGGAGCCTGCTGAAGCGTGAGTTCCTGCAACTGAAGCTGTGTTAATTATTTTTGAACCTTTTTTCATATACTTAACGACATGCTTTGTAACAAGAAAATATCCTCTTAAGTTAACATTAATTATTTTGTCCCAATTTTCAGTTTGTGTTGTTTCTATTGGTGTTGGATAAAATATTCCGGAATTATTTATCAGAATATCAATTTTTCCGAAGTCTTTTACAACGCTCTCCACTGCCGACTTTACACTATTCTCTTCGAGAACATTAAATTTGTAATACTTTGATTTCGTTTTAAGTTTTTTTGCGACGCTTGTGCCGTCTTTCAAATCAAGGATTGCAATCTTTGCGCCTGCATTGGAAAGCGCTTTTGCCATTCCTTCACCAAGACCTCCTGCAGCACCTGTTACGAGAGCAACTTTATTTTTTAATTCAAACATTTAAAACATCTCTTTTAATAATTAAATAAGGAATATATTTAAAGTTATTCATGTTTATTGATTTATGAAGAGAGTGATAGGGGTTGATATTGGAGGAACACATATAAGAGTGGGAATTGTTCACGCAGGAAAAGTTTATGATTACATAAAAAGAGGCACTCCCTCGACAAAAAAAGAAATTCTCGATGTTCTGGAAAAAATGATTTCTGATACTCTATACAAAAATAAAGAAATAAAATCCATTGGTGTTGCGTGTCCAGGTCCCCTAAAAAATGGATTTATAAAAAACACCCCAAATCTTGCGCTGAAAAATTTTGATTTGAAAAAATTTTTAGAAAAAAAGTTCAAGAAGAAAGTTATTATTGAAAACGATGCAAAATGTGTTGCAATTTCTGAGATAAAATATGGTACTAAAAAAAATAATTTTATTGTTGTGACTTTGGGCACTGGGATTGGAGGAGGAATTGTAATAGACAGAAAAATTTACAAAGGAAAAGGGAATGCAGGGGAAATTGGCCATATGATTGTTGGAGACGGAAAAGATATAGAATACTTCTGGAAAAAATGGAGTGCAAAAATGAGAAAAGAATATGGAAAAGGTTTTTTGATTAAAGACCTCATCAAACAAAAGACAGGAAAATCAAAAAAACTTCTTAAAGAACTTTATATTCACCTTGGTCGCTGGACCGGAACATTAGTCAGTGCATTTGACCCCGAAGAAATTGTTTTCATGGGAGGAGTCCGTGAAGGAGGAAAAGATTTCATTGATGGTGTTGTACATGAAGCTAAAAAGTTTACAATAATTGAGGATTTTCCACATATTCATTGGAGCCGAATTGAACATCCTGGAGTGCTTGGGGCCGGAGAGTTATTTGATTAAAATCATTTTGTCTTAGAGTATTCCCTCATAAAATCTTCTACAACTTTTTCTGCAGGTTTATTGAAAATGCTATATCCTGTTGGATGGTGAGTATAGAAATCCTCTGCGAAATTTGAAGAATTTGTAACCCACAGGAAAATTCCTTTTACCATGTCACGACCCATATTTAGGTTAATTGCACTCCGGAGAAAGTTTCTGTAACTTGATGCCTGTACGCTATCGTCCTCGGTTCCTCGTTTCCTAAAATCAAACATCGGCCACTTGTTTCCCCCGTTAACACTTCTGTATCCCACTTCACTTATATAAAGTTCCTTCGATGGCAGAAAGTCCTTTATTTTTCTTATATAATATTCTGGTTCATATTCAGCAACAGCACCAATTTTTTCCATGGATACATAAAAGTCTACCCCGACAGCATCAAGTTTTATATCATTCAAAACTTTTATTCTTTTAAGATCATTCAAATTAGAAAATTCTGTTGCATACATAGTTTTGCCCTTGAATCCCATTGCTTTAACAGAGTCTGAAACTGAACCAAAAAAAGAGGGATCCCTATCAAATATGTCGCTAAGTTCCGTGCCAACAACAAAGTAATCAACATCCTTTGATATCGCAACCTTAGAAAGACTATCTATAACTGTCATGTAAGAAGACTCCCACTCTTTAAGATTCTCGGGGTTAAAAAGAGTTCGGGATTGGTTATCTTTAGAATTTACAAGGGGCTTCAATGCAGTTTTAATTCCAAGATTTTTGCACTCATCTATTATGCTTTCAAGATTGGACATACTAAAATTAGATTTATTTATCACGTTTGATGATTTGTATGACATTTGCTTATATGCTGGATTTAAAACCATTGTTTTGTAACCTTGTTCTGCCAGTTCTTTTATTGCTGATATTTGTTTCGCGCTTACATCTCCCGCTTCAAACTTTGACAGGTTTATCCCCATCTCCGGTGGATAAATTGGTAAGGTAGGAGCTACCAGAATTTTAGGGGTTCCTAAAACAAGAGCTCCTGCAAGGATAATTGATGCTAGTTTCGGGAATTTCATAAAAATCTGGGAAAATTTTTGTTTTTATATTTTATTGCATTGCTTTATACAAAACAAAAACAGGCAGAACAATTACTTTTCTTTTTTGTCCCGATTATACTTTGACCACATTTTTTCAAAATGAGGATTTTTCATTATTTCTTCAAAGGTACCCTGAGCAATTATTTTTCCTCTTGAGAATAAATAAATATAATCAAATTTGTTTAACAGATGCAGTCTATGGATAGAGGAGATTATTGTTTTATTTTTGAATTCTTTGAATATTTTGTCATGTATCTTTATTTCGTTAATGCTATCGACGCTGCTCGTTGGTTCGTCCATTAAGATTATATCATTTTTTCTTGCAGCAAATAGTCCTCTTGCTAATGCAAGTCTTTGCTTCTCGCCTCCGGAGAGAGATACCCCTTTTTCTGTGACATTCGTTTCAAGCTTCATAGGTAATCTCTCAAGCACCGGCTTTAATTGAGACATGTCAATTGCTTTTTCTATTTCATGCTCTTTTGCAGGGAGGTTCATTGTTATATTATATCTAAAAGTGTTACTAAAGATTTCAGGGTCCTGGGGTATTAAAGTCACATGGTCTTTTATTCCGTTTATCCCTCCGGGTAATGGATTTCCATCGCAAAGAATTTCTCCTTTATTTATGTTGTAAAGACCCCTTATCAAAGAAAGGACCGTGCTTTTTCCGGAGCCACTTTCTCCAACGAGAGCAATTTTTTGTCTTCTTCTTATTGAAAAATTTATATTATTTAGATGGTTTGTCTTTCCGCGTACGTCATACTTGAATGATATATCTTTAAATGAAATTTTTTTCCAATTTCTGGGGAGGTTCTTTGGCTCAGGATACTCTAATTTACTGTATTCTTCATCGAGAGGGTTAGCTCCTACGATACGCGCATTTGTCCTTATGAGAGTCCCATAGAGTTCTGCAAATCTATAGAAAGTGTCCCCGACGTTACTTAGGTATCCGTATATCATATACAATGTTCCGATGAGGATTGTTCCGGTAGTTCCAAATTCTGTGTATGCACTATAAATTAGCATTGCAACAATCATAACTTTTATTGAAATGCTTGAAAACCCCCATTTTATTTCGTTGGTTATTGACGCACTTTTGAAAGTAGGATAACTTGCAGCTTGTCTTGCGTCTATTTCTTTTGAGACCGTCTTTTTTAGCCTTAAAGTTATCAAAGTAATTACATTGCTAATGTAATCAAATATTGCTGCAGAGACTTTATTGCTGTAATTATTTAATTCCTGATATTTTTTATTTAAATTCTTGTCGACTTTTGAAATTATGAATATAGTTACCGTTGAGAACACAAATGCAAAAATTCCTATTTTCCAGTCGATGAATAGAAGTATTATTAATGAACCTAAAAATGAAATTATGCTGTACACTACCTGATAGGTCATTTCTCCTGAAAAATCTTCTAGAGCGCCCGAAGCTCTGTTTATTTTGTCTATTGTGTCTCCTGAATGGTTTTCCTTATGCCACTTCACCGGAAGTTTAAGGACTATTCTTATTTTGTCATTTATGTAATTTTTTGTGACATAAAACCCCGTGTTTGTTTCAAGAACTCTGGCTACACCGTGAAACATCCAAAATGCAACGGTAATTCCCAACAGAAGAAGAATTCTTAAAGCTAAAGCGCCCAATTCTGCCTGGGAAGTTATGGTCTGCTGTATTGAATTAAATATAGTTCCCAAGACATACGGTGTTGCAAGATCTATTATCCCTGCCACCACAAAAAGGGATATATAAAAAAGGAACAATTTTCTTCTCTTTCCCAAATATCCCCATTCCGTTTTTATTATATTTATTATTGGGTGAGTCATTTTACTCCCTCGCTTTATCGAATAAAACTATAATAGGTTAAAAACTTATTCATATTAATTCTAAAAAATTCAGAAAAATTTGGAACGCCCACGCCGGGAGTCGGACCCGGGTTTCCAGCGCGACAGGCTAGCGTCATAGCCGTTAGACCACGTGAGCTTCAAATACTTTTGAATACCTTTGGATGTTGATTTTTGTTTTTAAAGGTTGTGATAAGTCAAGATAGTGTAAGAGAAAAATAGGACCTTTATTAAAAGTTATTTTTTAGGACATATTTATTTTTAAAGAATGTTAATATTTTATCTCTATGATGAGCATTAAGAAAAGATACTTTTGGCAGGGAGTTATATCTACCCTCATTGTGGCATTATTTCTCTTTCTAACACTATTTTTTCCAGAATTTTTCATAAAATATGCAGGAGTCTTAACCCTCTACTCTCTTCTTGGAATATTTGCCATTTTTTTATTGGATAGATCTATTGGTAAAAGAGATAAAAGAAATAGTGATTTGGGGTTTCTTCGTTATATCCTAAGAGCTTCAAGATTAATTAAAAATGATTTAGAGAATTATCATAAATTTCTCTCTGAAGGAAGAATTCCATTAAATATCATTGGACAGTTTGGATTAGCTATCCCTCTTGAAATAGGCTCTCGCTCAACCAGTAAATTATATGAATCACTTATATATGCAAATACAAAAATAGAAATAATAAATAATTGGACGCAAGAGAACATTGAGATATTTTATGAGCCAAATGAAAAAGAGAGAAATAAACTTTTAAATCAATTTAATATTGTCTGGGGAGAAAATCTAAAAATTGCTATGGACGAGCTTGAAACTACCATACAGCGGATAAAAGAAGAACTATCTAATTGGATTAAATTTCAAGATTAAATAAACCCAAAATGCTTCATGCCTTCAAGAATTCCTGAAACGTAATTTCCGTTCAATTTATGACCGTTTATTTTTATGTTTCCCTTTGCAGGGTAGACTTGCTTTGCTATATTTTTTTCTTTGGAAATCTGGAGAACTGCTTCCCTTATGTCGTGCGAGGCGTTTTTTACGAGAACCGATTTGAACCCGGATGTGAGCGGGAGGGTGTCGTTACCTGAATCTCCTGAATAGAGGACGTTTTCTTTTTTTACTTTGAGTTTTTTTGTTAAAAATTTTAGAGCACTTAACTTTGTAGCATTCTTTGGTATAATGTCTAACAAACCGACTTTTTTTTCATGGTCAATGCTGTATATAACTTGTGCAGTTGGAATTTTTTTTGATAACTTTTCTCTTGCTTTTTCCACAACCCCTTCAGTATTATTATTTAATTTTAAGTAAAAACTTTCTTTAAATTGATTTAAATTTTTTTGGGGCTGCTCCGTTGCAGGCAGTTTCTTTAAAGCGCTTTTTATTTTTTTAACACTAAAACCTTTTGAAAATTTTTTTATATTTTTCTCCCAATCTTCGAGTTTCACGAGACTTCCTCCCTCATATTTATAGATGACAGTTCCGACTGACGAAATGCAAAAGTCCGGTCTTGGGAGAGAGTAATCTTTTATTCCTTCCTCAATTAGTTCTTTATTTCTCCCTGTCACAAAAACAAGATAAAATTCGTCTTTCTCAACAAAATCTTTGAATATTTTCATAGCAAATTTATTTAGCGGGGCTTTTCCGTCGGGGATTAATGTTCTGTCTAAATCTGTTGCAATTATTCTTTTCATGCAAATAATTTCCTCCCTTCGATAACAGTTTTGTAAGCAATGATTCCTGCTGCGGCACTCCACGCCTGAAAAGCTGTGCCCTTTGGAGAAAAATTTTCCGAATTCAAAAACTCACTAAACCCCCACTGTTTTTTTTCTCTTGACCGCGAGTTTGCGTAATTTATCCCGCCAAGATATTTTTTTGCTTCTTTTTTGTCAAACTTTGTTAATCCCGCCGCAAAAAAACCTGTTATCATCGGCCAAAGCCCTCCGTTATGATATTCGTGTGGCACATTTCTAAATTTAACAGAATAATTTTCTTTTAACTTGCTCCAATCGGGGTCTGTTTTCGTTATCACAGGATAAAATGCGGGAATTAGGAATTTTGTATTCCTTGAAAAATTTTTCTTCACATACTTAATTAATTTTTTCTCTTTTTCTTTTGGTAAAATCCCAAGAGCAAGTGCGAGACTGTTTGCAAAGCCGTCAAATCGAAATCCATAATCGGAAGGATTAAAGTAAGGCAAAAGATATGGAGTTTTGAACTTTTTTTTATTTAATGTTTTATTAAAAAGAATTGAATCATAAACTTCTTCTGAACTCTTATTCTTTTTTTCAGGAATAAAATTGATAAGAATCTTTTTTCTTAAATCTTTTCTTTTGTTTTCGAGTTTATCTATTTTCTTGTGAAGCTTTTTCCTTAAATAAATAAAACCTTCAATTGATTTTAGATATAACAGTTCGTCGTAGAGAACGTAACCCTCCTGAATGTATTCGTCGGCCCAATCCCCCGATAGAGGGATGTAAATGAACCCTTTATTATTAAATTCGTATAAAGTCAAGAGTTCGTAAGCTCTCTTGAATTTTTTGTAATTTTTTTTCAGAAAATTTAGATCATTTGTTTTTTTTATATATTCAACAAACCCAACTAGAAACCATAAAATTGCGTCGACTCTTCCGGTTGAGCCTCCATAACTTACTTTCTTGTTCTTCACGTCGACATTGCTTGGGATCTGTCCATGTTTGTGCTGAAATTTTATTAAAGTTTTTAGAGAATATTTTGCTCCTCTTATTAAATTTTTGTCGTCGGTTAAAAGTGTAGCAAGACTGCAAATCATGCTATCACGCCCCCAAATGCGCTTATATTTGTCATTGCCGTTGAGCGAAGCTGTAAACCCATCTTTTGTAAGACACCTCTTCAGCAGTTCGACAGACTTCTCATAAGAGGTTTCATAATTACTCTCCTCTTTACTCATAATATTTCTTTATTATGAAAGTATAAAAGATTTCTGGATTAATATACAAAATTCTCAAAATTTAAAAGAACAGATATCCTTAAATTTTAATGAAAAAGGGGAAAATTTTTGCTTTTGTTTTTATAGTAATTTTGTTAGCTGCATCTTTCATCTCTGTTTCACTTGCAGAGTCTCCAAAATTTACAAATGCAGTTTCAAATTCAATCAATTCAAATGGTGAAGCAAGAGTTTTGATAATTTTAAAAAATGGAACTTCTCCGCCAGGATTCTTTTCGCTTCTTGCGGCCCCTCAAAAAAGTGTTCCTGAAATCGTCGGATACAAAAACGTTGAGTATTCGACGGGAAATTCGGTTTATGCAGTTATAAATTCGACTTCACTTTCTGAGCTTCAAAACAATCCGCAGGTCGAATCAATATCCCCTGAAAGAATTTTTCACCTTAGTCTTGCAACTTCTGTTCCGTTAATAAATGCAACAACCGTTCAAAAAAAGATTTACAAAAATTACAACTTAACCGGAATTGGTGAAACAGTTTGTATAATTGACAGCGGGGTAGATTATAATTTAGCTGACCTTGGAGGATGTTATGGTAATAATAATGCTTCCTCAAATTGTACTGTTATTGGAGGATACAATTTTATTAATGGAACAAGTGACCCAATGGACGATTACGGCCACGGAACCCACGTTGCCGGGATTGTTGCTGCACATGGAAAAATAACCGGTGTTGCACCTGGAGCAAAAATAATTGCAATAGAAGCTTGTGACTCTTCTGGAATTTGTCCTGAGTCTTATATAATAGATGGGATGAACTGGTGCACAAATAATGCAACAAAATTTAATATAAGTGTAATAAGTATGAGCCTGGGAACAAACACCACCTACTCAAATTATTGTGACGGCAGCGACGCTTCATTTTCCGCAGCAATAAATAAATCTGTCTCAGAAAATATTTCAGTTGTTGCTGCAGCAGGGAATGACGGAAATGCAACAGCAATTTCTTCTCCTGCTTGCATGCAAAACGCTATTTCCGTCGGCGCGACAACAAAAAGCGATGTTGTTGCTTATTACTCAAACAGAGATCAAATTCTTAGTTTGCTTGCTCCTGGAGGAGACGGATTAACGCAAAGCGGGAGCATTAATTCAACTGAATACTCCAAAGCTACGATTTGTCATGATGGATATTCTAATGTATGGTGCTCCGGAAATTACGCTCAAATGTCGGGAACCTCGATGGCAACACCTTTTGTTTCGGCTTCAATTGCCTTGTTAGACCAATATTTAAAATTGAACAATAGAACCATGACACCCTCTGAGATTAAATCGGCATTTAATATAACTGGGAAAAGAATTTATGACAATTTGAGTAATTTAACATTTTCAAGAATAAATACTTATTCAGCTTTACTCTCGATTGATAAAGAAAGCCCTTCAATAAACCTTGTTTCACCGTTAAATGCAACAAGTTCAACAAACCAGAGCCAAAACTTTATATGCAACGTAACAGACCTTGCCTTAAAAAATGTGACTCTTGAGCTATGGAACTCAACCGGATTGTATAACTCGACTTCTCTTAGCGTAACAGGTTATGAGAATTCGTCAACGTTTGGACTTACCAGTCTCCCTTATGGTTCTTACAAATGGGGCTGCTTTTCTTCGGATGAATCAAATAACACCGGGTCATCCGGCAACTTTACCCTCGAGTTGGTGAATTATTCCATTTCAATGAGCCCTGCAAATAACACTTACACAAATACAAATAAAACTTTTTCATGCAATTTTTCATCCTCTAATAAAAATCTGACAAACATGACTTTCAATATTTACAACACCACAAACTTGATACACAATGAAACAAAAAATATAAGTGGAAGTGCAAACTCAACAAAATTTTCATACAACTTTACAAAAGAGGGCAGTTATTTATGGAACTGTTATTTTTACACAAACGAAAGCAAAAACTTCTCCTTCGGAAATTACACGATTCATTATGACTTCACCCCTCCTAATTTAACATTAGTCTCGCCGGCTAACTCGACAACAAAAACGGGGACTCAAAATATAAAATTTGAATACAATGTTAGTGATTCTTCACCAATAAAAAACTGCATCCTTCTTTTGAACGACGTGAGCGTCTCTACTAATTCTTCTATTAATTCAATTTCAAACACATTTGTTCATTCGCTTTCGCCCGGACACTACAACTGGAGCATTAATTGTACGGATTACGCTGGAAACATAAACGCGAGTGAAACCAGATATTTAACAATTAATTCGCTCCCCGTTTCATCTGGTGGCGGAGGCGGAGGATCAATAATCACTGCAACACTTCCAGAGCAACCTAAAAATATAACTGAGGGGTATTCAATTTCGTTAGAAAAAAATTTATACAAATATTTTAATCTATCAAATGGAGAGACACATTTACTTTTGGTTGACGGTGTTGGTCTTGATTATGCAAACTTAACAGTTGAGAGCACGCCTATCCGATTCACAATTTATGTTGGCAAGGAAAAGTATCTAAATTTAACCTCCCCGGATTATTACAATATTTATATAAAATTAAATGATATAAAAAACGGCACTGCAAATATAACAATAAAAGAATTAACAACCGGGAACAGAATTTTTCACACAGTTTCACAACAAAAAGAAAATCAAACTAATGGAACAACTGAAAAACCAAAGACAACCCCTGGAATATCTTTTTCAAGAGAGGAAATAATTTTTGGGGTTATAATTATTATTGCACTTGTACTGGCAATTTATCTTTTCACAAAGCCTAAACGTAATACAAAGAAAAAGAAAAGAAGAAAAAAGTAGGAAAAAAAGATTTTTATACTCAAATAATCTAAAAGTAATATGGGAAAGAAAACTGAAAAAGAGGAAGGAATCTTTGCGGCAATTGCGGCTCTTGTTGTTTTAATAACTGCTATATGGGGCAATTACCTTATTTCGACGGTTATTGCAGTGATTGCTTTGTTATTCTTTGCAGAGCAAAGTTTTTCCGGCGCCCCTTTAAAACCAGATAAAAAGAGAAAATAAAATTGTAGCAATTTTAGATTGAAAGACATTTATTTAATTTTATGACTCTAAAAAATTAGTCTTTCGTAAAATTTAAACATACAGAGTTTACACAGTATCTATCTTTTGTTTTTGTAGGCCCGTCTTTGAATAGGTGTCCTAAATGTGCTCCACAATTCTTACAGACAACTTCTGTGCGGATCATGCCATGGGACAAATCTGTTTTAAGTTCCACATTTTTTGCTTTGTCAAAACTTGGCCAACCGGTTCCTGAATCAAACTTCGCGTCTGAAGCGAAAAGTTTTGCCCCGCAGTTTTTGCAGACATAATTTCCTTTATTCTTGTTGTGCAGAAGTTTTCCTGTAAACGGGCGCTCAGTGCCTTTTTCAAAAAGAATTTTCTTTTCTTCTTTTGTTAATTTTGGATTTATTTGTTTCACTTTAATAACAAACTTCTCCTGTTTTTTCAATATAATTCTGATGACGTTCTTCAGCTTTGTAAAAATTTTTTGCTTTTAGTATTTGAGTTACAACTTTCTTTTTTAACTGCTTTTCAACTCCTCTTTTTGAAGATTCTGCCAACTTTTTTTGAGTTTCATCCGTATAAAAAATTACAGAGCGGTATTGTTCTCCTACATCCGGGCCCTGCTTGTTTAAAGTTGTTGGGTTATGTTTTTCCCAGAAAATTTTTAACAAATCCACGTAAGAAATCTTTTTTTCGTCATAAATTAATTTTACAACTTCCGCGTGTCCGGTTTTTCCGGTACAAACTTCTTTGTAACTTGCAGGAGCGTTTCCTCCCATGTATCCAACCTCGGTTTTAACTCCTGGCATTTTTGAAAAAATATATTGCGGTTTCCAAAAACAACCCATGCCAAAATAAGCCTCTTCCATAATCTATTAAATCCGTATAAGTTAATTAATGTTTTCCCAGCCCCTTATTTTTTTAGAGAATTAAACCAGCACTTCGGCTTCTTCAGACTTAATTGTATCAAGAATGGCTTGGGCAACTTTCTCCGGAGAATCAGCTTGGGGTATATCTCCTCTCATTTGATATCCTTCTTTCGGGTCAACTGAATTTTTGAAAAAGTTAGTTGCTGTCATCCCGGGCAGGACTGCACTTACAATTATATTATCTTTCTTTAATTCGGCTCTGGCGGTCTGAGTTATTGAATTTAAGGCATACTTTGTTGAAGAATAGGGGCCAAGATATGGGAGATACATTTTTGAAAGTTTTGAAGAAATATTTATTATCATCCCCTGACCTTCGTGCCTCATTATTGGGATAACCTCTTTCATAAGTTCCAGAGCAGAGAACACATTAAGTTCCATAATCTCTTTGTATTCTTCTATTGGAGTTTTTTCAACTGAAAACCCATGCATTCCTCTTCCTGCGTTATTAATTAAAATATCAATTTTCCCGTACTTTTCCATCACTTTTTTCACAAGATTCTTTATATCATCTGTTTGGGTTACATCTGTTAAGATTGCCAAAGAATCCGGAAGCTCTTTTTCAATATTCTTTATATGAGACGATCTTGCAGCAAGAACAACCTTTGCTCCCTGCCTTGAAAGCAGTTTTGCAACCGCGAGACCTATCCCCGATGAAGCTCCTGTTACAATTACTACCTTGCCTTTTACTTCCATACCTCTTAAAAAAATTTGGGATATAAAAACCCTATGGATCAAAAATTTAAAATAAAAAATAAATTTTTAGGAAGATTAATATCTCCCTCTTCCCTGATTTCTGCTTCGGTCTCTATTGCCGAATCTCTGACCTTGTCCGCCTCTGTTTGAGTTGAAACTTCTTCTTGGTCTGTCGCCTTCTTCACGGGGTTTTGCCTCACTCACAGTCAACTTTCTTCCTTCAACTTCCTTTTCGTTCATTTCAGAAATTGCTTTCTTAGCTGATTCTTCGTCATTGATATTTATAAAACCAAATCCTTTTGATCTGCCTGAAAACTTGTCTTTTATGATTGTTGCTTCTTCCACTTGCCCGTATTCACTAAAAAGACTTTCGAGTTTCTTATCATCAACACTGAATGGCAGATTTCCAACGTATATTTTCATCTTATTTGTCCTCCCTTCCAATTCTATTAACCATCCATGTTGGAAGTCTGGGTTTTTAAATTGATCTTTTTTACAACAAACAGGCCTTTTTTGGCTAAACGTGCAACTAAGCAGATTTAATGTTCAAAATTGAAAATTAGTTAATTAGTAAAAATAAAATAAATATCTTAAAGGGTTATTCCTGGAAGAATACAAATGCTCCGTATATTGCTGAAATTCCGACCAAGATGTATATGATTGCAGAGACAACACTTCCGCCCCCAAAAATTGAGTCAATTAAGTTGAACTGGAATGCTCCAACCAATCCCCAATTAAGGCCACCTATAAGTACTAAAATTAAAGCAATTATGTCTAAAATGTTTTTCATATTGGCACCTCCTTGTATTATTTTTAAGTAAAAGATATTTATTAATTTTCTGGTATTTGACAGGCAAACAAATAAAAACAATTATTTCCTAATTTATTTATGAATATTTTTAAGTTTAATTTGTCGGAGAGCTATCATTAAAATTAGTTTAAGATGACAAAAAAGAGAACAAAAAAAGAAGTGAAAAAAAAGAAAATAGAGAATTTCAAGTTTGAAATTTTTTATTCACTTGTCGCATATTTTATAGTGGTTTTTTTTATAAACTTATGGTCGGGAGGCTCCGGAGCGTACCTTCTTGACCCTGCTTATGCCGTTGAATTTTTAGGCGCCCAAATTTCTATACTAACAGGAGCTTCGCATTATCTTGGTATTGCCCTTGGAATTTTGGTGAGTCTAATTCCCCTGGCTTTTGTTTATACTTTAATAAAAGATTTGAGAAGTTAAATTAACTGACATTAATAATTTAAATCCTTTATTTCTTAAAATTTTATGGTGGATATTCCGGAATATAAAAGAGACACTTCAAGAGACTATAAACTTTTTTTAGAGGGATTAAAGAGTTTGCCATTTCCTGTCGGAAAAAATCTCCTAGTTGATTTTCTCGCCGGAGAAGGAAATGATTCAATTGAAAAGAATAAACTTTACAATTACCCCAGTTTTGGGGTACTTTCTCATTTATCGCGCGATAGGATTTTTGAAATTCTTGAAGAAGTGACAAATGAGGGGTTTGTAAATATCTTAGACTCGGTGTTTAATAATGGAACAAAAGTAATTGAGATTTCTGAATCTGGAAAAATGAGAATTTCCTACGATAAAAAAAACAACGATGAGATCACAAAAAGGGAAGTTGAAGCTTTTAGAGAGCTAGAAGAATTTCTCTCGGGGTTTAATGAAGAGCAAAAAACGGCAGTAGTTTCATCAGCTGAAAACATTCTTTGTGTTGCCGGTGCAGGCTCAGGAAAAACCACAGTCCTCACAAAAAGAATTGAGTTTTTGAACAAACTAAAAAAAGTTTCAGGGGAAAAGATTCTTGCAGTGACTTTCACAAGAAAGGCAAAGGAAGAAATGGAAAAACGCCTTAAATCCGTCGGAGTTGAGGTTGTCGTTGAGACATTTAATTCATTTGCTGAGAAAATCTTACTAAAAAACAGCGGTAGGATATATGGTAGAAGAACCAGAATCGCAAACTATCAAGAAAAGATGATTGGAATCCTAAAAGCCCTTGATGAAATTAATATTACTATACCCGAAGCAATTGAAACATACTTTCAAAACGGTGAAAAATTTGGGAAAAACCAGTACGAACTTCAGAAAAACTTTGTGTCCGATTACCTTGACATCTTTGATCTCTTTAAAACCTCGGGATTAAGCATTGCAGAATTCAAAAAAGAATATCTGCACGAAGAAGGAAAAATTTCTGATATGACCTTTAATATAATTAGGTACCTTGATAAATACTTTACATCTATGGGCTTAAGAACGTACTCAGATCAGGTTAAGGATGCAATTAAATTTTTTGAAATCTATAAAAAACAGGTGCCTATCTTTGAGCACATTCTTGTTGATGAGTTTCAGGATGTGAATCACGAGCAAATTAAATTATTAAAAATCTTAAACCCAAAAAATCTATTTTGCGTCGGTGACCCACGACAGTCCATATTCGGTTGGAGAGGTTCAGAAATAAAATATATACAGGAATTCAAAATGACATACCCGAATGCGAGAGTCATCTATTTGAAAAAAAATTACAGAAGTTCAAAAAAAATAGTTAATTTCATGAATAACACTATAAAAAAAATGAGCTTGCCAATGCTCGATACCAATTCTAAAGAAGTAGGTGATGTAGAGATTATTAAGTTTGGTGGAGAAGCTGAAGAGTTTGAGTTTATTGCACAGAAAATTATATCTTCGGATATTCCTTATGAAGAAATTTTTGTTCTTGCCAGGACTAATCGGCAAATCCAAGATTTATCCTTTATTTTCAAAAAGAAGGGAATAAAGCATATTGTTAAAACTGAAGGCAGGGAAACAATTGCAAAAAAAGGGGAGGTTACTCTTTCCACCGTCCATTCAGCCAAAGGTCTTGAAGCCGAACTTGTTTTTGTTGTTGGGGCTGCTCCAAAATATTTCCCATTGCGTTATAGTGAACACCCCCTCTTTGAAAAAATAAAAATTTACAAATATGACAAAGACGAAGAAGAAAGAAGACTCTTTTACGTTGCAATCAGCCGTGCCAAAAAACACTTAGTGTTAACTTACTCAGGTAGACGTCCAACCTGGTTTATTAGTGAAGATATGTTAAGGGATATAGAATGACTATTCAAAAACACCTTCCAGAACCTTTCCCTGCATTTCTTTTCTGTAACAGTCTTCGCAGATTTCTGATTTTGTTTTCTTGCTGACTTTAAAAGTATAAGGATCTTTTAGTTCATCACATCTTGAACAGCGTTTTAAGCAATTGTTGCAATAATAGTACCCAGTGACCTTATCTTTTTTCGTGTGGTCTTTGCAGACTGTTCTTGAACACCTAAAACATCTGACAGAGCAATCTTTGCAAATTTTTTTTGAACAAATTTCACAATTATTTTTAGCACACTTTTTGCAAAATCCCTTGAGGCATGATTTACATACAACAAAACAATTTTTACATACTGCGTGGCCTCCTGCACATAAAAGGATCTCTCTTGAAGGGTTCCTGCAATTATCACAATTTAATCCTGAAATTTTTTCCGAGATAGGATCAAACTCAAAGACAAAAATCTTTTTTACATTATCAAGAACTGTCTCAATTGTAAATATATAAACAGGATAATTGATTACTGTCAATTTTTCGAGGCTATTTTCAACATTTAACATGTGCTTTTGTCTCTCGAGCTGTATTGCTCTTAGTTTATCTTTCTCAAGTTCTTCAAAGTTTGATTCTTTCTTTATTTTCTCAATTAATCTTTTTTGTTCATTTATTTTTTGAATGTCACCCTTTTTTGCAAGTTCCATTAAATTGTCTGCAATTTCATCTACCCCCCTCTGAAACTTTCCTGTTTCTTTTTTGAATCTATCCTCAATTTTTTTCTTCTCTTTTTCTAAAACATCCGCTAAAAATTTTGAAAATTCATTTGTCCTCTTTTGTATCCTTTTTTTTAATTCTTCTTTTGCCGCAAAATAAGAATTTCTAAAGTCGGAGTTGTTTATCTCTTTTTTACTTCCTTCTATTAAGACATACTCAGATAAATTTCCATCTATTGGTTTTGAATTAAAAGTGTAAATCTCATTGGACAAAAAGTCTTTTTTGTCCAGATAATTAAAAGTTGTTCTAAATGTAAATCGATAAAAACATTTTTCACCTTCCTTGAAGGAAATTCTTTTAACTTTTGAGTTGGGGAAACTAACAAGTTTTTTTATTTTTTCAATAGGATCAAAATTAAAATCTATCTTCAAAAACTCATCAACTCTGGGCGTTTCCATAGAAAAATAAATCATAAAATCTTTATATAAATTATTGGTATTCACTAAGTTTATATAATTGATGCTCTTTTATCATGAATGAATCTTAAAGGCATTTTTATAGGCATACTTACAGTTATAGTTATAGCCTTAATTGTTTTGTACTGGCTTTTTCCTTCCGGAAGCGTTTCATTTCATACAAATACAAATCCCGAATTTAATGTCGGAAATATTTCAACTCAAATGCAGTTTTATAAAAACATGAGATATTCAACGCCAGACATATCCTACAAAATTCAAAGCAACTGCTCATTGGTCAAAAAAAATGATATGATTGATGCGTTTAATTATTTAGGCAATCTAACGGCCCTAAAGTTTTATCCAGTTAATAATAATGAAGAGATAACTGTAAGTTGTGATAATACAGTTATTCCATCAACAGAAGGCAGTGGTTTCTTTGTTGCAGGAGAAGGTGGCCCAACAAAAGTAATTCCCGGAGAAAATTTTGATTTAATAGAAAAAGGTCAGGTCCTTCTTTTAAGAAATTCGGACTGCCCTAGACCCAATATAGACATCCATGAACTATTGCATGCGCTTGGATTTGCCCATTCAAAGAATAAAGATAACATTATGTATCCAATAAGTAATTGCGACCAAACCATTGGAAATGAAATACCTCAGAAAATAAATGAGCTTTATTCATATCCCTCTTATCCAGACATAAAACTCTCAAACGTTTCTGCTTACATTTCAGGGAGATACTTAAATGTTAATCTCTCAATTGAAAATATTGGTCTAGCTAATTCTACAAATGAAACTGTGTATATTTATGGGGACGGAGATTTGCTTCGGCAAAAAAGTTTTGAAGGGCTTAATGTTGGTGAGAAGCTAGCTATTCAGTTTACAAATATTTTTGTTTCAAAAATAAAAATAAAAGAATTAAATGTATCGGTTAAGGCACCTGAGAGCGAGTTGTCAACAGACAATAATCAGGTTTCCCTTACCGACATATCGAACTAATCCAGCTCGTCAAGGAATTCCTCGAGTTCCGAATCGTCTTCTTCAAAACGGGGGATTTCTTCAAACTCTTTTTCCATATTTTGGGTTTTACAAGCCTTGCTTGCACCTCATTTTTTATAAATTTTTTATACAAATTGACTATATAAATTCTTCTGTTATGCAAAAGTGGTTTTGAAAAACCGTCGAATTTTCTCATTTTATCGACGATAAAGCAAGAATCATAAAGGGAAACCCCCTAATTTTATAAAAAAAGTTAATCCACAATTTTTTAAACTTTATTTATCTATTTTTCCTATGGATAAAACAAAGAGGTTTTTTTCTAAGTACAACGTTTTTGGAATTCCGGTCTTTATATTTGTGGCGCTTATTGTGGGTTTGATCCTTGAATTTGTTTATAATTTAGACTTTGCGGCAAGAGTATTTTTTATAATTGGTATAATTCCAGGGGGCCTCCAAATATTAACTGAGAGCGTTATTTCAATAAAGAACAAAAGCTTTGCACTTGATTACATTGCAATACTTGCGGTTGCGGTCGCAGTCCTGTCGCAGGAATATCTCGTTGGTGGTGTTATCGCCTTGATGATTTCAAGCGGCAAAGGACTTGAATACTATGCCCAAAAAAAAGCGAAGAGCTCACTTGTTATGCTTTCAAATAGAATTCCAAGGGAGGTTATTGTCTGGAAAAGTGAAAGTGAAACTGAAAACAAAAAAATAAAAGACGTTAAAATTAAAGAGAAAATCTTGGTTAGAAAGGGAGAGGTTATCCCACTAGACGGGCAACTTGTCTCTGCACACGCGCAAATCGATGAGTCGACTTTAACAGGTGAACCTTATTTTGTTGATAGGTCCAAGGGAGATACTCTTAGAAGTGGTACAGTTAACATTGGAAATTCAATAATAGTCTTAGTAACAAAAGTGGATAGAGATTCTACATACAGACAAATAATAAATATGGTGGAAAAAGCCCAGGAAGAAAAGGCCCCCCTCGTTAGGGCTGCCCACAAATATAACGCGGGATTCACAGTTATTGCTCTTTTAATAGCCCTTTTTGCTTACCTTTATTTTAAAGATTTTAATTATGTCCTTGCAGTATTAGTCATTGCAACGCCGTGCCCACTTCTAATAGCCGCCCCCGTAGCGCTTATTGGGGGAATGAGTGCCTCAGCTAAAAAAAAGATAATAATAAAAAACCTTTCTTCACTCGAAGCTGTTTCAAAAGCAGATACAATTGTATTTGATAAAACCGGCACGATTACCCTTGGTAAACCTATATTAAAAGATATTTATGTAAAAGATAAAAGATATGATAAAAATAAAATTTTACAGATAGCCGAAGCAATGGAAAGAAACTCGCTTCATCCTTTTGCACGTTCAATAGTTGAAAAAGCGAAAAAAGAAAAAATAAAAACTTTAATTGCAAACAGTGTGCATGAAGAGATTGGTAAGGGAATTTATGGTTTAGTCGGCAAAAAAGAGTTTTCTATAATTAAGGGACCAAATTCGGAAATGAATCACCTTAGCCTTATGGAAGGAAAAAAATCAATTGCAGAGATAATTTTTGAGGATACTTTGAAGAAGGATGCAAAAGACATAATAAGTAAAATAAGCCGAGGAGGAGTGGAAATTCACGTTTTCACAGGAGACAAAAAGGAAGCTGCACAAAAACTCGCTAAAGAACTTGACGGCAAAGTAAAAATAAAATATGGTATGAGCCCTAAAGAAAAAGAAGAGGGCATAAGGAAATTAAAAAAAGAAGGGAAAACAATAGTTATGGTAGGGGACGGTATAAATGACGCGCCTGCACTTGCCCTTTCTGATGTAGGAATGGTTTTTAGTCACGAAGAACATACTGCTTCTTCAGAAGCTGCAGACATCGTTTTTCTTGGGGGAAATTTTTCAGAAGTTTTGGACTCAATAAAGATCTCAAAAAGAACCATGACAATCGCAAAGCAAAGCATGCTTGTTGGAATAGGGCTTTCTGTCGTCGGAATGGGTTTTGCCGCTTTCGGATTTATTATACCTATTGTCGGAGCTGTTTTGCAGGAAGCAATTGACGTCTCAGTCATCTTAAATTCTTTGAGAACAATCTGGTTTAAGAAATAAAACTGGAAGTTTATTCTCCAATATCTACAGGAGGTTCTAATATCCCTAAATTTGGAGAGGTTTTAAAATATTCATTTATATCCTTGGTTGTCAATCTATAATCTTCTTCTCCTCCGAACATTTTCATAGAGGTACCACAAAAACTGTCTTTTCCTGGAATTAAATCATTTATATTTTTGATTACTCTTGGAACAAAAACTCCGTTCCGATATATAAAAGGATCAACTTCTGGATTTGATTTCCAATTTTTTTCTAAACCACTATAGCCCATAAAATCAATTGTCTTTGAATTATTATCTGGATTAAACCAAACTGCCCCAAGCAAATAATCAAATTTATCGCCGGGAATTGTTGCAAGGACTTCAAGTAAATGTGAATGGGCAAGATCTAATTTTCCCTCATAGCCTTCATCAAGGCTATTTCTAAAAACATATGCCCTTACAGGAAAGCGTGCTCCTCCATAATGGGTTATTCTAGCTATAAACGGAGAGTCTGTAGACATAAAAATCTAACAAATAATCAATTTATAAGGATTGTTGCATAAGAGTACATTATTTAGAAACTTAATAAATTAAAATTAAAAAGAAGTGCCCGACTGTGTCGGGTACCTTATATCCACCCACCACGAGCTCACACTCCGTGGCATCGAAAACAGACACAATTGATGATGCCAGAAGATGTTCGGATGCGAAGAATTGTAATAAAAAACCTTGTTTTAATTTAAACATATTAAAATTTTGAAGAAAAAGAGGCTTTGTAGAAAGTAAATTCCGGGTTCGGAATTTATCAGCCGATTTAAGTTGTAAGCGACAGTCCTAAACAATAATTCATTCTTTTGGGTTTTAAATTTCTTTGAATAAATCATTTGCCCAAACT